>NZ_JAPJZK010000001.1:322916-645833 GCF_026309355.1 Spartinivicinus marinus
GTTGCCGGGATATCCCGGCAACGGCTGGATATTTGTTTCTCAGTTTGCATCTTGAGAATCAACCTGCACGATTAGCTTTTAGGCTTACCAATAGTTCCACCTAGTTTTTCACACTCTGTTTTAGCCATGTATTTCCACTCATTTGGATCATTATCAACTTTAGCTTGACCTGCACAGGAATGGCCATTAGCAGCACAGTCATTCTTACCAGCTTCAATCACGCCATAACATTTCACTTTATCGCCAGCAAGGGCAATATTTGAAGCAGCAGATAGAGCAACTAAAGTTCCTAAAGCGACAGACAAGGCTGCTGTTTTTTTCATGATAAACTCCTAAATTTCATATTTGCGTAAAGGGATGGTAATTCTCACATTCGTATTAGTCACACATGTGTCTAATCTCTACAATATTAGATCACTATTACCATCTCGTACTTTAAGACCTCCCCCTTTTGGATTTACTTTCAAATAAATTTAAAAGTGTTACTGGAATCACAAAGCAACCGTTAATAACTAAAAAGAATAATTACCCCACATGTCACCAGATTTAATCACACCAGACATTAGATTAACCTAATATTATTTTTTAATTATGACTCAGATTTCTTTATTGTTTTGAAAAGCAATGATCCAAAAATGACTTTTAAGAATATTTGAGGTGAATTTGAGAAATAGAAGCAAGCAAAAGATTAACGTATTATTTTTTTATTTATCATAAAAAAGCCACCCGATGTTTTAGGTGGCTTTTCATTTTAGCGTTAAATTATTTTTAACACTAAAAACAATTTAGTTCGATAATTCCAACAACAGTTTATTTAACTTGTGTACATACTGAGCGGGATCATCTAAGTGACCGCCTGCTGCTAAATTCGCTTGATCGAACAGTACTTCAGTTAAGTCGTTAAAGCGATCCACATCCGCTTCATTATGTAACTTTTCAACCAGTGGGTGGTCAGGGTTGATTTCAAAGGTAGGCTTGATTTCAGGTACTGCTTGGCCAGCCGCTTCTAATACTCGACGCATTTGAGCGCCCATATCATACTGACCAACAACCAAACAAGCAGGTGAGTCGGTTAAGCGATGGGATATTCTCACCTCAGCGACTTTATCACCCAAAGCTTCTTTTACCTTTTCAACTAGGTCAGCTTTTTCCTTAGCCACTTCTTCATGGACTTTTTTCTCTTCTTCGGTATCCAGTTTGCCTAAATCAAGCTCACCTTTAGCCACATCGACTAACTGCTTGCCATCAAACTCACCTAGTTGCTGCATTAACCACTCATCGATACGGTCGTGCAGTATCAGGACTTCCAAGCCTTTTTTACGGAAGACTTCTAAATGAGGGCTATTGCTGGCTGCATTGAACGATTCACCCGTAATGAAGTATATCTTGTCCTGCCCTTCTTTCATCCGGCTTACGTAGTCTTCTAGTGACTGATCTTGCTCGGCTTTATTGGTGTGAGTAGTACTAAAACGCAGCAGCTTGGCAATTTTTTCACGATTAGTGAAATCTTCTGCAGGGCCTTCTTTTAAGACCTGGCCAAAGGCTTTCCAGAAAGTGGCATATTTTTCTGCATCTTTTTTCGCCAGTTTTTCCAGCATATCCAGAACCCGCTTGGTCAAGGCACTGCGGATAGAATCAATTTTGCTGTCTTTTTGCAGAATTTCACGGGATACGTTCAATGGCAAATCATTAGTATCCAATACACCTTTAACAAACCGCAAATACAATGGTAAGAACTGCTCCGCTTCATCCATGATATAGACCCGCTGCACATAAAGCTTCAGGCCATGTTGCACTTCCCGGTTCCACATATCAAATGGCGGGTTGGTAGGAATATATAAAAGGCTAGTGTAGTCTAACTTACCTTCAACCTTATTATGACTCCAGGCTAATGGCTCACCAAAGTCATGGCTGATGTGCTTATAAAACTCTTTGTACTCTTCATCAGAAATTTCTGTACGAGGGCGAGTCCACATTGCCTTAGCAGTATTGATAACTTCATCTTTTGGCTCTTCTTTAGCCTTTTCTTGATCTTTTTCTTCATCGCCTGTTGGTGCTGCTGCTTCTTCTTTCATCACCACAGGGATAGCAATATGGTCAGAGTATTTACGAATCACACTGCGTAACCGATAGCCATCAGCAAAGTCTGTTTCTTCCGGCTTTAAATGCAAGGTTACTTCGGTACCACGAGCCGCTTTTTCCACTTCTTCAATAGTGAACTCACCCTCTCCTTCAGATTCCCAGCACACTGCTGCTTGGTCGCCTGCACGACGAGTGGTCAATGTCACTTTATCCGCCACAATAAAGGCCGAGTAAAAACCAACTCCAAACTGACCAATTAACTGAGCATCTTTTTGCTGATCTCCCGTTAATGACTTAAGAAAATGAGCGGTACCTGACTTAGCAATCGTCCCCAGGTTTTCAATCACCTCTTCACGGGTCATACCAATACCATTATCACTGATAGTAACAGTCTTAGCTTCTTTGTCGTAGCTCACCCGCACTTTCAGGTCAGAGTCACCTTCATACAAATCGGCATTAGATAACGCCTCAAAGCGCAATTTATCAGCCGCATCGGAAGCATTAGAAATCAGCTCACGAAGAAAAATTTCCTTATTGGAGTAAAGCGAATGGATCATCAAGTGAAGCAGTTGCTTTACTTCAGTTTGAAAACCTAACGTTTCTTTTTTAGTTTCCACTGTCATGCTGACTATTACCTATTTTTACAATACAAAAGATAATTACTAACAGGACTAAACCAGCTGTTAGTAAATGACTTAGTTAATGGCTAAATGGGGATAGTTATGGATTTTTCAATAACTAAAAAAGAAAAGAGATTTACTAGCGATATTCAGCATAGCCAAATAGCTGACTGGTATCATCAAGTTGCAGGTCAAACGCCAATTGACGATTATAAAGGCGTATCAGTTTAAACCGCTTAATACCTACCTGCTCTTCCCAAGCGGCATCATCCCTAGTATTGCTGTACCAGCTTACTGCAAAAGGTGCATCGACCAAACTCAGCTCCCCCTGATGATGAAGCAAATGCCAATGTTTTTCAGGTAAATGAATACTAAGAGACATTTCAGGCAGATCGTTATCTTTCCCCAGCTGGTTAAACACCAGCTGTTCATTTGTGTAAATAACCTGGCTGGGGTTAAACGGCTCTCCTGCTAATAAACCTGTTAATGGTTCCTCTGTAGGCTTTTTTTCAAACTGAGCAAGTAAAGCCAGGTATTGCTCTTTGACAGGCAATTGCCTCAATTGAACCACCACCTGAAATACAGTTGCATAAGTGCGTTCAGACCAATGCTGCCAAGTGTCTGGCTGTTCGTGTTTGATGACTGTTAACCCACAGCAGCAGCTAACCACCCCAATAAACTGGGTTAACCAGGCAAACCGAGCCTGCTCCCAGTGACGAAGCCCAAGCCAAACAGCTACAGGCGGCACAATACACAAAACACCCAAGATTGAGTACCGCTGATAGGCAAGCCAAAAAAAGTAGCCTCCCCCACTAACAAACAAAGCAAGCCCTAAAGCCAGCAACGTAAACGCCATACTTTACCAGTCAATTTCAAAAAAGAGGCAAAGGTTAGTGAGGAGCCAGGTAATTAGCAAACACTTACCGACAAGCTGTTGCGTTTTTACTGACTAGAGTGCAATACAGCGGTTACTTTTCAGTATAAAGCATTGTTTTTAATACGGATGACTGGAACTCTCGTTGATAGAGCACTAATACGACAATGGTGGTTGCAACCATATACAACCAGGGTGTTATAAACCAAGCCAGGGTGGCCAAACCAAAGTAGAAAGAGCGAAGTCCATAGTTAAACTGATTGCCCGCCATAGATAATACTCTGGCTGAACGAATCGCAAAGCTGTCTCGCTCCGGCTCCGACACATCATTTTCATCTTGCCGTGGGGCACTGCCAATCAATACTGAGCTGAAATTGTACTGCCGTAAGCTCCAGGTAAAGGAGAAAAATGCGTAGACAAAAATAATGATCATAATCAGAATTTTGTATTCCCATAATTGCAGGGAAGTAGAAGACACCAGCGGCATGTTACTTAAAAAACCAATCGCCTCATCGGTTGCAGCTAACGTAGTGACTAAGCCAGCAACAATCAAAATCGCCGTGGAGGCAAAAAAAGACACATTGCGCTCTAAATTAGCAATAATACTGGTATCAGCTATTAGGTTTTCTCTAGTCAGCACCCGCCTCATCCAATCTTCGCGGTAAAGATGCAATACTGAGGCTAAACAAGGGGTCACCTTGCCATAATGCCAGGCAAACCAACTGTAGCCAGTCCAACTACAGAAAAACCAACCGACTGCCAACACATCTAACCACTGCCCAACCATGCCATACCTCAGTACTACTACAAAAAACCAGTGCTGCGCTCGATAACAGCCTTCAGTTTCTATAACTACCTAATAACAACTTATGGGTAAATAAGCAGATATCACGACGACCAACAAAGTAACCGTTAACTGTTGCAGTCTAATTACAAGTAACTACCGGCAAAATAAAAGGCAAAAAAAAGCCGCAACAAATGTTGCGGCAAGTCGGGGTAACAAACAACCGGAAATCGAAGAGTCTATTTATAAAGCATTCAACATTTCAGAAGCAGGTACATAATCTAACCCTTGTGCCACTGAAACACTTTCACAAGTCACTTTTCCACGACACACATTCAAACCATTCAATAGATGAGGGTTTTCAGCCATCGCACGCTTCGCACCTTTGTTAGCCAACTCAATCACAAAAGGCAGAGTGGCATTATTCAACGCCATTGTAGAAGTGCGAGCCACAGCACCAGGCATATTAGCAACACAGTAATGCACCACATCATCCACAATATAAATTGGATCAGCATGGGTCGTTGGCTTAGAGGTTTCTACACAGCCACCTTGGTCAATCGCCACATCAACAATCGCTGCGCCAGGCTTCATAGCCTTAATGTGCTCACGGGTAATCAACTTAGGTGCCGCAGCGCCAGGAATCAAAATACCACCAATCACCAGATCAGCACTAAGAACATGATCAGTAATCGCCTGCTCAGTGGAGTAAACAGTTTTAATTCGATTGCCATATACCAGGTCTAATTGACGTAATACATCAACTGACTTATCCAGTACCACAACATCGGCACCCAGGCCAACCGCCATGGCGGTAGCATTCTTACCAACAACACCACCACCCAATACCACAACCTTGGCAGGCTCAACACCAGGAACACCACCTAATAAAACACCACGACCACCGCAGTATTTTTCCAAACAGTGAGCACCCGCTTGAATAGACATTCGGCCAGCCACTTCAGACATTGGGGCTAATAGCGGTAAACGACCAGCAGGATCAGTCACCGTTTCATAAGCAATACAAGTCGCCCCAGAAGCAATTAAGTCTTCTGTTTGAGGTACGTCAGGAGCCAAGTGCAGATAAGTAAATAACGTGTGCTTTTCAGTTAGACGCTTTCTTTCGACTGCTTGGGGCTCTTTCACCTTCACAATCATTTCTGCTTTTTCAAATACAGCTTCTGCTGTATCCAGGATAGTAGCGCCTACTGCTTGATAATCAGCATCAGAAAAACCAACGCCATCACCAGCTGTGGTTTCAATAAACACTTGGTGGTTATGGTTAACTAATTCTTTAACCGCTGCTGGTGTCAGGCCAACTCGATATTCGTGATTTTTAATCTCTTTAGGTACACCAATTAACATAGCAACAGACCCCCTATCGTTATAATGGTTACTACTTCGTTATACCCTTTTAGGTATAAATTATTTGCATACTGCTACAAAGCGGATGCGGGGCATCCATTGGCTTGCAGCGATTTTATTGAGAAAATTTATATACCTATACCCGAGCGAAGGGTGTACAGGACTATTTGCTCAGTATAGCGACAGATTTACAGAATTTTACTTCAAATTTTAGTTTTAATTAGTTTATTTATCTAAAATTAACGCCATTAAAAGAATTAACATCTATTAATTTCAACCACAAAAAAAGCAGCCTAAAAAGACTGCTTTTTTTGTGAACTTGACTTTTTAATACGCAAAACGAAGGTGCTTTAGGGTAGGCTGTCAAACAACGAAGCCCTAGGAGCCTATGATATATAGGTGACTAGGGTGAGTTGTGCAGACAACACCCCCTAAAGTGCATTCGTGAAGCGTATTTATTTCCAGCCGGTTAGTTCTGCTAACGCATTCCCAATCTCAGCCAAGCTGCGAACCGTTTTAACGCCAGCATCTTCTAATGCAGCAAACTTCTCGTCAGCGGTACCTTTACCACCAGAAATGATCGCACCGGCGTGGCCCATCCGCTTTCCTGGAGGTGCAGTTACACCTGCAATATAAGAAACCACTGGCTTAGTGACATTGGCTTTAATGTAAGCCGCCGCTTCTTCTTCAGCGGTACCACCGATTTCACCAATCATGACGATGGCTTCAGTTTGTGGGTCTTTTTCGAACATTGCTAAAATGTCGATAAAGTTGCTACCTGGGATTGGATCACCACCAATACCAACACAGGTAGATTGACCGAAGCCATGATCAGTAGTTTGCTTAACCGCTTCATAAGTCAAGGTACCAGAACGAGAAACGATACCCACTTTACCTGGCTTGTGAATATGACCAGGCATAATACCGATCTTACATTCACCGGGAGTGATTACGCCTGGGCAGTTAGGACCGATTAAACGTGCACCTAACTCGTCGCACTTCACTTTGGCATCCAGCATATCTAACGTTGGAATACCTTCAGTGATACAAACGATCAATTTGATCCCAGCGTTAGCCGCTTCCAAAATAGAGTCTTTACAGAAAGGCGCGGGAACATAAATAACAGAAGCTTCTGCTCCCGTTTGCTCAACCGCTTCTTTAACGGTATTGAAAACAGGCAAGCCTAAGTGAGTCTGACCACCTTTACCTGGCGTCACACCACCGACCATGTTAGTGCCGTATTCAATGGCTTGTTCTGAGTGGAAAGTTCCTTGAGAACCGGTAAAACCTTGGCAAATAACTTTAGTGTCTTTATTAATTAAGATACTCATTATTATTTACCCTCCGCGGCTTTAACAACTTGCTGGGCAGCATCGGTCAAGCTGGTAGCAGCAATAATATCCAGGCCACTCTCAGCCAGGCGCTTAGCACCCAAATCTGCATTGTTACCTTCAAGACGTACGACAACTGGCACATTGACACCAACATCTTTAACGGCGCCAATAATACCGTCAGCAATCAGGTCACAACGAACAATACCGCCGAAAATATTCACTAAAACCGCTTTTACATTGTCGTCAGACAAGATAATTTTGAATGCTTCAGCAACCCGCTCTTCAGTTGCACCGCCACCCACGTCTAGGAAGTTAGCTGGGGCACCACCGTGCAGCTTAACGATGTCCATGGTACCCATCGCCAGACCAGCACCATTCACCATACAACCAATGTTGCCATCTAATGCAACATAGTTAAGCTCCCAAGACGCTGCATGGGCTTCACGGGCGTCTTCCTGTGAAGGGTCATGCATTTCTTTTAGCTTAGGCTGACGGTACATAGCGTTACCATCGATATTAATTTTGCCATCCAAGCAATGCAGGTTACCTTCAGAGGTAATAACCAGCGGGTTAATTTCAAGCAGCGCTAAATCGTAGTCTTGGAATAGCTTGGCTAAGCCTAAGAAGATTTTGGTGAACTGCTTAATTTGAGCTGGATTTAAGCCCAATTGGAAAGCAATTTCACGGGCTTGATAAGGCTGAGCACCCACTAATGGGTCAACAATTGCCTTCAGAATTTTTTCTGGGGTTTCTTCAGCAACTTTCTCAATCTCTACGCCACCTTCAGTGGAAGCCATGAAAACAATACGGCGAGTTGAGCGGTCAACCACTGCACCTAAATACAGCTCCTGATCAATATCAGTGCAAGACTCCACCAAAATTTTACTGACTGGCTGGCCTTTTTCGTCTGTTTGGTAAGTCACTAGGTTCTTACCTAACCAATTAGCTGCAAAGGCTTGTACTTCGTCTTTAGAGCTAACCAGCTTAACGCCGCCGGCTTTACCGCGTCCACCTGCGTGAACTTGCGCTTTAACCACCCACTTGTCACCACCGATTTTATCAGCGGCTTCAGCAGCTGCTTCGGGGGTATCTACCGCATAGCCTTTGGAGACAGGCAGGCCATACTCAGCAAATAATTGCTTCGCCTGATACTCATGAAGATTCATGCTTCTTCTACCGTTTGTTGTGCTGTAATTCGAGTTGCACTTAACTCAATCAACAGTACTCTATGCCATTTACATAATGTAAATGCTAAAGCCCTGTTAACCCCATAAAAAACTATAGCAATCGACATTTAGAGTAGCCTAAATTCGCATTGCTATAGCAAAAAGGCAGCTTGGCTTTCTTAAAACCGAGCTGCCAAACCTAATTACTTACGACGCTTTTTATTGGCGATGTGAATAGCATGACCGTCAACCGCTAATGCCGCTTCATGTAATGCTTCAGATAAGGTTGGATGTGAGAAAACTGTTAAGCCTAAATCTTCTGCACTAGAGCCGAATTCCATAGCGATAGCACCTTGCTGAACCAGTTCAGCTGCGCTTGGGCCAACTACGTGAACCCCTAAAATACGGTCAGTTTTTTCGTGTGCAATCACTTTAACAGAGCCTGCCGTGTCGTTGGCAGCCATTGCCCGACCACTGGCAGCAAATGGGAAGGTACCCACTTTATAGGGCTCGCCAGAGGCTTTGACTTCTTCTTCGGTTTTACCGACCCAAGCCACTTCTGGATGAGTATAAATAACCGAAGGAATTAAATCGTAGTTCATTTGAGCGGCTTGGCCAGCAATTAACTCAGCCACCATAATGCCCTCTTCTGAGCCTTTATGGGCTAACATTGGACCACGAACAACGTCACCTACTGCATAAATGCCAGGCACTTCTGTACGACACTGGTCGTCAACAAAAATAAAGCCGCGTTCGTCCATCTTAACGCCAGAATCATCCGCTAATAGGTTTTCTGTGTAAGGACGACGGCCGACTGCAACAATCACTTTATCGAAAAGTTCTTCGCACTCTTCACCTTTCTCATTGGTATATTTTACAGCCACTTCGTTACCGCGAACTTCAGAGCCTGTGACCCGGCAGTTTAAGCGAATGTCTAACTTTTGCTTTTTGAAAATCTTGGCTGCTTCTTTGGCTATTTGCTGGTCAGCTGCAGCCAAGAAAGTATCCATTGCTTCAAGTACAATCACTTCAGCACCTAGCCGACCCCAAACACTACCTAACTCTAAACCGATAACACCAGCACCAATTACACCTAAACGCTTTGGTACTTCTTGGAATTCTAAAGCACCTGTTGAGTCAACAATTAAGCCTTCTGTTAATGGTGTTGGTGGAATTTCAATTGGGCTAGAGCCAGTCGCTATAATAATATTTTCAGCATTCAATAGCTCAGCACTGCCATCACGCTTAGTCACTTCTACTTGCTTGCCTGCTAATACTTTGCCAGCGCCTTCATAGGCAGTGACGCCATTAGCTTTAAATAAACCGGCTACACCACCCGTTAGATTTTTAACAATCTGGTCTTTACGTTTAATCATGGCAGGGACATCAATATCAACGTTATCTACGCTAATGCCATGCACTTTAAAATGATCTTTTGCTTCTTCGTATTTATGGGAGCTATCTAATAAGGCTTTTGATGGAATACAACCTACATTAAGACAAGTGCCGCCTAAAGCCACTTTACCGTCTTTTCCAATCCACTTTTCAATACAAGCCGTTTTTAAACCCAACTGCGCAGCACGAATAGCTGCAACATAACCGGCAGGGCCTGCACCAATTACCACAACATCAAATTTTTGAGCCATGTTTAATGTCCTAAATCAATTTTGCGCTTGGCAAATAAGCCTGGAGGTTGCTGCTTTTACCTAGGTTAAAGGCAGCAACCTCATTATTCTGAGAATAAATTAGGTGCTTAGATTTCCAATAAAATACGAGCAGGATCTTCTAGCATTTCCTTGATAGCCACTAAGAAAGTCACTGCTTCTTTGCCATCAAGTAAACGATGGTCATAAGACAGTGCTAAGTACATCATTGGTAGTATTTCTACTTTGCCATTCACTGCCATTGGCCGCTCTTGAATTTTGTGCATACCTAAAATAGCGGTTTGTGGTGGGTTCAAAATAGGGGTAGAGATAAGTGAACCAAATACACCACCATTAGAAATAGTGAAGGTACCGCCAGTCATTTCATCAATCGATAACTTGCCATCCCGCGCTTTTAAGCCATATTCACGAATTTTCGCTTCAACTTCAGCCAACCCCATATTTTCAGCATTACGTAAGACAGGTACGACCAAACCACGATCAGAAGAAACCGCAACACCGACATCTTGATAGCCATGATAAACAATATCATTACCGTCAATAGAAGCATTTACGGCTGGATAACGCTTCAGCGCTTCCACTGCAGCCTTAACGAAAAATGACATAAAGCCTAAGCGAGTACCATTATGAGACTTTTCAAACACGTCTTTGTATTTGTTGCGCAGTTCCATAACGGGCTTCATGTTAACTTCGTTAAACGTTGTTAACATCGCTGCAGTTTGTTGGGCTTGTACTAAACGTTCTGCTACACGAGCACGTAAACGGCTCATGGGTACGCGTTTTTCTTCACGAGGACCACCACTGGCAACCGGTGCTTGTGCAGTGGCTGGTTGAGAAGCAGTGGTTGGTGCTGACTGTCCTGCTTGCTTAGCATGCGCTAATGCATCTTCTTTAGTGACTCGGCCACCTTTACCCGTGCCTTTAATTACACTGTGGTCAAGACCATGTTCATCAGCAATTCGACGAGCGGCTGGGCTTAAAATGGCTTCACCTGTTGCTGCCTGACTAGCGGCTGGCGCAGCAGCTTCTGCAGCCGGAGCAGTTCCTGCGGTTGGTGCCGCAGATGCCGCAGCACCTTCTTCAAATACGCCAATAATCGCTTCGCTTTCAACCACATCGCCTTCAGCAGCGACAATCTCTTTTAACACACCATCAGCAGGGGCAACGACTTCTAAAACCACTTTATCAGTTTCAATATCTACTAATAATTCGTCGCGGCTGCAGGCTTCTCCCACTTTTTTGTGCCAAGTGGCGACGGTGCCGTCAGCAACTGATTCCGGAAAAGTAGGTGCTTTTATTTCAGTGGCCATGTTGTTTCCTTAAAAACCTTTAATGTTTACTGCTTGTTACCCAATCTTTAAGTAAGGCGCTGTTACACGCCCTTCAATCATTAAATAGTGAAAGCGTCATCTACCAGCTTTTGCTGCTCTTCCACATGCACTGACATATAACCACAGGCAGGGGCTGCAGAGGCTTCCCGACCTGCGTATTCTAAATACAGCTGCTTGTTAGGATGCTCTGCTATCACCCGTCGCATATGATGCTGGCTAGAGTACCAAGCCCCCTGGTTCATAGGCTCTTCCTGGCACCACACCACACGCTCTAAATTTGGATACTGTGCAAACACAGCTTCCAGATCGTCATGGGGGAATGGGTAAAGTTGTTCAATACGTATAATTGCTGCATCGTTAAGATTTTCTGCACGACGCTTTTGCAGTAAGTCGTAATAAACCTTACCACTACACATAATTAAACGCTTAACGTCAGCTGGCTTAATATCATCCACCTCTGCTAATACTGTATGGAAGCTACCTTCTGCCAGCTCTTCTAAGGTTGAAACAGCAAGTTTATGGCGAAGCAAACTCTTGGGTGTTAATGCGATCAGCGGCTTACGCAGAGGACGTAATACTTGTCGCCTAAGCATATGGAACACTTGAGCAGGCGTTGTAGGTACACAAACCTGTACATTATGTTCCGCACATAATTGCAAATAACGTTCTAGCCGAGCTGAAGAGTGCTCAGGACCCTGCCCTTCATAGCCATGGGGCAACAGCATGGTTAATCCACACAAACGTCCCCATTTGTGCTCACCACTGGTAATAAATTGATCGACAACCACCTGAGCACCATTCGCAAAGTCACCAAATTGTGCTTCCCAAATGACTAATGCATTTGGGGTAGTGGTTGCATAGCCATACTCAAATGCTAACACCGCTTCTTCTGATAAGAATGAATCATAAATATCAAAGGCTGGCTGATCTTCGGCAAGATTTTTTAACGGAATATAAGCTTCACCGTCTTTTTGATTATGCAGTACCGCATGACGGTGAGAGAAAGTACCACGACCGACATCCTGACCCGTAATCCGAATGGGATTGTTCTGATGTAATAACGTGGCATAAGCCATGGTTTCCGCAAAGCCCCAGTTAATGGGTAAAGCACCCGCTGCCATTTTGCGGCGATCTTCAATAATTTTCCCAACCTGGCGTTGTACAACAACACCATCAGGAATGTCGTGTAGTTTATTAGCCAGCTCTTGCAGTACATTAATATCTACCTGAGTGTCGTGTTTTGCAGTCCACTCATGACCGATATAGGGAGCCCAATCAACAAATAGTTCTTTGTTAGGCTCTTTTACCAGGCTTTTCACGACATGTTGGCCATTATCCAGTGCTGTGCGATAGCCTTCGAATATTTGCTTGTCTTCTTCTGCAGTTAACGTACCTTCTTTAATCAGGCGCTCTGCATACAAAGTACGCGTGGTTGGTTGATTTTTAATAACCTGGTACATCAGTGGTTGAGTACCCGATGGTTCATCCGCTTCGTTATGGCCCCGGCGGCGATAACAAACCAAATCAATGACCACATCTTTCTTAAATTGCATCCGGTAGTCTAAAGCCAGGCGAGTGACAAATAATACCGCTTCTGGATCATCACCATTCACATGCAAAATAGGCGCTTCAACAATTTTAGCTACATCGGTGCAGTATTCTGTTGAACGGGCATCATCCTGGCGGCTAGTGGTAAAACCAACCTGATTGTTAATGATAATATGGATAGTGCCACCTGTCTTATAAGCACGAGTCTGCGACATTTGCATGGTTTCCATCACCACACCTTGTCCTGCAAATGCAGCATCACCATGAAGATTAATAGGCACCACTAAATCACGATTAACATCGTTACGACGATCTTGACGAGCTCTTACCGAACCTTCAACGACAGGCGAAACAATTTCTAAATGTGAAGGGTTAAAAGCCATCGCTAAGTGAATTTCGCCACCCGGCGTCATCACGTTAGATGAAAAACCTTGGTGGTATTTCACATCACCAGAACCTTCATCCTGAAGTTTTTTCCCTTCAAACTCATCAAATAAATCGGCTGGGTTTTTACCCAGAATATTCACCAATAAATTCAATCGGCCCCGGTGTGCCATACCAATGACCATTTCTTTGGCCCCATAAGAACCGGCCCGTTGAATAAGCTCATCAACCATCGGCACTAAGCTTTCGCCCCCTTCCAGGCCAAAACGTTTAGTCCCTGGGTATTTAGTGCCTAAATATTTCTCTAAACCTTCAGCTGCAGATAATCGCTCTAACAAGTGCAGTTTGGATTCTTTGCTGATGGTAGGGTGAGCACGATTAGACTCTAGGCGTTGCTCAAACCAGCGACGCTCTTCTGAATCCACTATGTGCATAAACTCAGCACCAATGGTAGAGCAGTAGGTATTTTTTAAACCTTGCCAGATTTCTTTAAGGGTGGCTTCGTCTTTACCAAAAGAGAGCGAGGCTGTTTGAAAAACGGTGTCTAAATCAGCTTGATTAAGCCCATGGTGTTCTAACGTTAAATCTGGAACTTGCTGGCGCTGCTGGAGATTTAGAGGATCAAGCTTAGCATTCTGGTGACCCCGTTGACGGAATGACTCAATCAACTCCATTACCTGAACTTGTTTTTTTTCGTGTTCAGAAGTAACGGAAACCGGTGCCATTACATGGGAGGTAGATCGTTGTTTGGCTAATAGCTGAAAGTGTTCTCGAATCGTTGCATGCGAAACATCTTGAGCACTAACACCTTCAATTTGTGGCAACTTTTCAAAATAATCACGCCACTCTTCTGGGATGGCATTTGGATCACGCAAAAATTGCTCGTATAACTCTTCTACATAAGCTGCATTGCCACCAGATATATGCGCCGTCCGCCACATCTGGTGCATGACACCTTCTTGCATTCTTATTACCCCATGAGTAAGACAGCTATCCGGCAAGTTTTGTCAGGTTTTCACCCCTGATCAAGCAAAACTGCTTTTATCTAGGGCTAAACAGCTTATTACTTGTTGACCAAATAAGCTTAAGCTGCTTTACCAGATAGGCCGACAAACAGACTCGTTATATTTCGGTTCTAACACTCACACAAAAACCGGGGCATAACGGCAGTTGTATTTAAACGAAAAATTAAACACAGGCTACCAGCTCCGGCTATTCAGTTGCATTACAATACATCAATTTAAAAGCACCTTTTTAAAAGCCTATTCTTAAAAAGACGCCCTTATAAATACACTCTTATAAACACACGATTGCAAGTACATTCTTACACGTACATTTATAAATGCATTCGCACTGTAATACAGTTAACCCTGCATGTAGGGCACTTGTCGGAAATACTCAACCAACTGACGCTTTGGGTTTTATACCTATTACCAAAAGCAATTAGTATAAGTACATCTAACCAAAATAATTAAAAGGACTTGCCCACTTTTGATTATTTTGTCAGATATTTACAGGCAGAAAAAATATACGACTGTAAATAATTCAACCTACCTGTTTAAATGCCCTACAAAAATCAGGTGCACAGTATGAACTGAAACACCTAAAATTACTATTACTAAGTCCCACTCTTTAGCAGCATTTGCCGGATATGGCCAATGGCGCGAGTCGGGTTAAGCCCTTTAGGGCAAACATTGACACAATTCATTATACCCCGGCAACGGAATACACTAAAAGGGTCGTCTAATTCTGCAAGCCGTTCTTCAGTGTGCGTATCACGACTATCTGCAAGAAAACGATAAGCCTGTAATAAACCAGCAGGACCAACAAACTTATCAGGATTCCACCAAAATGAAGGACAAGAAGTAGAACAGCAAGCACATAAAATACACTCATACAAGCCGTCTAATTTTTCTCTGTCTTCAGGCATTTGCAGTCGCTCAATTGCTGGTGCTGGCTCGTCATTTAGCAGATAAGGTTTAATTTTCTCATACTGCTTATAGAATTGACTCATATCTACCACCAGGTCACGTACCACAGGTAACCCAGGTAATGGCCGCAAGATCAGTTTATTACTGCCTTTGGTAGCCTCTGATACAGGGGTAATACACGCCAACCCATTGGTGCCATTCATGTTCATGCCATCAGAGCCACATACGCCTTCACGGCAGGAACGACGGTAAGCTAACGATGGGTCCTGTTCTTTTAACAGACCCAACACATCCAGCACCATTAAATCCTTACCTTCAGGAAGATCAATGGTCACATCCTGCATGTAAGGGGTTTTATCGGTTTCAGGATTATAACGATAGATACTGACTAACATGATCTCCCCCTTAGTATTTACGTGCTTTTGGTGGAAACGCATCAACTGTCTTCGGCGAGAAATTAACGTCTCGCTTACCAATCCGTTTCTCTAATGGGAAATACATGGAGTGTTTTAACCAGTTTTTATCATCCCGATCTGGGTAATCATCTCTGGCGTGAGCACCACGACTTTCTTTGCGTTCTTCAGCCGCCATAGCAGTAGCAAAAGCTACTTCATAGAGGTTTTCTAACTCTAGGGCTTCAATACGTGCAGTATTAAATGCAGATGACTTGTCTTCTAAATAGGTATTTTGAATCCGCTCGCCAATTTCCTCGAGTATCTTAATGCCTTTTTGCATACTCTTGCCTTCACGGAACACACCAAAATAAAGCTGCATGGTCTTTTGTAATTCAGCGCGCACTTCAGCGACTTTTTCTCCGTCTTTTGACGTATTCAAGCGATTCAAACGGGACATCGCCGCTTCAATATCGGTGTCACTAGCATCCATGGAGTCAAAGCCTTCACGTAATGACTGCTCAATTTGCAAGCCAGCTGCACGACCAAATACCACTAAGTCAAGTAATGAGTTACCACCTAAACGGTTAGCGCCGTGTACTGATACACAAGCCACTTCACCACAGGCATAAAGGCCTTCAACAATCATGTCTTTGCCTTTCTTATCTTGAGCGATAGCCTGACCACCCACATTCGTTGCTACACCCCCCATCATATAGTGACAGGTTGGTACAACAGGAATCGGCTGCTTAACTGGATCAGCGTGTGCAAAGGTACGGGATAATTCTAAAATACCCGGCAGACGTAAATTCAGGGTTTCTTCACCCAAGTGATCTAACTTTAACAATACGTGGTCTTTATTAGGACCACAGCCACGGCCTTCCAGTATTTCTAAAATCATCGAGCGGGCAACCACGTCACGACCAGCCAAGTCTTTTGCGTTAGGGGCATAACGCTCCATAAAACGCTCACCTTCACTGTTGATTAAGTAACCACCTTCACCACGACAGCCTTCAGTCACCAGCACTCCGGCTCCGGCAATACCGGTTGGGTGGAACTGCCACATTTCCATATCTTGCGCTGGCACACCGGCACGCAATGACATACCCACACCATCACCGGTATTAATCAATGCATTGGTGGTGGATTGGTAAATACGACCGGCGCCGCCCGTTGCTAATACTGTGGCTTTTGATTTGATATAAACGGTTTCGCCGGTTTCGATGCAAATCGCAACCACACCAACAATTGAACCTTGTTGGTTTTTAACCAAATCAACGGCATACCATTCATTTAAGAAGGTAGTACCGCCTTTTAAGTTACCTTGATAAAGCGCATGTAACAGAGCATGGCCAGTACGGTCTGCTGCTGCACAGGTTCTGGCTGCCTGACCACCTTCACCAAAATTTTTCGACTGACCACCAAAAGGCCGCTGATAAATACGACCAGTTTCAGTACGGGAAAATGGCAGCCCCATATGCTCAAGCTCAAATACGGCTTGCGGACCTACCGAGCACATATATTCGATAGCATCCTGATCACCAATGTAATCAGAACCTTTTACAGTGTCGTACATATGCCAACGCCAATCATCATTAGGATCAGAGCTAGCAATGGCACAGGTAATGCCACCTTGTGCAGAAACAGTGTGCGAACGTGTTGGAAACACTTTAGTTATACAGGCAGTTTTAACACCTGACTCAGTTAATTGCAGTGCCGCGCGCATCCCGGCACCACCACCACCAACTACAATTGCATCAAAGGAAATGGTGCGAATATTGGCCATTGATTATAATCCCCACAAAATCTGAATACCCCAAACCACATAAGCAAACATGGCAAAGCCACATAGCGCTTGTACAGAAAAGCGGACAACAACCGCTTTATTGCCAATTGCTTGCTCAGTCAGGTAGTCGGTCGTGATGGTCCACATACCAACCCAGGCATGCGCACCTAATGCGACAATGGCCATTAAGCTAAAAATACGCATACCCGTCCCGCTGAAAAGTGCATGCCAGTCAGCATAGGTCAAGCCAGGATGCGTAATGAAATAGCCCATCATAAAAATAAAATAGGCACCTAATACAATGGCTGATACACGCTGTACCATCCAGTCATATAAGCCACTACGAGACAAGTTGGTTACATTGGTTACCATACCCACACCCCAGCTATCAGAATCAGTAATACAGAAACAGCAAGTGTCACTTTGGAGGCTAATAAGCCAGACTCTTTACCATCAGCAATATCGATGTCGAGCAGCAAGTGTTTTACACCAGCAACAAAGTGATAAATTAATGCCGACAACAAGCCCCAAGTGATAAACTTGGCGAAGGGATGACTCATTGTTTCTTTTACACTGTTAAAGCCTTCTTCAGAGCTTAGGGATGAGTCCAAAGCACATAAAAGAAAAGCGATGCCAACAAAAAGAATGACACCCGATATACGGTGGAGGATGGAAGTGTACGCTGGTAACGGGAGTTTTATAGTTCTAAGATCTAAGTTTACAGGTCGTTTGCTATTCACGGCTCTTTCACACTCAAGCAGGCCCAGTCAGGCGTGATATCTTTTGGACGCGTACAAAGACTCGTGCTGCATCCTATAAATGAGTGACGCCACTTATTTATAGGATGCAGCTCGTTTCATAAATAGGTTAGAAGTCATTGACTGTATTAGCCAGTAACCCCAACAAATTCGCGGCTGAAGTATAAATAGATCGTTTATTAATTACAATTGTGTAATGTTACTACATCTGCCCATAAGCAGGTTATTTTTTAATCAAATTTTATATAAACAGAAAATTAATACATCCTTAACGTAATAACCAGTGATTAATTACAAAGATAGAAGACTGTTATTAACTAGTTAAATATGCTACTAAGATAGGCTAAGCTGTTTCCCCCCGGAGTCTACAACAGCTTAAGGTAACAACTATATAATTTTTCAGTAATAATTATTCAACAAACCATAATAATCATTCACGCAGGGTATACATTTGACAAACTGCTCTTTCTCTCTATAGTTGTGCCCGTTTACTGAGGGTATCGTAGCAGGTTTTCGGCATCCTCCGACCTCCTGGGAAGATATAATTAAGACGGTGTTTATTCGTCAATTTACTAGCGTTTGTTGATAATTACTTGCAAGCTGCCAAAAGCGTTCTTTGCTTAAACGTCAACAGACCCTAAGTGTTTTACAATAGTAAGAGGGTATATCCGTACCAATGATGTTTTACCCTTCCAAAAGAATGGCATGATAGGAGGCCTAGATGGCAGAAAAAAAAGCGCAATTGACCATCGGCGATACAACCCATGAACTACCCGTTTACTCCGGTTCGCTTGGGCCTGATGTAATTGATGTACGAGAGTTAACGTCCAAAGGGTTTTTTACTTTTGATCCTGGCTTCGTATCCACTGCCGCTTGCGAGTCAAAAATTACCTTTATTGACGGCGCTAAAGGCGTGCTACTACACCGTGGCTACCCTATCGAACAACTAGCCGAACAATCAGACTATTTAGAAGTTTGCTATTTGCTGATGTATGGCGATCTACCCACAACTGAGCAAAAAGCAAAATTTATTGCTACCATCAAAAACCACACCATGGTTCATGAGCAACTGCGAAACTTTTTTAATGGTTTCCGCCGTGATGCACACCCGATGGCTATCATGTGTGGGGTAGTGGGTGCATTATCGGCTTTCTACCATGACTCACTGGATATCAGTAACGAGCACCATCGAGAAATTGCCGCCTTCCGGTTAATTTCAAAAATGCCAACCCTGGCTGCCATGGTATATAAATATTCCATCGGCCAACCCTTCATGTATCCACGCAATGATTTAAGCTATGGCGAAAACTTCTTGCACATGATGTTTGGCACCCCTTGTGAAGAAAGCAATATTAACCCCGTACTTGCTCGTGCCATGGACCGGATTTTCCTACTGCATGCTGACCATGAACAGAACGCTTCAACCTCCACTGTTCGCCTGGCTGGTTCATCTGGGGCCAACCCATTTGCCTGCATTGCTTCTGGAATTGCGGCCTTATGGGGGCCAGCTCATGGAGGTGCCAACGAAGCTGTACTCAATATGCTGGAAGAAATTGGCGACGAGAAACATATTGATACGTTTATTGCCCGCGCAAAAGACAAAGATGACCCATTCCGTCTAATGGGCTTCGGCCACCGGGTATACAAAAACTTCGACCCACGCGCTAAAGTCATGAAGCAAAGCTGTGATGAAGTGTTGGAAGAACTTGGCCTGGAAAACGACCCATTACTGAAAATTGCCAAGCGACTGGAAAAAATTGCGTTAGAAGACGAGTATTTTGTGAAACGCAAACTGTATCCAAACGTCGACTTTTATTCTGGCATTATTTTAAAAGCCATTGGTATTCCTACAGAAATGTTCACTGTGATCTTCGCCACTGGCCGAACCCCAGGCTGGATCGCCCACTGGCACGAAATGATCAGCGGCCCATACCGAATTGGTCGTCCACGTCAGTTGTATACCGGCTCAGAAAAGCGGGATTTTGTACCGGTGGATAAGCGGAAGTAGAACCTTCTAGTCTTTATTAAGTTCAAATAAAAATCCCCCTCAATCCCCCTTTTTTAAAGGGGGAGGCTGGGTTGTGCTAAAGTTATAATCCCCAGCTTTTGCGACATCCTCCAGAGGGAGAGTGAGCTAAAAAGGACCTCAATTCGTCACCACCTCCAACTCCATCAAATTCACCAATGCCTGCTGAGTCGTCTCACCACAAACGGCTGTATCTGCCGTAAACTGCAAACACACCGTGGGCCGCTCTGGTTGACCAAATAACCGACAGAGATTGTGCTCATTTAACTGAACACAACGCTCACCCGCTAACTTCCCATCAGGCATACCAGGAATTCGGCTGGAAATTGAAGGAGCAATACAGCAAGCACCACACCCCATACGACATTGCATGTAACACTAATACCTACGATTGAATAACGGTTTCCGTATTATACAGCTGAAACCCCCTTGCCTGATAGTTTGTCAACGCAGCAGGGTGATCTTCGGTACAGGTATGCACCCACACTCGCTCTGAAGCCAGCTGCCAGGCCTGTCGAATAGCCTCTGATAATAAATAGCCTCCTAGCTTCATTCCAATAAACTGTGGTAGCAATCCAAAATATTTTAGCTCCACATCAGCTGCTTGCTGCTCCAGCTCAAAGTAACCTGCAGGTGTACCCGACACATAAAGCAAGGTGGTATACAGCACATCCCGTTCAACATAGGCTTGCCACTGTTGTTTAGACCAAGACAATTTCTCATGCCATTGCCAAGGCTCGCCGACCACCTGATATAAGAATCGATTTAATTGCCAACAGGAAATTCCAGCCCGTTGCAATTGCACATCAAGTGTTGGCGCAGCTACCGGGTTTAACTGGTCAAGTGACTTCATTTCTAAATAATAAATAGTACTACTAGACTCAGATACTGCCATATCAATAATATCCCTTGCTTTTTAATGAACGCTATCACACTCAACAAGAATCAACTATCGTATTAACTCAACTACCGTTAAAGTCGTCTTTTTGTAATCTCTTACCTAGGAGCCTATGGACACCCTGACAGCCTGTCACGAATGCGATTTACTCGTGCCAATTAAGCCGCTACCAAAAGGTTGTAAAGCACGCTGTCCCCGCTGTGGTTATACCCTTTATGAAAATACACCTCATACTGTAGAAAAAACCCTAGCTCTTTGTTTAAGCGCGATTATTTTATTTATTCCTGCGATTACCCTGCCCCTATTATCCATGCGGATGCTAGGCCAATCACAGCATGACACCGTTGTCGCTGGCATTTATGTGCTTTTTACCCATGACCTATGGTGGACTGCATTACTGATCAGTTTTTGTAGTATTATTGCCCCTTTTATCAAACTCCTTTTATTGACTTACGTATTAATGGGCATAATCCGCAAAAAAACTCGGTTTCTCCATATTCAAGCTTTCCGTGGTTATCAAAAGCTCGACACCTGGAGCATGCTAGAGGTGTATATGCTGGGGATTTTAGTGTCTATGATTAAATTGCTTGAGCTGGCAGAATTACACTTTGGGTTAGGACTTGCTTGCTTTATCGGCTTATTATTAGCTGTTATTTTTATTCGAGTGATTCTCAATAAGCATCAGGTTTGGTCATTATTGGAGCAATATCGTGTCAACTAAGTCCTGGCTGACCGCGCAACAAGCGCAGCTTATTGTTTGCCATGAATGCCATAAAGTATGTCGTCTACATAACCATCACTCAGCCATCGCTATTCGCTGCCCCCGCTGCCATAGCCAGCTACATAGCCGTTACCCTAATAGCCTGGCAAAAACCTGGGCATTAACCTTAACCAGCTTAATTTTATTTATTCCAGCCAATACCTACCCGATTACTAAAATTGCTTTTTTTGGCAATGGGCAAGCCGATACCATTATGTCAGGCGTGATAGCTTTGGCAAAAGCAGGCATGATTCCTATTGCTGCTGTGGTATTTATTGCCAGTATTGCTGTACCTTTTTTAAAGTTATTGGGGCTAACGGTTTTATTACTGTCGGTACAATTCAAGTGGTCGCTAAGCCCCCATCAACGGACTTTACTGTACCGCATGATTGAGTGGATTGGCCGTTGGTCCATGTTAGATTTATTTGTCATTGCCACCCTGGTTGCACTCGTCAGAATGGGCAACCTGGCAACCATTGAAGCAGGAGTCGGTGCAGGTGCATTCGGCGGCGTGGTGGTCATGACCATGTTTGCTGCAATGAGTTTTGATCCACGACTGATTTGGGATAATGCTTCCCCAACAAATGGAGGCTGTCGCAAAAGCTAGCGGATATGGGGTGACAGAATATCCTGTTATTCCATATCGGACACTAGATTTATTTTCAACACCCTCACCCCAGCCCTCTCCCAGAGGGAGAGGGGGCTAAATATAACTTTTGCGACAGCCTGACAAGGTATGAGGAACCATCGATTGACTGACACAACCAATGCGAATGAAACAAACAGCCCTATACCACAGCCACCTTTACCTGAACCCATTATCAGCCAAAAAAAGGGGATTTCCCCTATTTGGCTACTGCCGTTTATTGCCCTGTTGATTGGCGGCTGGATTATTTATAAAGGCATTCGCGATGCTGGTGTTGATATTGTTATTCAATTTGAATCCGGCTCAGGGATCGTGGCAGGCAAGACAGAAGTTTTATTTCGGGGGCTTCGAGCAGGTGTTGTCAAAAAAGTGGTAATTACTGATGACCTCTCTGCAGTAGATGCAGTGATCGAGATGGACGCCAAAACCGAATCCTTACTAACAGAAAATACCCAATTTTGGCTGGTTAAACCACGCATTTCCGTTGCTGAAGTCTCAGGCTTAGAAACCCTGGTATCAGGTAATTATATTGCAATCAGACCAGGAGAAGGCGTCGCCAGGCGTCGCTTTACTGCCCAAACCGAACCACCGCCCGTCGAGGATGAAACGGGGCTGCATATTCGCTTGCAAGCAAAAGAGTTAGGCTCACTCGACCGAGATAGCCCCGTTTTTTATAAGAAATTAATTGTCGGCAAAGTGGTTGACTACAACCTGGCTGATGATTTAAAAAATGTGAATATCGAAGTATTAATTGATGAAAAATACCGTCATTTAGTTAAGAAAAATAGTCGGTTTTGGAATGCTAGCGGCATCAGTTTTAAAGGCGATTTATCCGGCTTTAAATTTCGTACCGAATCACTGGCCAGTTTAATTGCCGGAGGTATTGCATTTTACACCCCCGATACTGAGCCCCAACATAGTCCAGTTAACAACCTGGATGAATTTGTTTTATACGACGATTTTGAAGCAGCCGAAGCCGGCATTCTAGCCCGCATCCGCTTTAAAACCGGTCGCGATTTGATTATTGGTAAAACCAAAGTTATTTTTGAAGGACTCACTGCCGGTGTCGTTAAAGATGTATCCATCATGCCTGACTTACAAGGGGTTTATGCCGATATCCTGTTTGATCCCCGAGCCGAACCAGCACTCAATGAAAGCACTCAGTTTTGGCTGGTAAAACCCAAAATCGGGATTGCCGGTATTACCGGATTAGATGCGTTAATTAAAGGGAATTATATCGCCATGCGCATTGGTGACCCAAATGCTAATGAGCCTAAACGGGAATTTACCGCCCTTAATGCCCCACCGCCATTACCATTGGACACCCCAGGATTACATTTAACTCTGTTCAGTGATGAGCTGGATTCCATTGATATTGGCAGCACCATTTATTATAAAAAAATCCCCGTGGGTACCGTCAAAAATTACCAGCTTGCAAAAGAAAAACAACAGGTAGAAATCAATATTCACATCAAACCTGAGTATCAACATTTAGTGCAAAGCCACAGCCGTTTCTGGCACAGCAGCGGTATTGAAATCAGCGGTGGTTTATCTGGTTTAAAAGTGCGCACCGAGTCAATGACTGCTATTTTCGCCGGGGGTATTTCTTTTTATACACCGCCAGTTCGTCGGCCCAAAGCAGTTAAAAACGGAGCCTCTTTTAAAATATATGAAGACTATGACTCAGCCCATCAAATTGGTTACCCCATTACCATTACATTTAAACATGGCGATGGTTTATCGGAAGGCACCGTCATTAAATATCAAGGTATTCAGGTGGGTAAAATTACCAAGGTTAAGCTCATCGACCAGCTATCTAAAGTACAAGTAAGAGTCATGCTAAATCCAGAAGCTGAACGGTTAGCCCGCAAAGGTACAAAATTCTGGGTAGTAAAGCCTGAACTAGGCTTAGCAAAAACCGCTCACCTGGATACTTTGGTAACCGGTAAGTATATCGAAGCCGCTCCGGCCAAAGGCAACCCTCCAAGAGTAAGGGCTTTTAAAGGTTTAGATGAAGCTCCTCAACAAGCCACTACGCCATTAGTAGGCTTCAAAGTAATGTTGGCGGCTAAACGTCTGGGTGCAATCCAAATAGGCAACCCAGTATTTTATCGTGATGTGCAGGTAGGAAAAGTCACCGGCTATCAATTAAGCCCAAAAGCCAATGAGGTTTATATAGCACTCACCATCAAATATAACTACGCCCCACTGATACGAGCTAATAGTAAATTCTGGAACGTCAGCGGAATTGGCGTTGATTTTAGTTTATTTGGTGGCGCTAAAATCAAAGCCGGCACCTTAGAATCGATCATCGCAGGCGGCATCGCCTTCGCCACCCCGAATAATAATGAAATGGGCAAACTCGCCAGCCCGAAACAGTATTTTACCTTACACGATGAGGCTGATCCTAAGTGGCTAGAATGGCGACCAGAGATTGAGATTAAGTAGCAGGTGAAGATATATGTAGGTTACCTGTGGAGAATAAGTAACTATCAGTATTTTCTAATAAGTAAATTTTGGTTATTTTCCTAGCTTTTTTGGGGAAGGTAGCCATGCTCAAGTATTTTGTCACAGTTCCATTACTCTTTGTTGCATCGCTAAGCCACGCAGGCTGGGTGAGTATGTATGTTTATTGTGCAAAACCTGATGGTAGTGATTGGGACTGGTTAAAACAACCTAATGGAGAATATGCTACTGTGTTTGGTTATATGGATAGACAACCTAAACCACCCCACCAATATTTTCATTACCAGAGAATTAAACAGTACGAATATGACCTTCTGGAAAGTCAATGTAAAGCAGGTTATGTGCCTCAACCAGCCAAAACCAATGGTGACGGCTGGTATGTTTTTCAAGTAGAAGACCTAAATGGTAATAAGACATTTGCAGAAGGTTACCGTACCCTGTATCGAGATCCATGCTCTATTACAGATCATTACCGAGACCCACGTTGCGATTAATTTATACTGCTTTATTTTTCACACCTAAAAATGAATCGTGATGGGCACTTGCTTTCTCTAATTTCTGGGGCGCTAAATACAAATTTTAACGCCCCCTTTTTTATGCCATCACCGTCACACAATAACGCCAGGCGTTATTGGTGCACTAGTGTTAGCAGTTAACTGTTGTTTAAAAGCAATTAACCCTTCTTCAAGTAGCTGTGCTAGCTGTTGATCTAACACTTCAACAGTCGCCTGATCAAGCTGAGTTTTTAGCCATACAATCAGTTGCTCTGAGGTTTCATCTAAACCAAAATTGACATGAGGTAGTTCTTTAAAATGTTGTTTGACTAAGCACTGCTTTAAAATATTGTCGGGCAGTTCGTTTAAACTACCCAAGCTTGAAAATAATACAATACTATTGTCTACAGTCAGATAACCAATATGAACATCACCTACATTATCAATGGTTAGATGATAAACAGTGGTATTTTCATCAACATCTAAAGAGCCCATGCCATGATAAGCAAGCCACTTTCTAACCAACTCAGAAAAATAAGGTAATCCATTCATACGCTACTACACAAACTCATTATCTAATTAATATGAATCAGGAAAGCCTTCTTTTTCCGCCTTTTCATATTGGTTTAACTTTTGCTCTACCCACCCATGGGGTTGCTGATTAAATACTTTTTTATCTGTTGCGTTTTCATTTTGATACTGCGTAGTTGGGTCTGTAGCAGAGAACCATTGTTGGTATAAAATATCTTTTTCCTGATGTGCTTGTGCTAAATACATCAATAAGGGTTTTCCAGCAGGCAGCTCTCGATTAATAATAGTGCTACCAAGGGGTGACCGACTTTTTAACTGATAGTCTTTATCACCAGAGCCTGGAGGCTGTGTCTCTTTTACTTCAGGCGTTTTAAACAGTCCTTCAGCTAAGGTATGTGCCACACCAAACGTTGGCCACGCATCCGCGACAACTGTATTCTTTTCACCATAATCAGGGTCACGAGGATCACCAATAACCACATAGGCATGATCAATGCCTCGCTCAGACACCCAGCTAATTGGTGCCTTATGCGGCTCAGCCGCTAATAACGAAAAGGTCATTGCTGAGTGCTCACCACAATTACCTGCACCCACTCTCATCGCTTGTTGCGCATGGCCTGGCACACTTAGCTTTTTTTCTTCTTTACGCATAAACTCTACCCGAGCTGCACTTTCCCCTTGGGTTTTGTAAACATCCACAATCTGATTACCAGCGCCATAAGGTAATAACGCTTTAGCTGCCCAAATCGCTTTTTGGGCAAGCTTTAAGTTATCTATGGTATGATCAAACACTTTTACCGTATGACCTTTAAAGTTAAACCCCGTAGTAGACTCTAACTTTTTTATTTGTGTTGATGTTAAACTCGCTAGCGGGCTGGCAATTGATGATATTGAAACAGAAGCAGACATAACATTTCCTGTTGATTAGCTTATTTTTTCAGTAGGCTATTTTTTATCTACCTTTATAGGTACTATTGTCGCTAACTTTTAACGTTAAATCATCAATACCTATCAATAACAGGTCGTATATTGACATGTGAAGTGTATTTTATAACGAAAACCTAATTGTTCAGCCATTCCCTAGAAGACCAAAGACAATAAATAATTAGTGCTTGACCGAAAAATCATAACTGATTGATAAATAAGATAATTCATCATAAATCCGTCATCGAAGATTGCTATATTAAGTCCTCATAAAAATGAATCGGCCTAGGTTTTTAGTTAAAACCAGCCAAACTTCGCGGAGAATACGATATGAGGCAAGTCCAAAACCCACAACTTCAATTCGGCCAAACAGATATTACCGAGATCAAGTTTGACCCGAAGTCTAGAGATGATGTGCCTCAATTGTTAAAGGGATTACAGTACATTTATATTACACCCGAAGTTAGAGAGCAGGTATTCACTATTTTAGAGGAGTCTATAGTGGGTAAAACGAATCCAAGACTTGGAAGGCCAGGCATGGAACTTTGGAAAATACTGGTGATGGGGGTTTTGCGCATCAACTTAAATTGTGACTATGATCGTTTGCATGAATTAGTGAATCAGCATCGAACTATTCGAGCGATGTTAGGGCATGGTGTCAATTGGGAAGATCTGACAGAATATCACTTGCAGACCATAAAAGATAACGTCTCTCTTTTGACCCCAGAAATTCTGGACAAAATTAACACAGTTGTCGTCGAGACAGGGCATAAACTGTTAAAAAAAAACGAAGAAGCAAGCCTTGAAGGGCGTTGTGACTCATTTGTGGTAGAAACAGCTGTTCATTATCCCACTGATATCAGTTTATTATGGGATGCAATGAGAAAAGTGATTAATCAACTAGCTGATATGGGCGAAAACTACCATTTAAGTGATTGGCGACAACATAGGCACAATCTGAAGTCACTTAAAAAATGCTTTAATCAGGCAAGGCAAAGCAACCAATCAAAAGCAAAAAATGCCGATGACAAGAAACGTGAGACACATATCAACTATCTGAATAAAGCGCAATGGTTTATTGATAAAGCTGAACTCACATTGGATAAGCTTAAAGCCATAGCAGCCCCGATTTGGTTATTACGAAATATTGCCAACAATCTTTCTCATGCTAAACGGCAGGTGTCGCAAATTCACAGGCGAGTAGTCGAAGATGAAAAAGTCCCAGCTGATGAAAAAGTTTACTCAATATTTCAACCTCACACTGAGTGGGTGAGCAAAGGGAAAGCAGGGGTACCAGTGGAATTAGGTATTAAAGTGTGTGTTATGGAATGTCAGCATGGCTTTATTCTTCACCATCGTGTGATGGAAAAAGAGCAAGATGTTGATGTTGCCATCGTCATGATCAGAGCAACCAAAGCTAAATTCCCTGAGCTCAACCAGTGCAGTTTTGATAAAGGGTTTCATTCACCTGAGAATCAGTTGAAGTTGGCCGAAGAATTAAATCGGGTAGTGCTGCCTAAAAAAGGACGTTTATCAAAAAAGGAAACAGAACGTGAAAACGATGAGGCTTTCAAAAAAGCAAGAAAGCAGCACTCAGCGGTTGAGTCTGCTATTAATGCGCTTGAAGTACATGGCCTTGACCGATGTCCAGATAGCGGTATTAATGGCTTCAGGCGTTACGTTTCATTTGCTGTATTAGCACGAAATATCCAAAAGTTAGGTGCCTTATTGTATAAACAAGAAAAAGAGGAGCAATACCGTCAAGCCAAAAGAATACGTAAAAAAGCAGCTTAATAGTCCTTAACTGAGATTTAAAATAATTTTCCAGTGAGCCTTTGCCTAACTGGCTAGGTTTGGCTGTCTGTGAAAAGACGATTCTAAAGAAGCTTGATCAAAAAACAACCTTATTTTATATACCCAAGTCAAAAACAGTCATAAATGAGTAATATTAACTTATAAGACCAAAATAGTTGCCCCTTCAACTGGCAAACTAGACTACTTTTCTGTCAGGCACTAATTATTAGAAATACCCTTATGGCAACGTAACCAACTGATAGTGATTCCATAGACCACTCCTAATCTCTAAATGAGTATACTCTTTCCCTTTGGTAAAAATATTATTAGGATCATCACCAGGATACTCGTTAAAAAAGTAATTTTTACCATTAACTTCAAACCAATAATCACAAAAATTTACTCTACTTGGACCACTACCACTCGACACCACTTCAGAACCACAGTTTCCTCGACGAAAATTCTCTAAGGGATAATAGTTTTTATCTGGTAATGACAACTCAAAAATCAAACCTACTGTTAACAAAGGGAATAGTATCGTTGTTACCCTTACAGCCTTTTTGCAATAACGGGTTTCAGGTAGCCAAAACGCTAAAAAAAGTGAACCAGCAATGATAGCTACAGAAGCCACTGTAAAGAAAGTGGCTTCTGTAGAACGAGAAAGAGTCAAAAAATAGAGGTTGTCATCAACGACATCTATAACGAGTACAGTATTTAAAATAGCATTTAAGGCTAGCTGAGCAAAAAGTCTAATATAATCTTTTTTTGCAAAAAAAGCACTCACCAACACTCCCAGCAAGACGAAAAACAACATAGTTCCAATAGGAACAAGAAATGAAAATGCTATAAAATATATAACAACTTCAAACCCACCTGGAATTATAAATGCGTAAACTCCTGTTGCTACTAGCACATAAAACCATACTCTTAACACTAATAAAATATATTTTTCGGTTGTCTTCTTTGCCTTTTCATTTGATAAAAAATTATCAATCGCTTCAAACACAGCAGAAGCTGGATACATGAACTCAATATCATTTTCGTCATCTGAAGGTTTTTTGTCACCCACAACAGCCTCATCTATCAAGTAACAACCACTGCATTATTATGAAAATGGAAAGTGGTTTTTATAAAAAATTATATCAAGAGTTTATTATATGGATTTCTAATGCCTCGCCCTTACCGCATAAAACAAGCAATCATCAACTGCGATAACAGGGTTCGAGGTAATCATAAACAACTGAATAGGAAAGGATGGGTAGATTGTGTTACCTTTTATATCAAAGTAATCATGAAAAATATCGTTACCGGTTAAATCACTCATTTTTAACAGCCGGTCACTTCCGTTATTTAACCAGCCTAAGTGCACCGTGCCATCTACAACGCCGAAGTTAAACCGTTCAATGTCTTTGCGTAACGTTAAATCCATCCCTACTACAGGTTGATCGCAAAAATCTAAATTAATATTATTATCTAACTCCAGTCGTACAGGATTATACAGGATTTGTACCTGGTTAAATGAATTAGCCATAAATAATTCTGGGGTATGCAAATAACGTTGTATCCCTTGAAAAGCAGTACGATGAGATTGACCCGTTTTAGCACCACCACACTCTATCGTAACTGTCGGATAAATATTATCTACCACTTCCATCAATGCGCCTAAACGAAGATCGGTTTTTATCATTAATCCGGTAAATAAAGAAGTTAGCCACTGATGGGGTTTAGAGTCATTAATGGTTACCGCAAAATCCGGTCCATTGCCTGACGTATTATGAATATCTAATAAGGCTTCTGGCTGATATTCTGCCAAACAATTTAAAATAGCTTCTGCTACTTCACCTTGCTTGTCATTATAAGGCGGATTAAAACAACGATTTAAATCCCGTTCATCCGGTAAATGGCGATAGCTATAAAGGGGCTCTGTTAGTGCAGTTTTTACTGAAGCAATAATAATTAAAATATTCACCTCTGGTGACTCATAATGGCTTTTCAACCATTGGTGAACAGCAATTAAACCTGATGGTTCATTACCATGCAACAGCGTAGTAATCGCTCTTACCTTAGAGGTATCTTTACCAGGAATAAATAAGCAGGTAGGTTGGCCAAGCTGTTGTAAAAAGGCTCCATGCCGATCAGCAATTTCATCGGGCTTGGGATCATACCAAGTTTTTAATACTGCCTTAGTCATTACACTACTCTCTTGCCCACTGTGCTACCGGCTTACCAGAGATAAAGTTTTGAAAATACTTTTCGGTTAACTGATGCAATGCTTCCGGTAGTGGGTAATGATATTTTAGTTTATTGAGCATAATTTGCTGCCAAATCGCTCCATTTTGCTTAGCGTGAACCCTATCTTTAATCACTTGGCTGTGAGTTTCAATTTCTTCACTACTAATACCTAGTTTAGCCAACCCTTTACAAGCAATGGGCAGCAGTATATCTACCAACTTCGTTATCGGTTGTTCAGCCAGTTGATGACTAGTCAAACTGGGCCAGATTAACTTTGCATTAAGGCCTCGCTTCGCCGCCTCATAAAAATTACCTTTTACATAGCTAAAGGGTATTGCAGGCAATAGATATTTCATCTGGTCAGCCAATCCTTCAGCCAAACCAATGAGTAACGCAGCGTTTGCCATCATATCTTTTACACTAGGGCCAGCCGGTAACGAGCGCATTTCAATTCGTAAGTGACCAGCATCAGCTGGATCATAAACTGGGCGATTCCACGACCAGACCGACCCTAAGTGCAAACGTAATTCATCTAAACTAGGAGTTAAACCATCCGCCATTTGCTGTTGATAATCAGTATCCGTACAAATAGGCAATAATGGAGGATGCAAACAAATCGCTTCCGCCATTAACTCTTCACTACCATGACGTACCCAGCCATGTCCAAAGTTGGCCCGAGCAGGTTGATGCCAGTGGGCGTGAGGTTGATGGGTTTCTGCTGTACGCTTAAACAACGCAATTCTAGATTCATGCCATAACTCATGACCAAAAATAGTCGGTGAATTAGCAGCCAACGCCAATACTACAGGTGTTGCTAGTTGAATGGCATTAAATACCTCAGCAAACCGCTCTGGTTTTACCTGATAATGCAACTGGAAAGAGGTATTGGCACCTTCCATGGTGACTTCATCCGTACAAAACTGTAACGGAGTTTTACCATCAATATTAATCATAAAGTGGCCATTCCCCAATGCTTTAACCCCTTTGGTTAAAGCATGATAACGGGGAATATCCGTCATCATCGCTGGGTCAATATCATCTTCCGTCAAGGTAGGTAAAATGCCAATAGGTAGCACTCGCCCTTCATACTTACTGGCAAGTTGTTGCAGGCTATTAATGAGCTGATTGAGTTCTTCTGCCATTTCTGCAAAAGGAGCAGGTTTAATGCTGACTGGCGATAAATTATATTCCAGATTATAACGATTTAACTCATGGGTAAGCTTTTTATCTTTAAACTCATCCACCAGCCGTTGATTAATCGGCAGTGCATTACAGTGTTTATCAGTAATATAAAGCTCTAACTCAGCACCTAATAATGCCGGCCCATCACCAAAACCAGGCCGTTTAATCAGTTGCTGTAAAATAGCCAAGCTTTGATGTAACCGCTGGGAGAATTTCTCGTAGTCATCAGGATCAAAGTGATACTGTGTTACTGTTTCACCCATAATAGCATCCTAAGGGAACCAGTACTTAAAAACACTTTAAGCTTAGACAGTACTTCTAAAGCTGCAAAGCAGGATGACGAGCCAGTTTGTGTAATAACTGAAAACTAGCTTCTGGAGAAGGCTGACTAATCAATAATAGCGCCAACTCATTACTCTTTTGTTGCCACCACCAACCTGTTTTATTGTTATTCAGCTTATTATCACTAGCGGCTGATGCCAATCGTGCTTGACTAGCTGGGTGCAATCGCCAAATAGTCAACCCTGATGGCCAATAAAACCCACCTGTTTTAGCCGGCAAACAACTCTCTATCAGCCTACCAGGTAAGGGACAACTATTTTCCATATTAACTTGTGTGTTCTGTTGGTTATTTTTCCAAAGCGCCACTTTATCACCTGATAACTGATGGCTTGGAGGCTCCACCACACCCAGCCACCAGTTAACCTGATCGACCTGATTATGCAGTACCATCAACTTTACTTTAATCACCTCACTGGAAATCGATCGCCACTCCATTTGATAAGGTATTAGTTGCTTGCCACAAGCCAGTTGCCCACCCAATTGGATTAAACCCGTTTGAGTAAATAGCTGCTGAATACTTTGTTGAGTACAATTAATTAGCTGATCATTGTCTTGAATGGTTGCCTGAATAAAAGCTTGCTGTGGTATTGACTGCCAATTTAGTTCACCTTGGTAAGTTAGCTGCCATTGCACAGCTGAAGCATCCCAAGCTAATGCGAAATGCCCAAAATCATGGCGCTGACTTTTCAACACATTCGACACCCATAACGAAGTAGCAGGCTGTTGCTGCTCACGATGCCAGTGCAAAAAAAAATACGCAGCAGCTACTGCAATAAAAAATAGTGTTACTACAATAAAATAATTCTTTTTACTCATGTACTTCTCTAATCAGAGTAATTATTAACTAAAAGTTGACTATACCCTTTAATAAACAACTCGGGCATTCGACGGGGCTTACCTGAAGATAGTTCCACACAAACAAATTTGGTGTTAGCCCGCAAAATACAACGCTGGTCTTCAAGCCTAAAGATTTGAAACTGTCGGGTAAGGGTTAGTTTGTTCTCCAACATAACAACCCAGGTAGCAATTTGTAGTTGATCCTGAGAAAAAGCAGGGGCCAAATAATTGATCTCATGGCGATGCACTACCATAGCACGGTTTAATTCCCGATACTGATCAATTGCCAAGCCTATACTATTTGAGTGTGCCCAACTAGCATCCTGCAACCAACTAACATAGGCTGCATTATTCACATGACCATAATGATCAATAACCGATGCATCCACCGTTAAATCTAAAATAAAAGGTGCAGGCAAATCCCACACAGGCTGATTTTGACTCAATTTCAAATCATCATTCATTATAAGGCGTCTCTAGACAATACATTTTTAGAGGCATCTTATTTTAGAATTGGCCACTGTTCTACCACCTTACTATCACGCACCACATAGACTTCCGGGAATTCTAACATCACCGCCTCACTTTGGCTGGGGCGTAAAAAGATATAATCATCAATTTCCAATGCAGTTCTAGCAGATCCCGTTAAAATTTCCTGATTGGAACTACGCCCATATAGTTGATTAAAATACAACCCCTGTGGTGAACAAGGCTGTGCTCGCCAGTAACCACCATAAATAAAATAAGTATGCTGCCAACGGGGTAAATAACGAGCAATAAGGTTAGATAACTGCTCTACAAAGGGAATATGCAACCCCGACATTTTTTTTAACACAGGGGTAGCGATAAACCAAGCGGGTTGGTGGGCTCCTAAATGGGGTAAGTCAAAGTCAGTAGGTTGCAGCAAGCAAGAACCTAAGCTTACATCATTCACCACCTGGTTACCCTTGTGTAAACTATAAGTTGGGCTACCACCACTGTTAAAACAAAGTGTCGAATGAAACAGTGAAGCAAACTCAACTTGTAGCACATGGACATACTGTCGGTATTGACTCAACATTTTTTGGTGAGCTTTATCCATTGCAGCCTCAGCAGAAACAGGCCACAAATGTGGTACTTTTGCTACATGGGCATCATACCCCATCAAGCCACTTAACTGTAAATAGGCCGAATACTGTTGAATAGTCGACAACAATTGTCGAAAATTAGCAAGGCTATTAATACCCCCACGGTGCATGCCAACATCTATTTCAATGCTAATACGTAAACGTACCGAGTGTTCCTCTGCTATTGCCAGGTATTGCAACAACCGTTGATGAGAATCCACCAGCCATTGCACTTGAGCAAGTGCATCTGTTGAGCTGTCTTGTATTTGCTGAATCGCCTGACGTAAAGCCTGCACAGGCATGGGTTTGCCAAATAAAAAATCGACTCCTGGAAATTGGGGTAATAGCTTAGCCAAAAAATGCCAGTCAAATATCATTAATTTATCATTTTGAAAAGTGGCTAATAACCATTTTAATAAAGGCACACAGGGCAATGACTTAACAACAAAGCGTAACTGCTTAGGATAGGGATAATGCCGTTTAATCACAGCTGCATTATCTGCCAAACGATCCATGTCGATAAATTGCAATGGCCTGGCAGGCCCAACTTCTCGCAAAACATGATTGAGCCGCTGAAAATAATAATTATGTGGTTGGCTGGTGTCTCGCGTTAGCCGGTAAATAATCCATACTAAAATCGCAATCCCAATAAATGCTATCATTTTATAAGTTCCATTTATACTCGTCGCTTTGACTATATAATTAGCAACTTTATTTAGCCATATTCAACGGGCTTATTCTAGCCCGAATATTTCATCAAACCACAGAAAAATGCTATGTAGACCAGTGATATCAGGGTCTTTAGCATGTTTATGAGCTTGCCGAGTTTGCAGGACTCATTTTTGACAAGCATTGATGTAGCATCCTCCTTTATTGAGATGCAAGCATATGATTGCTAATATACTTCATTTATTTTACGAATATTCATTAAATATTGATTGCAGTTTATTTACTTATTCGCCGTTACTGTCTACTTTTTCCCTCCCTCATCCAACTTCGTTCAAAAATGACCAATAATTCTCCCAATATTGACAAACTATAACTTGCCAGAGTCAGTTGTTTTTGGTCATTATTCTCTATTGAGGGCACCTCTAATAACTGTTTATGACCAACGAGAATTACTTCTATGAAACTACGTCACTTGTTGCTACCCCTGGTATTAGCCTCTAGTGCAGCTACCGCTACTGCCGATTGGAAACTGAGTTATGAGTTATCTCGCTTAAACTTTGTCTCAGTAAAAAAAGAACATGTTGCAGAATCTCATTTTTTCACTGATGTACAAGGCGGGGTTGATGCAGTAGGACAAGTAAACGTTGTTGTAAAGCTCGATTCCGTTGAAACCAATATCGATATTCGTAACGAACGGATGCGTCAATATTTATTTGAAACCAGCAAACACCCCAATGCGGTTATCACAGGTAAAATCAATATTAATAAAGCCGTTAAGTTAGATGTTGGCGCCAGCTGCAAAGAAACCGTTAAACTCAATCTTAACCTGCATGGTCAAACCCATCCTTTAGAAGTGGATTTATCCGTATCAAAATTACAAGACAACACCTTATTAGTAAGCAGCCTCAAACCCATATTAATTGATGCTTCAAAATACGGCATGACACCAGGAATTGATAAATTAAAAGAACTGGCTGGTTTAAACAGCATTAGCTTTGCTGTACCAGTCACTTTTAAGTTAGTGTTTGAAAAAGCGTAGCGAAGCTTAGTCCCCTCTCCTTCTGAAGCTATTGTAAAGGCTGCTCTCCCCCCTTTGATAAAGGGGGAAATTAGATTGTGCTATAGTTCTAACCCTCCCTAGCTCACTCTTTCTAAAACTGTCGCAAAAGCGCTTCAAATTAAATCCCTTCAGTACCCTTTTGCAACACCCTGGGAGAGTGAGTTAAAAAATGCACTATTAATATAACGCTATTTCTTCCTAACCAACGTTAACCCATCCCCTATCGGCAACAGCCCCATATCCACCCGTTGATCGCTGTGTACATGACGATTAAATTTTTGTAAGGCAAGGGTATCTGGATCATCACTAAGCTCTGCCACCGAGCCACTCCATAAGGTATTATCAAACGCCATTAATCCACCCTGCCGGAGTAGTTGTAAACCTTGTTCGTAATAATCCTGGTAACCAATTTTATCGGCATCAATAAATAACATATCAACCTGACCTGCTCCACCAGCTGCTAGTAATTCCGCAAGAGACTCCGTAGCTGGCTTAATTTTCAAGTCTATCTTGTTGGTGATTCCTGCTTGCTGCCAATATTGTTTGGCTTTTGATGTATATTCATCACTGATGTCACAGGCAATTAACTTACCATCACCTGGTAACACTGATGCCATCCATAATGCACTATAACCAGTAAAAGTCCCCACCTCAATAATCCGTCTTGCACCAGTTAATTGAGCTAACAGGGCTAAAAACTGCCCCTGTTCAGGAGCAATTTGCATATTAGCATTAGGCATAGCTGCCGTCTCTTCACGGCACTGCTGCATTATAGCTGTTTCCCGCACGCCTACTTGCCAGATATAGTTTTCAATAACATCTGTCATGTTTAGTGTTGATCGACTCATATCACAAATCCTCTGTTTATATTCGATTACTACTGTCTTCCATAAAAACTAAAGCACTATTGGTGTATTAGTTTAAGTTATATTCCAGTAGTTTGTTATTTTCTCTTAAATTTCAAAGAATGAGTTTTAAATATTTGATTTCATCAATCAACTTTTTAAACAGGTTTATTCTAAAGTGAATTGCTAATAAAAAACCCACCATTTGGTGGGTTTTTTATTATATGACTTCTTTAGTGTTTCTACGTCAAACTACTAGACATTGATTTATCCATAGAATTGATGGATTTTTCTGATGAGTTTGATGATGTAGCCGCCTCATTGCTTTTATCTTCGTTGGCTGTTTCTGTTCTCTGCTGAGAAACTGGGCTTGCTACCATTCGTTCTGGCCGCATAAAGAACCGAGCTAATGCAGGTAACAACCATAGTGCACCTACCATATTCCACAAGAACATGAAAGTTAATAAAATGCCCATATCCGCCTGGAATTTAATCGGCGACCAAATCCAGGTGCCTACGCCAATTGCCAGGGTTACCCCAGTAAAACTCACCGCCTTACCAGTTGTACGTAAAGTGTTGTAGTAAGCTTCTTGTAAATCCATTCCCTGGCGTAAAAAGCTTTCTAATCGGCTATAGATATAAATACCATAGTCGACACCTATGCCAACCCCTAACGCAATCACCGGTAAGGTTGCGACTTTGATTCCTATGCCCAACATGGCCATTAATGCCTGACATAATAAAGAGGTAAGCGCTAATGGGATAATAATACAACAGACTGCCCGCAGTGACCGGAAGGTAATTAAACATAAAATACTGACTACGCCATAAACAAACACCAGCATTTCATATTGAGCGTCTTCAATTACCTCATTCGTCGCTGCTTCTATACCTGCATTACCAGAGGCTAATAAAAACTTAAGCTGATCAGTATTATTTTCCGCAGCAAACGCTTGAGTGGCCTCAACAACCCTTGCCAGGGTTTCTGCTTTATGGTCATTTAAAAATAATAAGACAGGCGCCATACTACAGTCAGGGTTATATAAACCACTGGCACTCCGAATCGAGCTATTAAGAACATGTTGGTTACGGGATAACGTTTGCCATTTTAAGTTACCCTCGTTAGTGCCTTTAATATACAGCTTAGAAACTGATACTAATGAAACAGCGGTTTGCACTCCCTTTACATTTTCCATCGCCCACATATAACGATCGATAGCTGACATGACTGGGTAGGTTGAACAGGTTTCTTTTGCTGTTTCTACCATGGTCACTAGCACATCAGCACTGGTGGAATAATGTTGGGTAATATAGGCATTATCCAGATTATAACGAGAGTCTGGATGTAACTCTGGCGCACCTGGATCTAAGTCACCTATTTTTAAATCCTGGCTTTGATACCACCCCCAGCCAAATCCTACCAAGGCAATTACTATAGAAATTGGGGCTACCACCGGGTGAGCAAAATTCGATAGCCGATCCCACACTTTAGAGCGAGTGGCATTACCGGCTTTAACTCGCTCGCGAAAAACATTGCCCACCCCTAAATAAGACATGATAACAGGTAGCAGTAGCAAGTTAGTTAAAATAATCACTGCCACCCCAATACAAGCTGCTACGGCCAAGTCACGAATAACCGCTATATCAATCACATATAAGGTTAAAAAGCCAATGGCATCGCTGATTAAGGCGAGCATGCCTGGAATATATAACGAACGAAATGCTCGGCGTGCGGCTGTACAAGGGTCTGCCCCCGTAGCTGCTTCTAAACCAATGGCATTAATAATTTGCACCCCATGGCTAACCCCAATCGCAAACACCAAAAAGGGTACTAATACTGAATAAGGGTCTAGACCATAACCAAAAGTGGCTAATAAACCTAGCTGCCAAATCACTGCCACAATGGAGCAAATAACGGGGATAATGGTGCTGAACCCACACCGGGAATAAACATACAACAAGAGCAAGGTAATACCAATCGCAATCGCAAAGAAGTAAGCAATGGAACCAATACCCTCAATTAAATCGCCTACTTTTTTGGCAAAGCCAATTATTTTAATTTCAACCCCTTGGCCTGCAAACTGGTTGCGTACTTTATCTTCAATCGCTTGAGAAAGTGCTTGGTAATCTAACGCTTCGCCCGTTTCAGGATCTCTTTCAAATAAGGGCACATAAATAATTGACGACTTAAAATCATTCGACACCAGTCGGCCAATTTGCCCCGAGCGTAAAATATTATTACGTAACTCTTCCAATGCAGCCGCTGAGCCATCGTATCCTTTAGGAATAACCGGCCCACCCACAAAACCATCTTCGGTCACTTCCATCCAGCGCACACTGGCAGTCCAAAGGGATTTTAATCCTGCCCGATCAACCCCACGCAAATAAAACACCTCATCAGTCATTTGCTTTAGGGTTTCCATATAATCTGCAGCGAAAATATCGCCTTCTTTGGCGACCACAGCAATACGAATTGAATTGCCTAAGTTTTCAAGCTCATCCTGATGCTTTAACCAGTTTTGAATAAAAGGATGCTCCACCGGAATCATTTTCATAAAACTGGTTTCGGGTTTCAACTTGGTTAGCTGATAACCCAACACTAAGGTACACACTGCAAACACCAGCAATAAAAACAGCCGATGGTTAAAACAAATCCGTTCAAGCAAGGGTTCAGTTTCACTTGGGTGATGAAATTTAGCCATATATCCCCCCTTAATTAGACTCTAACGGCTTACCCAGGGGAGAAGCGAGTTTAACACCACCCTCACCCACTAATACCAACTTTTGATCAGCTAAACTGGCCACATTGCTCAGCGCTTTCCGGTCAGGCCGTTGTACCACCTGAAAACTCAGCCCAGCATCTTTACTGACTAATACCACTCCGGCATTGCCCACTAAAGTAATTTTCTGATCAGACGACAACTGTCCACCATATAATCCCTGCTCAGTATTCACCTTTACCTGCTGCCAGCTATTACCAAAATCATTGGTACGAAAGATATGGCCTCGTAAACCAAAAATCAGCGCACTATCAACTGAGCCAGTCGCTACAGCCCCAAATAAAGAACCTTCATAAGGGCTTTCCAATAATTCCCAGGTTTTGCCTTTATTTGTCGAGCGATAGAGTAACCCTGCTTCCCCCACAATAATTAGCCGCTCATTATCAATAGCGGTAATGCTGTTATAGTGGAACTCCTCTTCATTTTCGATGGTATGAGACCAATCCACCCAGCTGCTCCCGCCATCTGTCGTATGTAAAATCTGCCCATAAGCCCCCACGGCAAAACCTGCTTGCCGATTAATAAACCACACATCTAATAAGGGAGCTTCCATCGCTAAATCATCATACTGACGTTGCCAACTGGTACCACCATCAGTAGTGGCTAAAATAATGGAATCATGCCCCACAGCCCAGCCATAGTGTTGATCGACAAAATGAATTGCTGTGATTAATTGGCTGGTAGGCACTTTCGCCTGTTGCCATTGCTGCCCTTGGTTATCGGAATAGACAATATGGCCACGCTCACCCACCGCTACTAGTCGTTGGCTACCAGGTGGTATGGTGATATCCAGCAAAAGCGCTTGGGCTGCTTTGTCACTTAAAACGGCAGGAGGATCAGTTATTTTATTATCAGCATATAGTTTAAACGTATTGGTTAGCAGCAAAATCAACAGGCCAGCTTTAAGCAGTGCATTGAGAGCTGGCCACCGGTTAAATCGAGCGAATCGTCGTTGCCGAGCGGCAAATCGCATGCGCCTACTCCCTTATCGTTATCGTTGCATTTCAAACTGTTGTTTTATCTAATTTTGCTCACAGACGGTGTAATTATTACTGACTTGGCAGTCATTTTTATAGTTGATCTACATCTTTGTTGAAGACGAAGGCTTCGAAAAACTCGCTATTAGCTTGTTTCATGCAGAAAAAGCAGGGGAATTACCTGATATTCATAAAGACCCATTCGATAGAATGTTAATTGCCCAGGCGCAAGCGGAAGGGTTAGAGCTAGTCACTCAAGATGGGTTTATTCCCCAATACAATATTAAAACGCTCAATCCTACGGCTTAACGCATCTTTGTTTAATCTATAGTCAAAGCGAATGGTATATATTAGATAAAACAAAATATCACTATAGTAGTCATATCCTATCGATAGGATTACTATAGTGACCTTTTTATATTTGACGCCATCAAGCCTCACACCTAAAATAACAACCATGACGCTACCAAACACAAGAACATACTCCCGCTATACCAAGAGTGCTGCTGAACTGTTAGGCAAGCAAATTAAGCTTGGCAGAAAAGCACGCCAGCTCACTATGCAAGATTTAGCTGATCGGGCTGGTATATCTAAAGGTACCCTGCAAAAAATTGAAAAAGGCGACCTTAGATGTGAAATAGGGATAGTCTTTGAAGTAGCCACGCTAGTGGGTATAAAACTATTTGATTCTGACCAAGATACACTTAACCTGCGTATTGAATTAGCTGATAGCAAAATTGCCCTGCTCCCAAAAAGTGTTCATATTAAGCAAAAAGATGTAGACGATGACTTCTAAATTCCAGCGTTACAATGAAGCTTATGTATGGGCCTGGCTGCCAGAAGAAACCACGCCAGTTGTTGCTGGTAAATTAACTGCTGAAGGGCAAACCCTTATTTTTAACTATGGTAAAAGCTATTTAGCCCGGGATAACGCCATTCCTATTTATGATGCAGAACTTCCTTTAAGGCCAGGGTTTATTCCCCCACAAAAAGGGTTAACCATACCAGGCTGTATTCGTGACAGCGCACCGGATGCCTGGGGTAGACGGGTTATTATTAATAGTTTATTAGGACTAAAAGGCTCTGCTGATACCACCCAGCTGGATGAGCTCACTTATTTGCTTGAGTCCGGCTCTGACCGCATTGGTGCTTTGGATTTTCAGCTCTCGCCCACTGCTTATGAACCGCGCGCGGCTGTCAATGTACCACTTGATGAATTATCAGCAGCAGTTGATTTAGTAGAGAAAGGAGTGCCCTTAACCCCAGAGTTAGACCAAGCATTGCATCATGGCACCTCTATTGGCGGTGCACGCCCTAAAGCACTCATTGAAGATAAAAACAAAAAATATGTTGCCAAGTTTTCGGCCACTTCTGATTTATTTAGCGTAGTAAAAGCCGAATTTATCTCCATGCGCTTAGCTGAAATGGCCGACCTGAATGTTGCGCCAGTGTCATTAACTCAAGCAGCACACAAAGATGTATTATTAATTGAACGGTTTGACCGTGTTCAATCACCCCAAGGATGGCAACGCAAGTTAATGGTATCAGCCTTAACCTTGTTTAACTTGGATGAAATGATGGCTCGTTATGCCAGCTATGAAGAACTGGCAGAAATTATTCGTCACAAGTTTACTAATGCATCATTAACCCTAAAGGAATTATTTTCCCGAATTACTTTTAATATATTAACCGGCAATACCGATGACCATGCTCGCAACCATGCCGCGTTTTGGGATGGCAACATGCTATCACTCACCCCCGCCTATGATATATGCCCACAAGGCCGTTCAGGCAACGAAGCTTCACAAGCCATGCTAATAACTGGCAATAATCGAATGAGCCAAATATCTGTGTGTCTTGCAGCTGCACAGCACTTCTTACTTACCCGAGAAGAAGCCATCATTATTATAGAAAAACAAATCCAAGCCATTATCGAAAACTGGTCCAATGTTTGCGACACTGCAGAGCTAAGCGAAACAGACCAACAACTACTTTGGCGTCGCCAATTTCTTAACCCCTACGCCTTTGAAAATTTAACGAAAAGCGATGGTCGTATTTTGGAGCTAATATCGCAATTAGATTAAGAGTTATGAAAAAAACCAAACAGGCAATCGCCAATATTAAAAAAATGAAGAAGCCTATTATTTCAGATGAAACACTGAGGGAGTTAAGGCAGGAAGGGCGTAAATGAGTGGCTAATAGCCTCATCGTTTAGGTAAAGAAAAATCCCCCTTAATCCCCCTTTTTCAAAGGGGGAAGCTAAATTGTGCTATTATTCTATCCCCTCATAAAATTAACTGCACAATTGTTCACCTCCTGCCCTGAAATTAGACTGAACCACAATACTATACCCCAGATTGAAACTCTTTCTCTTCTATGAAATAGGGTCTTGCGCCATTCATTCCCCCCTTTGAAAAAGGGGGGTTAGGGGGGATTTAAAAACACGCCTTTCTCACTGACTGCTCAATTACCTCTAGTACAGTATTTGTTTCTGTTAGCACCTGTCGGTTATCAAATCGCAAAACGGTTAAACCCAACTCCGTTAATGCTTGATCGCGAATTCTATCTTGCTCTTGATGATCAGCATCATAATGCTGGCCACCATCCAGCTCAATTACCAGCTTTGCAGCAGGACAATAAAAATCCACAATATAATCGAGCAGAGGTTTTTGCCGATAAAACTGTTTGCCATGTATTTGTTTTCGACGAACAAGCTGCCAGAGCCTTTGCTCTGCCTCAGTCATATTTGCTCGTAATAGTCGACCCGGTTGTTTAAGGTGCTTCAAGTAGGTTTTCATGAAATCCCCCTCAGTCCCCCTTTGCCAAAGGGGGAAGCTAGATTGTGCTACCAATCAATACCTCAACTGAAACAGGGCTGTGTAGCAGTCTTCTTTCCTTTAGAAAATTGGAGGTTAGGGAGATTTTAGAACATAATTACAAAAACTGCTCCCCCCCTTTAACAAAGGGGGGCTAGGGGGGATTTAAATAACACCAACTACTACCGGCGCCCTCTCCGTCTCAACGCTGCTGGCTTAAAGTACTTATCATCAGGTATGGCTTTTGAAAAGTCTACATAGGTGCTTTCTTCATTAGCTAAACCTTGTACATAATAACGGCGTGCCTGTAGATCATGGAATACATCCAAACCGGTCCAGGTGGTTGGTAAATCATAGTTATTTAACAAATAAGCCATGCTTACTCGCCATAATTCACCACGTCCGTCGTATTGATCAACAACGGCTGCACCCCAGCTGTCTTCATCCAAATACAGCACCCGCTTTGAATAAATATGGCGTTCGCCTGGCTTCAAAGTACCTTCCACTACCCACACCCGGTGTAGTTCATAACGGGTATGGTCTGGATTAACATGACCAACTTTTAAGATATCTTCGTTTTTAAGTTTGGGGCTTATCAGCTCATAGTTATTGTAGGGGATATAAATTTCTTTTTTACCCACTAATTTCCAGTTATACCGATCTGGCGCACCGTTATACATATCGGTATCATCCGCCACAATTAATCCATCAGCAGCAGAAATTGGCGTGTCATAGGCTAAATTAGGCGCTCGACGCACTCGGCGCTGTCCTGCATTATAACCCCATGCCTGACGAGGTTGTTTAACCTGATCCAAAGTTTCATGCACTAATACTGAACCACCGGCTAACCGAGCAGGGCTAGTAGTAAAAGCCAGATAATAAATAATAATATTATCTAATGTGGATTCACTGCCATTAGGATCATAATACTTAAAAAACGCCTCTTGTTGGGTAATAACTGGCGTGTAATTACCGTTACGATGCACCGGCACACCTGCTGCTTTACGCACACCATATTCTCCACGGTAACGCACAATATGGTTCCACAGTGCTTCTAAACCGTCTTTTGGAATAGGGAATGGAAAGCCCGCGTAAGCCCCAGTAAAACCATTACCGCCATTATTCAGCTTAGCGGTGGTTGCATGTTTAATCGTATTATCATACACAAACTGAGGTAACGAACCCGATCGCCGGGTTTTATATACTGGAATTTTAAAGGTCTTCGGGTAAGCCTTAAATAACGCAATTTGCCCAGGGGTTAAATTAGCTTGATATTTACTCAAGTTATCCGCCGTAATCACAAATTGCGGCTTGTCCCCTGGGTAAGGATTAGGATAATGCTGCCCTCTGGTTGTATAACTTTTTGGGATATCACTTTTTTGTAAACCACCAGTCCAGGCAGGAATGGTACCTGCTTTATTACCGGCCTTTTCAGCACCAATTGGGGTTAAATCTTTTTTTAACCGCTCCGCTTCTTTTGGCGACACGGCTGCAACAGCCATCTGCGTTGCCAGGGCTAACGCCGTCAACCCACCAATAATTGTTTGTTTTTTTAGCATGAGGTTATCTCTTTTTACTTATTTACCCACCACGCTCAGGGTATCGCAAAATAACTGTATTCGTAACCTTTTGCGTTCCTATCTTGCGGGGTATACCACTTATGCAAGGCTGTTTTATCTTTTCACCTCCCCCTTTAAACAAAGGGGAATTGAGGGGGATTTCATGAAACCTACACAAAGCTCCTTAAAAAAATCCCCCCCTACCCCCCTTTTTCAAAGGGGGGAATAGAACAGAGGTGCTATTAATCTCTCTTTTCAAAAAAACCAAGCGCAATAGCTTTTTCAGAATAAAACCTTCAACTTTCTACTCTCAAAGCAAAGTGCTGCTTAGCAGGAATTTTGGTTAGTGAGGACAAGGCGTCCATGCACGGAAACTTTGAGTGTATAAATAATACATGATAAGTTGAGTACATGGACAACGCCGTTATCGCTAATCAAAAGCCTAATAAATAGTGCTTTAAAAAGCGTATTTAAAATTAACCGCTATATTATCCCTATCATTCAACTTATTCCGTCGCTCAGCCCCAAAGAAATTGGTATAACTAATACCCGCCGACATGGTGCCTAAATAATTAGCATTTAGTGCAATAGTGGCTGCTTTGCGGTCTTCCATAAAGCTACCTGTCCGGCGGGAGTTACCTTCCACATCATGTTTAAAACGGAAAACCGGGTTTAAATTCACCCCAGCAAATACATCGTTCCATACCCCAGAAGCCACCAACGTATAACCCCAACTAAAGCGATCTAGTCTTTCATGGGCCGGGGTGTAATCGCCACTAAAATTTCTTTGATCATAGGGTCCTGAGCCTGTGGATAAAAATCGATCATAGTCACCACCTAAACCAGAAATCATTTCAAAGTGAGGTTCAATTAACCCCATAAAGCCATCAAAGCCTAGAGTTGGGCCAAAGTTATGAATAAAAACCAATGAACCAGTCCATAACTCAACCCGTTCGTAGTTGCTATACCAATCACCGACACACGCGATATTCTCTGGTCGTCCTTGAGATAAATGGGTACCTGTAGCTTCTGAGCCTGTACATTGAACACCATTCAGCAATGGAATAAGATTTGACGAAATCCCTGAAACTAAGTCATCTGGATGATCAATCCATATTGGCATATTAGGCCGATAAGTTAATTCACCCGCAATAGAAGTATCACCAACTGTTGTATTAAAGCTCAAGCCAAACATTCTGATATCTTCGGGAAAAACTCTTCGTGCCAAAACATTGTTTGACATAACATGCATCATCCCCCCTACTGTTGTAAGCGCCAGCTCTCTCAATGTAGGAAATCTTTCTGCGACAATTGAACTTCTAAAACTTAGAAAATCTGCCATATAGTTCTCAGGAATCGTAGCTTGAACAAAAGGTGCCTGAGAATGGTAATTCACAAAATAAAAGCCAAACTCAGTATCATTTAACTCTTCTGCAAAATACTTAAAGTTAATACCCCATTGCCCACTGTCTCTAGCATTTTCCTTTCTAGTCGTATCCGCGACTACTAAATAATCGCCATCAATATTTACACCTTTACTTTTGAGTATTTCTATATCAGCACTTGAGAGTGGAAGACCTAGACTTGCGGCTCTTTCAAGAGTTCCAGACAGTTCATTATACCCCTTATCTGCCCCCTCAGAAAAAATATCATTATTACTAAAATAAGAACCACGGGGGGGGACAATCGTCTCATCCCATTCCAACATATAAAAGGCTTCCATGGAAAGGCTATCAGTCAGCCCCACATTAAATGCCAAAGCCATTTGCGGGATTAATAGGTCTTTTACCTCAGAACCCGGTAGCGAAAACTGGGCAGCATCTATAGGGTTTATGGTATTAATCCCCCCCCGGTAAAATAACCCCTCCCCCCAGTTAAGTACTTGTTGGCCAAAACGAATATCCACAGGTTTATCATACACATCAAAACTGGTGTATACATAAGCATCTAATAACGAGGCATCTTTACCGATTAGGTTTTCAACATCACCACTAAAACCATCCCCATTAGGATAAGTACCCGTTTGGTCAGGATAGCCACGACCAGTAAACCGATCATTAGCATGGAGCCAATCGGTAGACTGATCCATCACTACAGAGTCATAAAAAGCCCGACCCCTTACAAAAGCCCCTACATTGGAGATGCTTTCAGTGGGATTAGCGTAATTAATTTCTAACTCAGAGGTTATCTTATAAGTATTGGAAACCAGGCCCGTATCATAATTACGGTTACCATCGTTAGTATTCACATCATCATGGGTAGGCTTATCAGCACCTGCATATTTTCGGGTATCTCGCCCTTCTACCCGCCACATAGCACCGTAGGATAAGGTGGTATCAAGCGAGCCAGTGACATCGCCATCCATTAATTCAAACTCAACCCCATGGGCCGCTGGCAGCACAGCTAAAGCACCGGCCAGGACAAAACCTGCTTTCGCAGGGGCCAGGCGCAATGCTAATTGAGCAGTCCCAATAACTCCCTTTTTCAGCGATAGCTGTGTTAGCGCCGTACTCAAAGCCTCATGTACTTTTTGTACACTCCGGTTTATCGTGCACCGCTGCCTTGCTCTCACTAAAAAATGACTTTCATTGGAACTACTCATGTTACGTATGGTTTCCATGTCTGACTCCGTGGAACAAATCAACCCCGCAGACTACACTTGCTTTATTAATGGCGTAGCTGCTTTTATGTATTGTTATAAGTGTTGCGTCTTGTAACTTTTTTTATTGTTAAGATCAATAGTCGTTTTGTTTTTGAATAGTCACTAAGCTTGTGTTTTATATTTTACGCCTGACTGTTTTTTGTTCTACTTGGTACCTATATTTCGTTAATTCTAATTATCAACCCACTCTCCCTGACAAACTGCCGCAAAAGGCATTTTTAGCTCCCTCTCCCTCTGGGAGAGGGCTGGGGTGAGGGTATACATTACGGATCTCACCAAACAGCACGATAACAATCTTGTAAGAATTAATCAAACGCTCGATTGAGGCTAAAACAACCGGTTTATGTATCTTTACTCACCGTTACCTAAACACAACTTATTGAAAGGACGTGGCTTTCAATTATTTTTGACTAACTGGTCGGAATTTGTTTTTGAATGGTAGCTAATATATTGGATTCTAATTGATGTATAAGGATCAAAAGACTGTCGTTTTATATCCAGCTCGATTGATTTACAAGCAAGCTATTAAATAATGAAAGTAGACATTAGTCGAATGGATTTTAATATTATTTTTAGATAGCAAATTTAAAAGGAAAGAATGAGTTAAACCACAATTCTGTTCCCCCGTTGGAATTGGATTAAATCACAGCACTATTCCCCCCTTTGAAAAAGGGGGGTTAGGGGGGATTTTTTTACTTTGAGTAAACTTCATGAAATCCCCCTCAATCCCCCTTTCATTAAAGGGGGAGGTTATTAGCTGGCTGCTCATACATAATGAGTTAATCTATAAAAAAGCACAAACTGGGAAAAAGAACAAACAATCCGCAAAGTTACCACTCACTTTATCTCTAACGAATTAATTCTACGTAAAATTACTAACAAAAACTCTCCTATTAAGTAAAAGGCATTTGTCTTATAATGGCCCGCCAATTTTAGTCGTAATAATAAAAGGTGTTTACCTATGGTAAGGAAGCTTGTTGTATCACTTAGTTCAATTTTATTTTTTTCTTCTCAATGTATTGCAAATACTGATCATGTAATTGAATTTCTGCCAAAAAACACCAATTTTTTCATTCCAGATGAAAGCGATAACTGGTCACCCATAGCGAATTCTAATCCTAATATATGCTTCAGTTTTTATATATCTGGAGGTGTCATTAGCGTCATTCAACAAAATAATATTTTTTATAGCATAGGCGCTGTATTGGAAAATAATATTGTAGGAGGATTAGTTGCACTGAGTGCCTTTCAAACAAAAATACCTATAAGTTTAAAATGCAATAATATAACTAGCACTAAAAATCAACTAAGTAAGTACTATTTTGGAGACTTTAATAATGACTCATTAAGTGATGTTATCTTTTTAGTTAACTCCAGTAACTATAAGGCTAAGGCATTAGCATTTTATGGAATAAAAACCCAATTTAATTTTGAACAAAAGCCAAACGAACTCAGTTTTCACTCTTTAAGCTTTATAAAGGATGGTAACTGGTTGATACCAAATTCAATAAGAGAAAATAACATTACACTTAGAAGCCATAATTATATAGGACCAACTGTCCGTAATATCTCCCATTTAACCACTGACTGGCAAAACGCCAGCATCACCATCCAAGACCGCAACAAAGATGGCCGCGATGATCTATTAATCACCCGCCCTGGTGCTCCTGACTTAATCGCCTTTGCTGCTGAAGATGGCAGTTTCCCTAAAGCTGAAGTGGATACAGGTATTGGCAAATACAACGGCCCGTCGTTATATAAAAGCCGCTTTTGCAACCGCGCCTTGTTAACCCAACACCCGGATCAAAACCCATCAACGGTGTTATTTGATGATGTCTGTCGTACCGCTTATGTGAGTCCTCCAGCAACGGGCACGACTGAAGTGACGGCATTAACTCCTAACCCTGACAATGCCGCCTTTTGCCCTAAATTAGCAACGGCTCAAACCAATCAAACGGAACTCCTAAAAGAACTAGGGCAAGCCAACACCAAGTTTAAAACCATTATGGGTAGCCTGCCCCATGATGACCAACTAATGACATATGAAGCTAAACGAGAGCAGGCTTTTAATGATTTAGTCGCCGCCGAACAAGCCGAAGCGGCGGTGCGCAAAACGGTGTTATCGCAACGGCGGACTATAGGTCAGCTGGAATTAGACCTGGAAGATTGTGCATTATTAGGTACCAACTGTAATACGGCGCAAGATCAACTTAATACTGCCAAACAAACCCTAACCCAGTTATTAACCGAATTAGATGCGGCCGTCGAAGCTCGGTTAGTTAAACAACAGTTGTATGATCAAGCCTTTGATGCCTATGGCGAAGCCTTAGATAACTACTTAACCGTAGATACTGAATTAGCTGCGTTAATTGAGGAATTTAAAGCCCTACAAGATAAGGAGTTAGCGTTATATCGAGAATTTGCTGGGCTGGAAGGTGCCACCGCACAAATTCACTATCAATGGGATTGGGCTGAGCAGGTTAACCGTTATAAGCAATTAAACCAACAGTTAAAAATGCAATGGCAACCCTTACCAGTGACGGGTGCAAAAATACTGGCGGAATTGCAAGAAAAACCCGAAACCCCACTGGGCGATAAAGCCATTACCCTACCGGCCGTCTTGTATACCAGCATTAATCAGCAAAATAATGATGTACAAATCAACGGCTATGAAACAGCCCTCATGCCTAAAGGCGATACAGTAATAACCAGCACCTTACGCAAAGCGCCCTCCACCCCGATTAGTTTGCCGAGTAAAATCAACGGCACTATTGGCCTGAGCTTAGCCGGTTATTGCCCTTTTGCACCATCAGCCGTTCAACCCCAGCCACTAGAAAACCTAGCTGCTCACTTAACCCCACACATTCAGTATGAATACGAAGAACAAATTAAACGGGGTTATACCGCCAAATATAAACTGGATACTTTCGTCAAAACCATTGTCCGCACTAAGAAAAAGAAAAAATGGTTTAAAAAGAAGAAAAAAACCTATATCGAGCGCAAAGTCATCACCAAAGATTGGTTTGATATCAACTTCGACGCTACCAGCGGTGAATATGCCTACTCTCCTGCTGAACAGGATCAAATTACCCGCGAAGTAAAGTCTGATTTAGTGCGTCGAGTCAATACGGCTATTGGCGCCTTATATGCCGATAACAGCCAATGCCAGCAAAATACAGACTGTAGTTATGGTTACTGGTTAGGCCAACTTACTGGCAACAATGACGACACTAAAGCCATCCAACAATTTAAACAGGGTAATTCCAAGTGGGTGGAAGAAGTAGTATATGGGATTCGCTATCGACCTAAGACCGGTTGGGTGGGGTTTAGGTGAAACTATACTCACTTATTCCCTTTATTTTATACTTAGAATTAATAATCTAAAAAAACCTATGAAAAAATTTATTATTTTGACTTTAGCTTTATTTTCAGGCTTATGTTTCTCGTCCACTGGTGATAAGAAGATTGATTTATCAAGATCAAAAATCAATCTTCTTAAACACTATAAAAGTACCGATGTACTTAGAGGCTTATGTCATAACCCTCATAAAGTAACTAGTCTTAGCACTATTGATATATACAACTTTCAAGATGGGATTGATATCAGAGTTTTCTTGGATACTACCCCTAACTCAAATAATAATTTTATAAAAGGGCTTATTGGTACAGCATTTATGTATATAGATAAAGAAATTAATAAGTTATTTGCTGAAAAAAACCATCATACGATAATGAATAAAAAAGGCCATAGATGCCCTACTAAGGTAGAGGATTTATCTAGCTACTTAAGACCATATTATGGCGATTTTAATGCTGATGGAAGTAGTGATTTACTTGTAGTATTTGGAAAACATAATGTTAGAGACAAACTATTAGTAGTTTTATCACAGACTCTAAACTCTAATAAATTTTACGAAATTCCACTAGGAGTATTAAATAGCAAAAAAGTAAAAATCACTAATTTCAAAATATTTATTTCTAATACTATAAAAGGCTTATATGATGCAAATATAACTATCCAAGATCGCAACAAAGACGGCCGCGATGACCTATTAATCACCCGCCCCGGGGCCCCAGACTTAATCGCCTTCGCAGCTGAAGACGGCAGTTTCCCTAAAGCCGAAGTCGATACCGGCATAGGCAAATATAATGGCCCTTCTTTATACAAAAGCCGCTTTTGTAACCGCGCCTTGTTAACCCAACACCCCAATGAAAACCCTTCAACCGTGTTATTTGATGATGTCTGTCGTACAGCTTATGTGAGTCCTCCAGCAACGGGCACGACTGAAGTGACGGCATTAACCCCTAACCTTAACAATGCCGCCTTTTGCCCTAAATTAGCAACGGCTCAAACGGATCAAACGGCATTATTAAAAGAGCTAGGCCAAGCCAATGCCAAATTCAAAACCATTATGGGTAGCCTGTCACACGATACCCAACTGGTGGCGTATGCGACTAAGCGGGAACAGGCTTTTAATGATTTATTAGCGACCGAACAGGCCGAAGCAGCGGTACGTAAAACGGTGTTATCCCAACGGCGCACCATTGGCCAGCTGGAATTAGACGTGGAGGATTGTGCGTTATTAGGCACCGACTGTAATACGTCGAAAAGTGACTTAACTGCCGCCCAACAAACCTTAACCCAGTTATTAACTGAATTAGATGCCGCTGTCGAAGCCCGGCTAGTTAAACAAAAACTCTATGACCAAGCCTATGATGCCTATGGCGAAGCCCTGGATAACTACCTAACCGTGGATACTGAGTTAGCCGCCTTAATTGAAGAGTTTAAAGTCCTACAAGATAAAGAATTAGCCCTTTATCGTGAATTTGCAGGATTGGAGGGTGCCACCGCGCAAATTCACTATCAATGGGATTGGGCCGAACAGGTTAATCGTTATAAGCAATTAAACCAGTCATTAAAAATGCAGTGGCAGCCCTTACCAGTGACTGGTGCTAAAATACTGGCGGAATTACAGGAAAAGTCCGAAACCCCATTAGGGGATAAAGCCATTACCTTACCGGCCGTCTTGTATACCAGCATTAATCAGCAAAATGATGTACAAATCAACGGCTATGAAACGGCATTAATGCCTAAAGGCGATGCAATAATAACCAGCACTTTACGCAAGGAGCCATCCAACTCGATTAGTTTACCCAGTAAAATTAACGGTACTATTGGCCTGAGCTTAGCCGGTTATTGCCCCTTTGCACCCAGCGCTAATCAGCCTCAACCGGTAGAAAACTTAGCAGCTCACTTAACCCCACACATTCAGTATGAATACGAAGAACAAATTAAACGGGGCTATACCGCGAAATATAAACTCGATACCTTCGTCAAAACCATTGTCCGCACTAAGAAAAAGAAAAAATGGTTTAAAAAGAAGAAAAAAACGTATATCGAGCGGAAGGTCATTACCAAGGATTGGTTTGATATCAACTTCGACGCAACCAGTGGTGAATACGCCTACTCCCCCGCTGAACAGGATCAAATTACGCGGGAAGTCAAATCGGATCTAGTCAGACGAGTGAATACCGCTATTGGCGCCTTATATGCCGACAACAGCCAATGCCAAGCAAATAAAGATTGCAGTTATGGTTATTGGTTAGGTCAGTTAACGGGTAATAACGACGACACTAAAGCCATCCAACAATTTAAACAGGGTAATTCCAAATGGGTCGAAGAAGTCGTATACGGCATTCGTTATCGTCCCAAGACCGGTTGGGTGGGGTTTAGGTAGTGTAAAGCCCTAACTACAATGCTATCCCCCCCTTTGACAAAGGGGGTTAGGGGGGATTTTTTACTTTGAGTAAGCTTCATGCCCCCCCTCAATCCCCTTTATTAAAGGGGGAAGCTGGATTGTGCAGCAGGAATGGTTCAGTGCAAATATTTAACATACTGCTACTGTGCTCAAATTAATGAGCACTACTCACATATAGCTCAATGCAAATACCCTCTACCTCAGGGTGAGGGGGTAGCGCTAGCTACAAGCCGGTTACGAAATAACATTATATTAATCAATAAAGTTCAGGCTGATTCAATTATGCTAAAACAAACGAATTATAAACTTTATAGTTCATTGGTTTCTTTTTTTTCTTTATGTTTACTTTGCTGCAATACTATAGCAAGTAATCTTATTGACTTTGGTAGTGAAAATCTAAATCTCAAGATTGAATATGTAAAAGCACATAATCTATTCAGTTGGATGGGCGATGGTGGCTGTGGAGGAACTGGAGGGCCAGTTTTTGAATTGCTAGGAATCTCAATAAAAAAGCATGGAGACTTTGAACTCACATTAATGGATAGTAAACCTAAAGCATTTATATTTAGTTTCACTAATATGCAAAAAATAAAGAATTTAAATGAATATAATAAAATAAAAAACACATACAACAATTTAAATTTTCTATCAGAGAAAAAGCATTGCAACAAAGACATATCTATGAAAATTGATAGTTTTCTTATAAAAAAAGGAGACTTTAATGGTGATAACTTAACTGACTTAGTAGTAATTGTTACACACCCATCCTTTCTAGGGCGAGCTTTAGTTTTTCCTAGTTTTGAGTTAAATAGACATAAACTAGTTACTTCATCAATTGCATCAGACAACTACACATTAAATAACATACCTATAGATATTTCAGGGATAACAAAATTTGATAGATTTACCAACATCACCATCCAAGACCGCAACAAAGACGGCCGCGATGACCTACTAATCACCCGCCCTGGCGCACCAGGCTTAATCGCCTTTGCCGCCCCCGACGGTAGTTTCCCTAAAGCTGAAGTCGATACTGGTATTGGCAAATACAACGGTCCGTCCTTATATAAAAGCCGCTTTTGCAACCGTGCTTTGTTAACCCAGCACCCAGACGAAAACCCGTCAACGGTGTTATTTGATGATGTTTGTCGTACGGCTTATGTGAGCCCACCCGCCACGGGCACCACCGAAGTGACGGCATTAACCCCTAACCCTGATAATGCCGTCTTTTGCCCTAAGTTAGCATCAGCTCAAACCAATCAAACGGAACTACTAAAAGAACTAGGGCAAGCCAACACTAAATTTAAAACCATTATGGGTAGTCTACCCCATGATACCCAACTAGTGGCGTATGCCGATAAACGAGAACAAGCTTTTAATGATTTAGTCGCCGCTGAGCAAGCCGAAGCAGCGATACGTAAAACCGTATTATCCCAACGACGAACTATTGGCCAGCTGGAATTAGACGTAGAAGATTGTGCGTTATTAGGCACTGATTGTAATACGGCGCAAGATCAACTTAATGCTGCCAAACAAACCCTAACCCAGTTATTAACCGAATTAGATGCCGCTGTCGAAGCCCGGCTAGTTAAACAGCAATTGTATGACCAAGCCTATGATGCCTATGGCGAAGCCTTAGATAACTATTTAACTGTTGATACAGAGTTAGCTGCGTTAATTGAGGAGTTTAAAGCCCTACAAGATAAAGAATTAGCGTTATATCGAGAATTTGCGGGCTTAGAAGGCGCTACCGCACAGATTCACTATCAATGGGATTGGGCTGAACAAGTTAGTCTTTATCAAGCTTTAAACCAACAGTTAAAAATGCAATGGCAACCCTTACCAGTGACTGGTGCTAAAATACTGGCAGAATTACAGGAAAAGCCCGAAACCCCATTAGGGGATAAAGCCATTACCCTACCGGCCGTCTTGTATACCAGCATTGATCAGCAAAATAATGATGTACAAATCAATGGCTATGAAACGGCATTAATGCCTAAAGGCGATGCAGTAATAACCAGCACTTTACGCAAAGAGCCATCCAGCCCGATTAGTTTACCCAGTAAAATTAACGGCACTATTGGTTTGAGTTTGGCGGGTTATTGTCCTTTTGCGCCCAGTGCTAATCAACCTCAACCGGTAGAAAACCTAGCCGCACACTTAACCCCACACATTCAGTATGAATACGAAGAGCAAATTAAACGAGGTTATACCGCGAAATATAAACTGGATACCTTCGTCAAAACCATTGTCCGCACCAAGAAAAAGAAAAAATGGTTTAAAAAGAAGAAAAAAACCTATATCGAACGGAAGGTCATTACCAAGGATTGGTTTGATATCAACTTCGACGCTACCAGCGGTGAATACGCCTACTCCCCTGCTGAACAGGATCAAATTACCCGCGAAGTGAAATCGGATCTAGTCAGACGAGTGAATACCGCTATTGGCGCCTTATATGCCGATAACAGCCAATGCCAGCAAAATACAGACTGTAGTTATGGTTACTGGTTAGGTCAACTTACTGGCAACAATGACGACACTATAGCCATCCAACAATTTAAACAAGGGAATTCCAAATGGGTAGAAGAAGTCGTATACGGCATTCGTTATCGACCTAAAACAGGTTGGGTAGGGTTTAGGTAGTGTAAAACCCTCACTACAATGCTATTCCCCCGTTGAAATTGGATTGAACCACAGCACTATTCCCCCCTTTGAAAAAGGGGGGTTAGGGGGGATTTTTGGTACTTTGAGTAAGCTTCATGAAATCCCCCTCAATCCCCCTTTTATTAAAGGGGGAGGTTATTAGCTGGCTGCTCATATATCATGAGTTAATCTATAAAAAAGCACAAACCGCTAAAATAATAGCAAACAACCTACAAAGTTACCACTTACTTATTTTCTAGCGAATTAATTCTACGTAAAATTACTAATAAAAATTCGACTATTCACTAAAAGGCAATTGTCTTATAATGGCCCGCCAATTTTGTCGTAATAAAAGGTGTTTATTCATGGTAAGGAAGCTTCTATTAATCATTGCCTGCTTTAACTCATTTTCTGTTTTTTCCCAAGAGATAATTTTTGACTTTAAGCCAGGAAAGTTTAACCTTAGCTTCAGGTATATCGAATTTTATGAAACAATTATAGGGAGAGGATGCTATAGCTTTCCTGCTGTTAAGCTCTCTGAAATAGCTATTGGCAAAGATATTAAAAAATTCAAGCTTACTCATGCATTTAATCCTTTCAAAAAAACATCTCCAGTTATAAACAACGCTCTTACAATTAGAAAAATTGTTAACGAAAGTTTATGGAATGAGAGTGATTGGTTGAAATCAGGACTAATTTATTCATATAAGAAATTACTATTCAGATGCGACAAAAGCAAGTACACGGAGCAAACACACGGATTTAAGCAATATTTTGGGAATTTTAATGGAGATAATCTTGGAGATATGATAGTAGTTTATGACGATAAATTTATAAAAAATAGAGCTTATGTTTATTTGGGGTTTAACCCCAGTCATATAAGCTACAAACCTCATCCTTTATCTGAAGGTAGTTTCGTTTATAACGAGTTAAATAACTTCTATGAGATAACAGACTTGTTTAGTGCTGGGGCTACTAATTACAACATCACCATCCAAGACCGCAACAAAGACGGCCGTGACGACCTATTAATCACCCGACCAGGTGCTCCCGATTTAATCGCCTTTGCCGCCCCTGATGGTAGTTTCCCCAAAGCCGAAGTGGATACCGGTATTGGTAAATACAACGGCCCGTCCTTGTATAAAAGCCGCTTTTGTAACCGTGCCTTCTTAACCCAGCACCCCAATGAAAACCCATCCACGGTATTATTTGATGATATTTGCCAAACCGCTTATGTGAGCCCACCGGCAACGGGCACGACTGAAGTGACAACATTAACCCCTGATCCTGACAATGCCACCTTTTGCCCTAAATTAGCAACGGCTCAAACCAATCAAACGGAACTACTAAAAGAGCTAGGTCAAGCTAATACGAAATTTAAAACCATTATGGGTAGCTTGCCTCACGATGACCAGCTAATGACGTATGAAGCTAAACGAGAGCAGACTTTTAATGATTTAGTCGCCGCCGAGCAAGCCGAAGCAGCGGTGCGCAAAACGGTGTTATCTCAACGACGAACTATTGGCCAGCTGGAATTAGACGTGGAAGATTGTGCGTTATTAGGCACCAACTGTAATACAGCACAGAGTCAATTAACCACAGCCCAACAAACCTTAACCCAATTATTAACTGAATTAGATGCCGCTGTCGAAGCCCGGCTAGTTAAACAAAAATTGTATGACCAAGCGTTTGATGCTTATGGCGAAGCCTTGGATAACTACTTAACCGTAGATACTAAATTAGCTGCGTTAATTGAGGAGTTTAAAGCCCTACAAGATAAAGAATTAGCGCTTTATCGGGAATTTGCTGGTTTAGAAGGCGCCACCGCGCAAATTCACTATCAATGGGATTGGGCTAACCAGGTTAATCGCTATCAAGCTTTAAACCAGCCATTAAAAATGCAATGGCAACCCTTACCAGTGACTGGTGCTAAAATACTGGCGGAATTACAGGAAAAGTCCGAAACCCCATTAGGGGATAAAGCCATTACCTTACCGGCCGTCTTGTATACCAGCATTAATCAGCAAAATGATGTACAAATCAACGGCTATGAAACGGCATTAATGCCTAAAGGCGATGCAATAATAACCAGCACTTTACGCAAGGAGCCATCCAACCCGATTAGTTTGCCTAACAAAATTAACGGCACTGTTGGTTTGAGCTTAGCGGGTTATTGCCCTTTTGCGCCCAGTGCTAATCAGCCCCAACCGGTCGAAAACTTAGCGGCTCACTTAACCCCACACATTCAGTATGAATACGAAGAGCAAATTAAACGAGGTTATACCGCGAAATATAAACTGGATACCTTCGTCAAAACCATTGTACGCACCAAGAAAAAGAAAAAATGGTTTAAAAAGAAGAAAAAAACCTATATTGAACGGAAAGTCATTACCAAAGATTGGTTTGATATCAACTTCGACGCTACCAGTGGTGAATACGCCTATTCCCCCGCTGAACAGGATCAAATTACGCGTGAAGTAAAGTCTGATTTAGTGCGTCGAGTCAATACGGCTATTGGCGCCTTATATGCCGATAACAGCCAATGCCAAGCAAATAAAGACTGTAGCTATGGTTATTGGCTAGGTCAGTTAACGGGTAATAACGACGACACTAAAGCCATCCAACAATTTAAACAAGGTAATTCCAAATGGATGGAAGAAATCGTGTATGGGATTCGTTATCGTCCCAAGACCGGTTGGGTGGGGTTTAGATAATTTTTTTAATGCTATTACTAGTCTTTCAGTAGCAGACTAGCCCCCCTCATCCTACCCTTCTCCCCCCACAGGGTGGAGAAGGAACTTATTTGTGCAATATGCAAATATCGGTAATTAATCTTAGCATAGTAACAAAATGCTAAGATTTTAACCCATACTACACAAACAGTCCCCTCTCCCTTCGGGAAAAGGCTAGACTGAGGGGCTTACAAAACAAGTCTATACTGGCGTAATTAAACTCACGGTAGGAAAGTAAGTTGTAAATCGCCCCTTATCTCTGGAAATTAGCGAATAGCCTTTCACTGCTGCATGTGCACCAATAAAAAAATCAGGTAATACATTACTTTTATTGCCACCTTTGCGACGATATTGTAGAAAAGCTTTACCAGCTAAAAACAACGCCTCGCGAGGAACTTCCAGTATTTCAAATTGGCAGTGGCTGATAAACTCCTCGTATTCTTCAATTTTATTAAAACCAATGGACACTTCCGCATAAACAGTTGAGTTAATTGCCAATGTATAGTGTTCATCTAATTTTTCTAAGGTGCTTGCTGACCACTCATACCAATCAGAGTCTGGTTTGGCTAAATCAAGTAAAATATTGCTATCAACTAAAGCAACCGACATTAATTATCGCCTCTCGTCAGTGCCATAATTTCATCAGTTGACATCATGACACTAGCTACTTTATGGGCTGTTCGAAAGCGGCTTTTCTTAGTCGCTGGCTTAATCACTTCTATATAAATGCGACCATCCGGGCTTTCAATGAACTCGATTTCAGTGTCAGCCGTAATGCCTTTTTTGTCTCGAATGGCTTGGGGAATAGTGACTTGCCCCTTAGTCGTAACTTTCATGTGCTGCTCCTTGGTATTACTCATACTGGTAAGAGTAATACTTTTATGTAGCTGTAGCAAGTAACAGTGTCGAAGTCCTTGATATGGCCTAAGCTGCCACTTCTTTCACAGCATTACAGCGATAGACAAAACGACTATATCCTTGAGTAGCTGTTCATTAAATCCCCCTTAGTCCGCCTTTTCACCGATTTTTGCCTTGTCTTTGCTGCGCTCCTGACCTTTTGCAACACCCTCTTAAAGGGAGAGGTTGATTGGTAAAAAATGCTAACCGGGGAGAATATGGGGGGGCTCATGCAGTGAGTTAATCAAAAAAATAGATAAGGCAAGAATAAATAATCAACAAAGTTACTACTCACTTTATTTTCATCCCTTTTATTCCCTATAAAATACTCAGTCAGACTTCACCCTACTCAATACAATCCAAATGTCTTATAATGGCCCGCCAATTTTAGTTGTAATAAAAGGTGTTTACCTATGGTAAGGAAGCTTGTTGTATTACTTAGTTTGACTTTATTTTTCTCTTCTAAAACCGCTGCTAGTACAGATCATATTATTGATTTCCAACCATCTTCAATTAATATTTATGAAAGATATAAACTGAGTTACTGGTACACTTCTCCTCTTTCTGGTAGCCCAGGGCCATGCATGAATAACCCAGAACACTGGGGTACATATTCTAATATTTATATCACACAAGAAAATACAAACTTCAACTATGTAATACAAACAACTTCTATGGGACCGCCTGGAAATTTATTGAGTGGATATTATTCATTTTATATTTTTGAAGGCAACACTTATTTTAATGAAAGCTTGAAGCTTTGGAAGATAAATAATACTGGAACCATATATAATGAGAAATGCAATGGGGATATAGATGAAGTCAAAAAAAATCCAGGCAAGTCATACTATGCCGACTTTAATGGAGATAACATAACAGATCTCCTATACATAACGAAACATAGCTCACACCACCAAAAAGCACTGACTTTTTATAGCCAAAAACTTAATAACATAGAGTTAAAAAAGTTTCCTGCTGGGCATAGTTTTATCTCTATAGGACACCAGCATCATGAAAATGTTAAGAGAAACTACCAAGGTCCTGTAGTACTTGATATTTCTAAATTAATAACTGATTGGTCAAATGTTACTATTAATATCATAGATCGCAACAAAGACGGCCGCGATGACCTATTAATCACCCGCCCTGGCGCTCCTGATTTAATTGCCTTTGCTGCCCCCGATGGTAGTTTCCCTAAAGCCGAAGTCGACACTGGCATAGGCAAATACAACGGCCCTTCTCTATATAAAAGCCGCTTTTGTAACCGCGCCTTGTTAACCCAGCACCCAGAGCAAAACCCTTCAACCGTGTTATTTGATGATGTCTGTCGTACGGCTTATGTGAGCCCGCCTGCCACCGGCACCACCAACGTCACAACCTTAACCCCTAATCCTGATAATGCCGCCTTTTGCCCTAAATTAGCAACGGCTCAAACCAATCAAACGGAATTATTAAAAGAACTGGGCCAAGCCAATACTAAATTTAAAACTATTATGGGTAGCCTGCCTCACGATACCCAACTGGTGACGTATGCTACTAAGCGGGAACAGGCTTTTAATGATTTATTAGCTGCTGAGCAAGCCGAAGCGGCGGTGCGAAAAACGGTATTATCTCAGCGACGAACTATTGGCCAGTTGGAATTGGATGTGGAAGATTGCGCCTTATTAGGCACTGATTGTAATACGGCACAAAATCAACTCAATGCAGCCCAACAAGCCTTAACTCAGTTATTAACTGAATTAGATGCCGCTGTCGAAGCCCGGCTAGTTAAACAACAATTGTATGACCAAGCCTATGATGCCTATGGCGAAGCCTTAGATAACTATTTAACGGTGGATACGGAGTTAGCTGCCTTAATTGAGGAATTTAAAACCCTGCAAGATAAGGAGTTAGCGCTTTATCGAGAATTTGCGGGGTTGGAAGGTGCTACCGCGCAGATTCAATATCAATGGGATTGGGCTGAGCAGGTTAATCGTTATAAGCAATTAAACCAGCCATTAAAAATGCAGTGGCAGCCCTTACCGGTGACTAGTGCAAAAATACTGGCGGAACTACAGGAAAAACCTGAAACCCCTCTCGGGGATAAATCCATTACCCTACCTGCCGTCTTGTATACCAGCATTAATCAGCAAAATAATGATGTACAAATCAATGGTTATGAAACCACTCTCATGCCTAAAGGCGATGCAATAATAACCAGCACTTTACGCAAAGCGCCCTCCACCCCGATTAGTTTGCCGAGTAAAATCAACGGCACTATTGGCCTGAGCTTAGCCGGTTATTGCCCTTTTGCACCATCAGCCGTTCAACCCCAGCCACTAGAAAACCTAGCTGCTCACTTAACCCCACACATTCAGTATGAATACGAAGAACAAATTAAACGGGGTTATACCGCCAAATATAAACTCGATACTTTCGTCAAAACCATTGTCCGCACTAAGAAAAAGAAAAAATGGTTTAAAAAGAAGAAAAAAACCTATATCGAACGCAAAGTCATCACCAAAGATTGGTTCGATATCAACTTCGACGCCACCAGTGGTGAATACGCCTACTCCCCTGCTGAACAGGATCAAATTACGCGAGAAGTGAAATCGGATCTAGTCAGACGAGTGAATACCGCGATTGGTGCCTTATATGCGGATAACAGCCAATGCCAAGCAAATAAAGACTGTAGCTATGGTTATTGGCTAGGTCAGTTAACGGGTAATAACGACGACACTAAAGCCATCCAACAATTTAAACAAGGCAACTCCAAATGGGTGGAAGAAACCGTGTATGGCATACGGTATCGACCTAAGACCGGTTGGGTGGGGTTTAGGTAGTGTAAAACTCTCACTACAATGCTATTCCCCCCTTTGAAAAAGGGGGGTTAGGGGGGATTTTCTTAGATACTTTGAGTAGGCTTCATGAAATCCCCCCCTTTCATTAAAGGGGGAAGTTGATTGCTGAAAAATGCCAACTGATTATATGTATTGAGTTATTAAAAAGGCTAAATAGAAATAATAGGAACAAAAAAATCACAAAGTTATCACTCACTTTATTTCTAACGAATTAATTCTACGTAAAATTACTAACAAAAACCCACCTATTCACTAAAAGGCATTTGTCTTATAATGGAACGATAATTTTAGACGTAATAATAAAAGGTGTTTACCTATGCTAAGGAAGCTTGTTGTATTGTTTAGTGCAACCTTATTTTTCTCTTCTCAAATTATAGCAAACACAGATGATGTCATTGAGTTTTTGCCTGGAAATCAAAAATTTACTTCTTCTTATTTTAAGGGTCGAATGAAAGATCCTTTGAGTAGTCTATCTGCATATGAAGAGTGTGTTTTAGGCTTAAAAGAAAGTGGTATGTTGAGCATGGGAGTTCGTCCTTATACTATCGTTAGTTATGATCTGGAACTGCTTCCAGTAAAGGAGAAAAGATTTAGAATCGGTGAAATATTGAATTCTAATTCGCGAATAACCCCACTAGCCCACTTATTTAAAGTTACTCGCAATTATATGACAGAAAAAGAGCATAAAGAGCTCTATCCAAATACTCCAGAGCTATTCTGTGATGGGTACACATTCGAGCAGTCTAACTCAGAGGGTTTTTTTGGTGATTTTAATAATGATGGCCTAGGAGATGTCATATACCAAATAAAATATGATTATTCCCCTTACTCATTACTTATATTTTATGGTACTCAAAGTGAAATCAAAACAACTAATCTTCTTGGAGTAGGTCCAGCAAAATATGGCAAATACCCATTTGCAAAAGCACTAGAAACCATAGATGGAATATCATTAAAAAACGTAACGATTAAAGTACAAGACCGCAACAAAGACGGCCGTGACGACCTTTTAATCACCCGCCCTGGCGCTCCCGATTTAATCGCCTTTGCTGCCCCCGACGGTAGTTTCCCTAAAGCCGAAGTCGATACCGGTATTGGTAAATACAACGGCCCTTCTCTAGACAAAAGCCGCTTTTGTAACCGCGCCTTGTTAACCCAGCACCCAGACGAAAATCCGTCAACGGTGTTATTTGATGATGTCTGTCGTACGGCTTATGTGAGCCCACCGGCAACGGGCACGACTGAAGTGACAACATTAACCCCTGATCCTGACAATGCCACCTTTTGCCCTAAATTAGCAACGGCTCAAACCAATCAAACGGAACTACTAAAAGAGCTAGGTCAAGCTAATACGAAATTTAAAACCATTATGGGTAGCTTGCCTCACGATGACCAGCTAATGACGTATGAAGCTAAACGAGAGCAGGCTTTTAATGATTTAGTCGCCGCCGAACAAGCCGAAGCGGCGGTGCGAAAAACGGTATTATCTCAGCGACGAACTATTGGCCAGTTGGAATTGGATGTGGAAGATTGCGCCTTATTAGGCACTGATTGTAATACGGCGCAAAATCAACTCAATGCAGCCCAACAAGCCTTAACTCAGTTATTAACTGAATTAGATGCCGCTGTCGAAGCCCGGCTAGTTAAACAACAATTGTATGACCAAGCCTATGATGCCTATGGCGAAGCCTTGGATAATTATTTAACAGTAGATACGGAGTTAGCCGCCTTAATTGAGGAATTTAAAACCCTGCAAGATAAGGAGTTAGCGCTTTATCGAGAATTTGCGGGCTTGGAAGGCGCCACCGCGCAAATTCAATATCAATGGGATTGGACTGAGCAGGTTAATCGTTATAAGCAAGTCAACCAACAATTAAAAATGCAATGGCAACCCTTGCCAGTGACCGGGGCTAAAATCCTCGCCGAATTGCAGGAAAAACCCGAAACCCCTCTAGGTGATAAAGCCATTACCCTACCGGCCGTCTTGTATACCAGCATTGATGACCAAGCGGCTAACGTAAAAATTAATGGTTATGAAACAGCGTTAATGCCTAAAGGCGATGCAGTAATAACCAGCACTTTACGCAAAGAGCCATCCAACCCGATTAGTTTACCCAGTAAAATTAACGGCACTGTTGGTTTGAGCTTAGCGGGTTATTGTCCGTTTGCACCTAGTGCCAATCAACCCCAGCCGGTAGAAAATTTAGCCGCCCATTTAACCCCACACATTCAGTATGAATACGAAGAGCAAATTAAACGGGGTTATACAGCTAAATATAAACTGGATACCTTCGTCAAAACCATTGTGCGTACTAAGAAAAAGAAAAAATGGTTTAAAAAGAAGAAAAAAACCTATATCGAACGCAAAGTCATCACCAAAGATTGGTTTGATATCAACTTCGACGCTACCAGTGGTGAGTACGCTTATTCCCCCGCTGAACAGGATCAAATTACTCGCGAGGTAAAGTCTGATTTAGTCAGGCGAGTCAATACGGCTATTGGTGCCCTATATGCTGATAACAGCCAGTGCCAACAAAATAAAGATTGCAGTTATGGCTATTGGTTAGGTCAACTTACTGGCAACAATGACGACACTAAAGCCATCCAACAATTTAAACAAGGTAATTCCAAATGGGTGGAAGAAATCGTGTATGGGATTCGTTATCGACCTAAAACAGGTTGGGTGGGGTTTAGGTAGTGTAAAACCCTCACCCTACCCCTCTCCCAATTTTGGGAGAGGGAACTGCTAAGTGCAGCATGTATAATACAGTTTAAATATTTAATATAGTGTGTTTATGATAGAGCCTTTTACCATGACTTGCATATTGCACGGACAAGTCCCTTCGCCCCCCCCTGGGAGAGAAGGCTAGGATGAGGGGGTAGCGCTAGCCACAATTCTATTCCCCCCTTTGAAAAAGGGGGGCTAGGGGGGATTTTCTTAGATACTTTGAGTAGGCTTCATGAAATCCCCCTCAATCCCCCTTTTATTAAAGGGGGAGGTTGGATTGTGCAGCATGTATAATACAGTTTAAACATTTAACATATTGCTCAATGAAAATCACCTCTACCTCAGAGAGAGGCTCATTAACTACTACATAATGAGCGATAGCAGCATTAATTGCAAAAAACGCTAGCCGGGGAGGATGAGGGGATAGCGCTAGCCACAATTCTATTCCCCCGTTGAAACTGGATTGAACCACAGCACTATTCCCCCCTTTTTCAAAGGGGGGTTAGGGGGGATTTTCTTAGATACTCTGAGTAAACTTCATGAAATCCCCCTCAGTCCCCCTTTCATTAAAGGGGGATGTTGATTGGTGAAAAATACTGGCTGATCATATGTAATAAGTTATTTAAAAAACCAAAATAGGAACAAAAAACCACAAAGTTACCACTCACTTGTTTTTTAGCGAATTAATTCTACGTAAAATTACTAACAAAAATTCACCTATTCACTAAAAGGCATTTGTCTTATAATGGCCCGCCAATTTTAGTTGTAATAAAAGGTGTTTACCTATGGTAAGGAAGCTTCTATTAATTATTGCTTGCCTCAACTCATTTTCTATTTATGCACAAGAGGTGATTTTTGACTATAATACAGAAAAACTAGAAATATCATTTTTATACGAAAAAACATACTCTTCACTCTTTAGAGATCGTTGTACCTCATTCGCTAGCGAGAATACAATAGTTCAGTTTATCAAGAGAACTGATAGCCATATTTATCGGTTTGGTGCTTGGTTTGATGGCCCATTTAAACCATCTAGCACTCCTTTCTTTATTAAAAACACAACAGATTATTATGATAAAATACAGCCAAATGCAAATATTACTGTAGGAATTACAAAAAACACTCACTGTTTGGGAGATATTAAAGAAGTAACAAACTCACTAAACAAAGTGATGTTTGGTGATTTTAATGGCGATGAATTTCAGGATATGTTGTTTAAACCACAACATTCAGCACTAAAAAACAAAATTTATGTATTTAATAGTTTTAAAGTAAATAATCTAAAATATACAGAAATAGTACCCAGTAAAGCTTGGTTTGTCCCCGTACCTAAGTTTACCTATTTCCATGATATTTCCTCAATTGTTCCCTCCGGCTGGCAAAACGCCAACATCACCATCCAAGATCGCAACAAAGACGGCCGTGACGACCTACTAATCACCCGCCCTGGTGCCCCAGACTTAATCGCCTTTGCTGCCCCCGATGGTAGTTTCCCTAAAGCCGAAGTCGACACTGGCATAGGCAAATACAACGGCCCTTCTCTATATAAAAGCCGCTTTTGTAACCGCGCCTTGTTAACCCAGCACCCAGAGCAAAACCCTTCAACCGTGTTATTTGATGATGTCTGTCGTACAGCTTATGTGAGCCCACCCGCCACGGGCACCACCGAAGTGACGGCATTAACCCCTAACCCTGATAATGCCGCCTTTTGCCCTAAATTAGCAACGGCTCAAACCAATCAAACGGAACTCCTAAAAGAACTAGGGCAAGCCAACACCAAGTTTAAAACCATTATGGGTAGCCTGCCTCACGATGATCAGCTAATGACATATGAAGCTAAACGAGAGCAGGCTTTTAATGATTTAGTCGCCGCCGAACAAGCGGAAGCCGCGGTACGTAAAACGGTGTTATCGCAACGGCGGACTATAGGTCAGCTGGAATTAGACGTAGAAGATTGTGCATTATTAGGCACGGATTGTAATACCGCGCAAAACCAATTAACTGCCGCCCAACAAACATTAATCCAGCTATTAACTGAATTAGATGCGGCCGTTGAAGCCCGGCTAGTTAAACAACAGTTGTATGACCAAGCGTTTGATGCCTATGGCGAAGCTTTAGATAACTATTTAACCGTGGATACTGAACTTGCCGATTTAATTGAAGAGTTTAAAGCCCTACAAGATAAGGAGTTAGCGCTTTATCGAGAATTTGCTGGGTTGGAAGGTGCTACCGCGCAGATTCAATATCAATGGGATTGGGCTGAGCAGGTTAATCGTTATAAGCAATTAAACCAGCCATTAAAAATGCAGTGGCAGCCCTTACCGGTGACTAGTGCAAAAATACTGGCGGAACTACAGGAAAAACCTGAAACCCCTCTCGGGGATAAATCCATTACCCTACCTGCCGTCTTGTATACCAGCATTAATCAGCAAAATAATGATGTACAAATCAATGGTTATGAAACCACTCTCATGCCTAAAGGCGATACAGTAATAACCAGCACTTTACGCAAAGCGCCCTCCACCCCGATTAGTTTGCCGAGTAAAATCAACGGCACTATTGGTTTGAGCTTGGCGGGTTATTGTCCTTTTGCGCCTAGTGCCAATCAACCACAACCGGTAGAAAACTTAGCCGCCCATTTAACCCCACACATTCAGTATGAATACGAAGAACAGATTAAACGGGGCTATACGGCTAAATATAAACTGGATACCTTCGTCAAAACCATTGTTCGCACCAAGAAAAAGAAAAAATGGTTTAAAAAGAAGAAAAAAACCTATATCGAGCGCAAAGTCATCACCAAAGATTGGTTTGATATCAACTTCGACGCTACCAGCGGTGAATATGCCTACTCCCCTGCTGAACAGGATCAAATTACCCGCGAAGTAAAGTCTGATTTAGTCAGGCGAGTCAATACCGCCATTGGGGCTTTATATGCGGATAATAGCCAATGCCAGCAAAATAAAGATTGCAGCTATGGCTATTGGCTAGGTCAGTTAACGGGTAATAACGACGACACTAAAGCCATCCAACAATTTAAACAAGGGAATTCCAAATGGGTGGAAGAAGTCGTGTATGGTATTCGTTATCGACCTAAGACAGGTTGGGTGGGGTTTAGATAGTGTAAAACACTAGCCACAGCTCTATTCCCCCCTTTGAAAAAGGGGGAAGTTCATTGATAATGAAATGCTGGCCGATCATGTATAATGAGTTATTTAAAAAATCAAATAGGAATGAAAAAACACCGAGAGTTATTACTTACTTTCACCTTACTCCCTAACAACTTATTACACTCAGTTTAAAATAACCCTACCCATTAGCCATCATATGTATTATAATGGCGAACTAGCTTTGTTGTGACCAAAGGTGTTTAATAATGGTAAGGAAGCTTCTTGTTGTATATTATCAATACTCCTCGTTTTATTTGCCGCAGCAAAACTTCTAGCACTACAAATAATATTATTTGAGTTTACCTGATGTATAACTTTTTTAATTGAGCTAGTAAGACAAGAATTAATTAGAAGGATTTTATGGAATGAATAAGCTTATCGCATCTGTAATTGCTCTAAGTATCCAGCAATCATACGCTGTATCGACTACAAATAATCAGCCTGACATACCAACCTATTGTGAGCAAAATTTTACTCAATGCGTCTATGATTCAAATGGCCGAGTTCAGTTTTACACAAATGAATATGATGAAGAAGTTTCTATCCAATATAATGAATTAAATCAAGTTAGCTCTATCACTAATTCCAAAAAGGGTATTGTATCTTTCAAATACAATACAGAAGGGTTAAGAACCGAGAAAAAGATTGGTACCGATCGCACTATAGAGTATCAATATGATAATTTAGGTCGAGTCACCAGCCGGCTTGAAAATGGCTTACTTGTATATAAATATACCTATGATGAGTGCAAATATGGTGACGGTCAACTTTGCTCAGTTCGAGGTAATCAATATTCATCTGCATATTCATATAAAGCAGATGGCTCACTTGAGAAGGTAACTAAAAGAATTCATCAGAACATTGTGACAAAAACTGGTTTATCATCTTTTAATTCACGCGTTCGACGTTCTATTTCAGATAATAATCTATCTGCGAATAATGATGATGGTATCATTTCTGTCAACGCCGATGGCGTGCCTTCTTTTGATGAAACACACCCTGATTTCCATCATTATTTTTTATCAAATTTCTGTGATAATAGCAGTTCCTGGTGTAATTATAGGAATGCAAAGCAAGGTTTGTTGCGCTTTCCCGCTCCAGGTGGTAATGGTTCACCTATTAGAGACGAACAAGTTTCTGTTGTAAAATCTCTTGGTTATACAATAGGTTCAGTACGGCATGAAGTATATAACCAAGGTGAAACTGTTATTAATGTTACACTTAAAAACCATGACCTTTACCCAGGTATTGTCAAACGGTGGGTAACCAATGCTAGTAATGTAACTACAACTAATACTTATGGCGAAGGAACTGGTGCTTATGGTGGTCCCAACGTTTGGCTTGCCGACACACTATGGAACTCTGTTGATAAAGATCTTTTTAATTACATGAAAAAACTATAGTGATAAGCACTATGAGAGACAATAATTTTAGAATAGTCACTTTACGCTGGATAACTGATATTATTTGTCTCTCAGTAATACTAGCCACGATCACTTATTTTGCAGATGAAGTGGTAAATTTTATTGCCCTTAATAATAAACAAGAAATGATTATCTTTGGTATAATCATAATAGGAGCTCCTTGTGCTTTAATACTATCAACCGTCTCTTTATTCATTAACAAGAAAACCAGAGATATTTTTTATTTGTGTATAAGCAGTGTTAGTGCAATATGGGCAATTATGATTATAGGAATTGTACTGAAGGGGATGATTTGATTATTTTCACTCATTAATCATCAACTACCATTTAAGAAAAAATGATTGTCATAGTATTATTTTTTTCTTACTAAAAAACAACTTTAAAACCATTAAATGCATCAAGGAAACTATTTATGAAAAAATTGTTAGCACCACTTACTCTAGCAGTTTTAGCAACCCACAGCACAATAGGTTCTGCTGATGAGATATCTTTTTCTTACGAAGGCTTTTACCAACCTATAAAAGCTAATGTTGACAGCTATGGCAATATCTCTTTGCTCAATTACCCTACTGAATTCATAGGTAAACTTGAGTATAAGGTAATTAATTCCCCTTTATTTACCAAGGGAAAGCTTAACGCTGAAACCTGTGCTGATGTAGCAGAAAAAATAGACGTATATGAGCACTACTCAAGTGTTCCTATGCTTCAAAAGAATATTTTGAATAATATCAGAAACAACAATACACTATTACTTCATGTAACAGCAGCGCCATTCTTAACTGACCCTAAATTACATAAAACAGCTAGTCAGGCTGCTGTTAATGCCGGCATAATAAGATCAAGCTACCATATACAAAATAATATTAGTTTCAATCATTATGATGTATCTTTTGATATTGCAGATGATGCAAATATTAAACGACTAGGTAATGAGGAAGCTACTCTAAACTCATTTTCAGCCAGCATTAATGATAACATATTGTTTGGTGGAACCAGTGCAACAGAGTTAAATGCTCTGGACTTGGCTTGCGATATATTCAATGAGAAAGTCAAGGTATCAATTGAACTGAAAGGTTATGAGAGTAATCCTAACTTAAAAGAAACTATTCTTAGCTCAGCAGATATATACTCTATTAAAAGCTATATTGAAAGTCACCCAATTGAAGGCATTAAAGACAATAAAGCTAAGTCATATTTTCAATTAGGCCGAGCATTTGAAAATGCGGCAATCACATTATCAAACAAGGCTGACACCACCATTATTTTTAACAAACTAGTCAGCCAGGAAACGCAAACTTTAGACCTAGATAATGAGGATTTATTGGCTAATGGTATTACCAAGAAAGTGCCTGCACAACCTTATCAAGGTGAATCCTTATTAAAATATATAAAATAAAACCACTTTTATAGACACCCTATACTTTATGTATCAGAGACTGTCTTTCAAAAGCAGCCTGCATTTGAAAGACAGGTAGTTTACAGGTTTATTATGAATAAATTTTTCACTAGTTTTGGTGTTCTTTCAGTAAGTATTGCAGTAGGTGTTATAGCATATACAGAACTATCAGAACAAAAAGAAAAGCCGCTTGCTTCCTATAAGACGCAAGCATCAACTACCATAAAACTGCAAAACACCAAAGAAAGCCTAAACCAAGTAAAACAAACTCAAGAAGCTATTACTGACCAGAGATCCAAATCTGAGACAGTTGAAAAAAAACAACAGAAAAAAACTGAGCATATAGTTTTTGATTACGATATTTCTACCCCAGCTTCTAACATGACAGTCACAGAGCTTCGTTCTGAAATTGAAGATTTAGAGAAAATTGTTGCTGATAGCAATTTAATCAATCGACTTAACAATGGATTAGCGATAGAGGAGGAACGAACACAAGCAGGTGAACTATTTAAGCGATTAACCAGCCTGCGTTCAGCAGAACTTAAAATATTAGTAAAAGATTTTGAGAAAAAAATGGCAAAGTACGAACAAGAACATAAAGAAAGACTGGAGCGATATAAAAATAGTCCTCTAGGTGAGTACGAAGAAATATAACTTTTTGGGGAAATATACTAAACAATGAAAAAATTAGCTTTAGCCACATTAGTTGCTGCCGCCACACAAACAGCAATGGCAGTACCAACATTTAAAACTTGCGATACTAAAATCAAAGCACCGGAGCTGGGGACTGGGGTGCTTTTTGGAAACTCCTGTGACCATGCATATGTGCTTCCACCTGCGATAGGAGACGTTACTGTAACCTCTGTTGCTCCTAATGCAAACCTTGAGTTTTGTAATAGCATAGACAGCTTAACTGAAAGCAATAAAATTCTTGTCAGTTATATTGAAGATGAGGTAAAAAATTATAAAGAAAATCAAAATGAAATAGAAAAAATAGTTCATGAAAAAATGTTCGTAATTGCTAAAGAGTTAGCACCACTAGAAGCTCAAAATGAGATTATTACTAGTAAGCTTGAAGAGCAAGAAAAACTACGCACCGAAATATTGAAGGCGATAAGAACGGCAAAAACAGAATATATAGACTGTAAGGAGTCTAGTGTAGATGCCGCAACAGAGTGTAAAGAAGAGTTAGCTATTTTTAAAGAAGAACGTAGCAAACTAAGAGATGTTAGGCGTAAAGAAACGACATTAATTAATGAAAGCTATGATATTTCATTACAAATTAAAACTCTCACTAAAAAGATGCAAGCTGAACAGGATAAAGCTGATCAATTAAAATCCACCTCAGTTAAGTCTTTAGCTGAAATAAACTCTTTACGTAAAATAATAATGGATACCTATAAAGAGTTTGCCTTGAAAGAAGGAATGACAGCAGGTATCACTTATGCATTACCCTGGAATGAGTTAGTTAACGAATATCAACGACTAAACCCTGGCATTAACTTCCAGGCAATACCTATCAAAGACAGTAGCTTTAAGTTTAACACCTTACAAGCAAGTTCCTTAGAAACAGCTTTTAGGGAACTACCAGGTGCTTTGTCAGTGAGTGTTGCGGGTAAACACAGTGGTTTATTTGTGGAGCCAAATACTTTAGAAGCTCCACAAAAACTCGGTGATCAGTCTGATAAAAATATACCCTTTACTGACTCTATTTCTGGGCAAGTAAGATTAAGTTTGATGGGAGCATGTCCTCTACTTGATGATGAAGGTAATATAAAAGAGAATGCAAGCAAAGAACTACATAGCTATTTAATGCCCAATGCAGTTTTAGAATATGAGGTAAAAGTTAACAGAGGCTATAAAGCTGAGTATAACTTATACAGAATGTATGAAAAATACATGAAAACCAAAACAAAAGGCGGTGGTTTTATCAGGCACAAGAAAAAAACTAAAGGATATGAAAACAAAATTGTTGAAGAAGGTTTTACCATAGAATTTTTAGCTGATGGAGGTGAATTCAATTACACACCAGAGGAGCAAGCGCGTATTGCCTCAGAAGTAAAAAGCACACTAATAAATCGGGCTGTAAAACATATTGCCACTTTTGTCGATATTCGTAAGATGGTTCCCGAGCTGCAAGAAACTACCATCACAGGTGCAGGCGTTTTTGCACAAACCTTAGCTAAAAACTGTAAATTCAAAGGGAGCGAGCCAAAAGATAAAACAGAAGAAACAACACCTGAAACTACAACAAATGGTACTGCTGAACTGGTAGCAACGCCCTCTGGTGAAACCTCAACAACAAATAACTCAGAAACCACACCCGATTCAATTAGTGAAAAGAATAAAGCTGGCTATGAATTAGCCTGTCAAGATGCTGAAAACACACCTCCTAACACTGCAGCTGGAAATAACAACGAAGCAGCTGGTGAAGTAGCAGGAGAGCTTGCTAAAACTGCAGCTTCAGCATTAGCCTCAGGTAATTATTACGCTGCTGCTGGTGCAGCTGCTGCAGCTATTTTTATTGATACTTTTGCTTCATCTTCAACCAAAGTTTACTTCAAAGAAACCTTAGATGTAAATTTGAAAGAAGATATTAAGGGTGTATCGTTTATTGATAGAGTAAAAACTGTCAGTTTTGCCCCTAAACTTGAGCAATAAAATGATATATAGGCAGCCTCATGGCTGCCTTTTTGGTGTGTTATGAATACAACTGTAGTATCTAAAACTAGTCATATTGATAATTCTTTTATCGTCAACCCAATTTATGACTCATTTTTCTTTATCTTTTCACCCCTTATTGCATTAACACTTGGCTATTTGATCTACAAAACTGGCTGGGGTGATATTACTTTTATCTATGAAGGGGAAGAACGCTCTTTCACTAACACTTTTATTGGCAGTTTAATCATGGCTCATTTAGTGATTGTGTTTTTTAGAAGCCATGGCAACAACAGCATTGTGAAACAATTTCCTGTTCGATTTTTTCTGATTCCTGTTATTTTATATATCAGTATGGTGTCTTCTTTATGGGTGTTGGTATGTATGAGCGTGTTAGCAACCTGGTGGGATGTTTATCATTCGGGATTACAAACTTTTGGTTTAGGCCGTATCTATGATGCTAAGATTGGCAACAAAGCCACTGTTGGACGCAGGTTAGATTATTTTTTAAATTTATATCTTTACGCTGGCCCTATTTTAGCGGGGATCACATTAATTGATCATATTGAAGACTTTGAGGAGTTCCAAGCTGTTGGCAGTATATTTTTTACTGCAGTTCCTGCCTATACGATGCACTATCAACGCTACCTTTTATACTTTGTTGTTGGTACTGGTATACCCTTCTTTATCTATTATTTATATGCTTACTGGCGTTATACCAAACAAGGCTATGCTGTTTCGCCACAAAAGGTCATGTTATTAGTCTCAACCGGTTTATGTTCTATTTATAGTTGGGGGTTTAATAGTTTTGGTGAAGCCTTTTTCATTATGAATTTTTTCCATGCCATCCAGTATTTTGCTATTGTCTGGCACAATGAAAAGCATAATATGAGTCGCTTATTTAGAGTACAGAATTTGCCACTACCAAAGCTTTTTACATTAATTATATTTTTAGGATTAGCTTTTGCTTATGGTACTTGGGCTGAATTTACGTTAGCAGACAGTGATTATATTTATGCCCTACTGATTTTAATTTCGATTTTACATTTTTGGTATGATGGGTTTATTTGGTCGGTGAGAAAAAAGCAGGTGTAAGGTTCTTTTCCCCTTAGCCCCTTTTCAAAAAAAGGGGCTAAGGGGGAGAATAAATAGGTAAGTGCAACTAAGCCTTCAAACTCTTTTCCACTATTTCGTACACATCCTTCGATAGCTCTGGCTGTTTTCTTATCCTGACTAGCTCAGCTTTCATTTGCGCTTGATGGGGTTCGCCATAGCGTTTCCAGCGAGTTAGTGGGGTTAATAAACGGGAGGCTATTTGTGGGTTCACGATATTGAGTTTAATCACATAGTCTGCCAATAGTTTATACCCTACTCCTGTTTCCTGATGAAAGTGTACGGCATTATTCATGGCAAACTGGCCTATTAAAGAACGAATTTTGTTAGGGTTTGTAATATCAAATGCTTCATGCTCCTGTAAGCTGAGTATGTGTTCAAAGGCTCCAGGTAAACTACAATTGGCTTGTACTGCCAACCACTGTTCCATTACCTGTACATCCTCTTGCCAACGTTGATAAAAATCAGCTAAGGCTGTTTTCGCTATTGGTTTAGCAGGCTCTGCTGGAGCGTTGACTAAGCAACTTAAGGCTGCGTATTTATCCGTCATATTGGTAGCGGTTTGATATTGCTTTTCTAATAGCGCCAGCTGTTGTTCGCCTAATTGGGATAAATAACTTAAACAGGTGTTTTTCAGGCTTCGTTCTGCTATATCTGCTGCCGTAGGCTGATAGGCTTTATCCGACTGGAGTCGTTGATAAACGGCCAACCAATCTTCTGACAGCGCTTCTGCCAATTGTTGTTTGGCAAACTCTCTCGCTTGATGAATAGCCAAGGGATATATAGTTTCTGCTTGCTCTGCTAAATAACCTTCAGAAGGTAATGCTAGCATTTTAGCTGCTACTGCCGGGTCTAGTTGTTCATCTTGTAATACTGCTCGATAGGCTTGAATTAATCGGTCATCTAAGGTTAATGACTGATTTTTTCGTGCTTTTTCGGCTAATTCTTCCAAGATATCCACAGCTAATTGCTGGCCCGCCTCCCAGCGATTAAAACCATCACTGTCATGAGATGCTAAAAATAACAATTGATCCCGACTATAGGGATATTTTACTTTCACTGGCGCTGAAAAGCCCCTTAATAATGACGGTAATGGTTGTTGAGCAATATTTTTAAAGGTAAAGGTTTGCTGCTGTTCGGTGACATCCAATACTTGGGTTGTGTCTCCAGCGTTATTAAGCGCAATATCATGTCCCTCTGGATCTAACAGACCAATCGCTACTGGAATATGAAAAGGTTTTTTATCAGTTTGGCCTGGCGTTGCTGGGCAATGTTGTTTAACCGTTAACTGATATTGCTGATTATTGTTGTCGTATTGATCCGTGACAGTAATTACCGGGGTACCTGCCTGGCTATACCAACGTCGAAATTGGATTAAGTCAACCTGATTAGCATCTTCCATGGCTTTTACAAATTCTTCGGTGGTGACAGCCTGGCCATCATGACGCTCAAAGTATAAATCACTACCTTTTCTAAAGCCTTCTTTACCCACAATGTTGTGGATCATTCGGACGACTTCGGCCCCTTTTTCATACACCGTCAGGGTATAAAAGTTAGATATTTCTATATAAGAATCTGGGCGAATGGGGTGAGCAGTTGGGCCTGCATCTTCAGCAAATTGCGCGGTACGTAAAAAATTGGCATCTTCAATACGCTTGACTGGTCGCGAATTCATATCAGCAGAAAATTCTGCATCACGAAACACGGTAAAGCCTTCTTTTAGACTGAGTTGAAACCAATCACGACAAGTTACTCGGTTTCCTGACCAATTATGAAAATACTCATGCCCCACAATCGCTTCAATCCGTTGATAGGCATTATCCGTTGCAGTATCAGGCTTGGCTAACACACAGGATGAATTAAAAATATTCAGCCCTTTATTTTCCATTGCCCCCATATTAAAGTGATCAACAGCCACTATCATAAAAATATCCAGGTCATATTCTCGGCCATAGACGTCTTCATCCCATTTCATCGATTTTTTCAACGAAGTCATGGCATGATCACATTTATCAATATTTTTATGTTCAGTAAATATTTTTAAGGTAATTTCCCGACCGGAACAGGTGGTGTATTTATCAGTAATGTTGGATAAATCACCTGCCACTAAAGCAAATAAGTAACTGGGCTTTTTAAATGGGTCTTCCCAGGTAACCCACTGTTTACCATCTTCTCGCTCCCCTTTGGCAATATCATTACCATTAGATAACATCACAGGGTATTGTTTAGGATCTGCAATAATGGTGGTTTTAAATTTGGCCATGACATCTGGCCGGTCCAGATAATAGGTTATTTTACGAAAGCCTTCCGCCTCACACTGGGTACAAAACATACCATTTGACTTATACAGCCCTTCTAGCGAGGTATTTTCCTGTGGTTTAATTTCGGTAGTTACTTCTACGATAAATGTCTTCTGAGTAACAGGAAGCGCTAGGGTTTCATCAGTCAGTTTATATTGGCCTGGTTCTATTGTTTTACCATCAACCAGTACCTGCTTAAGTACCTGATCAGTGCCATCTAACACCAAAGGAGGTAAGTTGTTATGGGTTTTGTTTTCATTCAAACGCAGCGACAGCTTTGACTGCACGACAGTTATCTCTTCGCCTAAGTCAAAGCTCAGTTCGGTATTGTCGATCCAGTAGTCAGGCTCTTGATAGTCTTTTAAGTAGATTGTTTTTGGTTGTGCGTCTTTCATTCAATTAGTTACTCGTGAGTTGTAGGCTAGTAAGAATTGTCTGGTCATATATACATTTATAAACAATCTTTATAGCATATCCTCCCAATATAAATCAGTCCCCCCTCACCTCACTTCGTCAAAGTTGTCGCAAGCTTATTTTTCGCAGCAGATAACCTGCCCTGTGGCTATACTGAAACCAACTTGTCACAATCATGCAGTAATAGAAGGGGTAATGACTATGAAACAGCTTTTGTCCATTTGGCTTTGGCTGCTGGCAAGCATTTGTTACGGTGAAAAAATAACCGGGGCAGGTGATCCCTGGCCTCCCTTCCTCTCTCCTGACTTACCCGGCCAAGGTGTCGCTTTGGAAATTGTTACCGAAGCCTTTAAACGAGAAGGTTATGAGCTAGACATGAATTTTGTACCTTGGGCAAGGGCGATTGATGGCGTAAAAAAAGGTAGCTATGACGTATTAGTTGGCACCTGGTGGACAGAAGAGCGCACTAAATTTTTACATTACAGTGACTCTTACTTGGAAAATCAGATCAAGTTTATTAAGCGCAAAGGAGACGATTTTGAGTTTAATGGGTTAGCAAGCTTAGATGGTAAAAAAGTAGGTATTATTAGAGGTTATGGGTATGGAGATGAGTTCTTAAGTGCAACCAACTTTAGCCGCCCTGAAACCAGTGACTTAATAAAAAACCTAAAAAAACTAGTAGCCAAACGTATTGATATAACACTAGAAGATGAAATCGTTGCAAGAGCCTTAATTGCGGACAAAGAACCCAAGCTAATTGAACAAATAGAATTTACAAACAATGCCTTATCTATTAACAAGCTTCATGTAACCTCTGGCTTAAAGAATAAAAAACACAAAGCTATTATTGACGCATTTAATAAGGGATTAAAAGCAATTAAGGAAGATGGTACTTTTGATAAGATCTTACAAAAGCATAAGCTGAAGTAGTCCCTTACCCTAACCTTCCCTCCTAACAGGCTGCCGCAAAAGCTGATTCCCCTCTTTAAAAAAGGGAGGGCTAGGGGGGATTGAAAGTAACTGGAGTTTTTGAGCCATATCCACTAAGTTTTGCAACACCCTTCAAAGGGGGGAGGTTGACTTCAGCCCCCAACTTTTACGACAGTTTTACCAGCTCATTTTTACATTATAAGCCGTAAACTTTCGGATATTTAATACACCCGTATCCAGGATTAAATACTGTCCTTTAATTCCCATCAATTTGCCATTTACCAGCGGATTTTTGTCAAAATTATGGGTGGTGATTTTGCTGGGATACGCATTAACTGGGTAACCGATTGATACCACTTCACTATTCGTCAAGGGTTGTACTGCTTGAATACCAAATTTTTCCTGTAACTCAGCAATTGCTTGGTCAAGTAATGGTGCTAGTTTATCCCGCTCTTGTTGTAAGTCTATTAGCTCAGCATTGCCTTTTAAAAGTGCACGCCAGTTCGTTTTATCGTTTAGCTGTTGCTTTAATGCCTTTTCTAATAACCCTGATTGTTGCCGTGTGGATACTTTTACAATCGGTAAGGCTTGGACAGCTCCTTGATCTAACCAGCGGGTGGGTATTTGATTTACCCGAGTAATCCCTACTTTCAAGCCTGTGGAATTAGCCAGATAGACGATATGATCCGCCATACAAAATTGATCAGCCCATTGGCTGTCTCGACAAGTCCCTTCGTGATAATGGCATTTTTCTGGGCTCATAATACAGGTGTCGCACTGAGGCAGCTTTTTAAAACAAGGGTAGCAATACCCCTGGCTAAAGCTTTTTTTGGAACGACGACCACAGTGGATACAGTGGATTTCACCCAAATACTCCAGCTGAATCGGTTGGTTAATTAAGTGATTTAACTCAACCATTTGCTCGCCAATCGGCAGCTGATAACTGACTGGCTCTACCAGCTGGGCATGCATTTTTCGTAAGTCACCCACCATTGAGTGCTCAAACTGATAACTCATTTGGCTATGATACCTTACTGGGTGATTTTAATCGTGTCAGCACTTGTCAATTGCTGGCTTTTGCACGCGACAGGCATAAACCCCGTCCGTTGATCTTCAGGTAAGTGCTTGGCTTCATACGCGATAACTGCCTGCAATGACAGCTCACGCTGCTCACTGGTCAAGCTCTGCCCATTAGGCCAGCGACCAATTTCTACCGCTTGTTTAAGGTTTTGATAAATATCAGGGGTAATCTGGCTAATTAATTTTTCAAACTGCATGGGCTAATCACATCACATCTAGGCTAATGTCACTTATTATGTTGCTAATCATAACCTATTCTGGAGACATCGTTTAGCCTGTTGGTTAGTTATAGAAATGCTTAGTCGCAGCAAAGTGGTTAATTTTTCTACGACTAAAAATTGAGTGTGGTAGTAAATGGCGCTTTTTGCTCAACATTCACCCAAACAAAATTTTTGGCCTGCAACTGTTGCTCACCATTGAAGCGATAGGCGACTAATTTCCCGTACTTGACTGCACTGTAATCCAAGCAGGCAATATTGGGTTTGATAGGTTTTGGGTCACCCATTCGCCAGTAATGCCCAATAAATAGAGGCTTTTCTTTAGAGCTGTAGTAACAGAGCTTGGCTTTTTGCTCGGCAGGTAGTTTTCGGGTGGCTACTTCTGGTGGTAATGGGTCTGGTTGAAACACCACATCCTGATAGTAGGTGGGTGATTTAGTCCAAAAGTCTGCCCGAAACAGATGTCGTTCATAACCATCTTTAGCACGCATAATGATGCCATCAGGCAATGGTAAATTAATACCCCGCATCAGTCGGTTAATCATACGCCCCGGTAACGCGTGGCGATCCATCGTTTGAAGCAAACCTTCATCAGTTAATTGATTGTGGCCATATTCTTTCAAATAGTCATCAATCAGTGACTGATCCCAGCAAGCATGAACCACACGAAAGCTTTCAAGCTCCAGGAATAGTGGCATGGCTTTAAACCAGGCTAAAAAATCTTGCCAATCTTGCGGGTGATTAGCAAACTGATCGAGGGTTTCTTGAATAATACGAGTATGACGAGCCGTTCGCTCACGCAAATAGCTTCTACCTGAATGTGCTGGCATGGGAGTGAAATAACTCAACGCATTAAACTCGTGATTACCCATTACAATCTGTGCACCCGCACGGTCTACCATATCATGCACAATATGTAATGACTCACGTATTCTAGGACCGCGATCAACAATATCCCCGACAAACACCGCTTGTCGGCTTTTATGCTGCCAAACTCCACGCTTTTTCGTGTAGCCTAGCCGCTCAAGTAGCATTTTTAGTGCAATTGCACACCCATGCACATCGCCAATTACATCATAACCTTGCTGAGGTAACATCACTTACTTCGCTCTCATTGATCTAACCGATTACCCCAACCCAGCTTGTTGCGGCAGACTTCGTAATAATTATGATTTAACGGATGAATAAGCTTGAGCTTTTGCGGCTTTTTATAAATGGTAACCGTATCACCAGGTGCAGCAGGAATATTCACCTGCCCATCACAACTAATTTGCGGGTAAGTGCCAATTTGGCTACTCACAATGATTTTAATCTCACTATTACCATCAATAACTACCGGTCGACTGCTGAGAGTGTGAGGAAACATGGGCACTAATACAATCGCATCAAGCTTGGGGTGCATAATTGGTCCACCACCCGACAAAGAGTAAGCTGTCGATCCTGTTGGAGTGGCAATAATTAATCCATCAGAACGCTGGCTATATACAAACTGTCCTTCAATGTATAGCTCAAACTCAATCATTCGAGTTGCTTTACCTGGATGTAGCACCACATCATTTAGCGCATCAGCTTGTCCAATAGGCACACCATCGCGCTTAACAACTGCTTCCAACAAGAACCGACTTTCAATAATATACTTGCCGTCTAACACTTCCCCCATTCGGGCTTCAATTTCATCTGGTGAAATATCAGTTAGAAAGCCGAGTCTGCCACGATTAACCCCTACCACAGGCACCTGTGATTTAGCCAGTGCCCGAGCCGCACCCAATAAACTGCCATCACCACCAATTACAATCACCAGATCGCAGATCTCTCCCATCATTCTGGGTGTACAGGTTTGTAACCGATGCCCTGGCAACACTTCTGACAGTTCTTGATCTAGGATGACATGACAGCCACGGCTTAATAAAAAGCGTTTAAGCTGCTTTAAGGTATCAACAACCTTAGCAGACCCCAAGCGACCGATGACCCCAATGTTTCTAAATTGCTCCATAGTATAAAATAAACTTAATAATGGTAGCTGAATGAAGAGCTAGACATAAAATGTATGTCAGACCAAGCCCTATTATAACCAATATCTTTAGGGCACCTCTAATAATTGTTGACACTCTCTGCGTTTTGGTAAATTCGCAATCAAGACGTTGGTTTGAAAAGATGCTGGAGACCTGTTGAAAAGTAACAACTCTAAGTGCGGGTTTACCAGATTTTCATTCGGTATGATGATATAACCGGCAGTGCATTCTGACCGCCAACAGCTAACTGTAAACTACTAACTGAATGTTTTATGACAAGCCTGCCATTAACCCTTGATCAGTTACATCGAGACCTGCTCTGGATAGCAAATAGTCCTGTTATGCTTAATTTAAACTATTTACCTGCAGGTTACTGGCTAACCAGCCCACTCCATCAATATGCTCAATTTGCTGTCGATCAGTATGACTTAAAAAAAGTAACTGATTGTTTAGCTTCTAGAAAAAGTCACTTATTGGGGATTTATTATGAAACCCTATGGCATTATTTATTAGCCGCAAAGCTGAATTGTAAACTACAAACAACCAATTTACAGGTTAAATCCAACCAAGGCACATTGGGTGAATTTGATTTAATTTATCAAGCTAGCTCATCAGAACAGCCATTTCACCGTGAACTTGCCGTTAAGTATTATTTGGGGTTACCCTGCGATTCTAGTGAAGCTCATTCTCCTTGGTCTTACTGGGTTGGGCCAGGATTAAAAGATCGGCTGGATTTAAAAGTCAATAAATTAATAAATAAACAAGGGCGCCTAAGCCAATCAATTGAAGGACAAGCCTTACTACAACAACACCAGTTATTTCCAGTCACTGCTGAGATTTTATTACAAGGCTACCTATTTTATCCTTTTGCAGCTCACTGCCCTGCTCCTCAGCATGCTTGTATAGATCATTTAACGGGTTATTGGCTAACCACTTCTCAGCTGGCAGAATTTATTGAGCATAACCAATTAACAGATGAGTTTGTGCTGCTAGCTAAACATGAGTGGCTATCAGCTTTTAGCAACACGACAAGTGCCATACAACATCGGCTGTTTTCTTCAGCAGCACTTAATCACTATGCCACCCAGCACTTTACCACCAGCGCTTACCCCTACCCCTTGTTGATTGCCAGTGGTTCAAGCAATCATCAATTTTGGCAAGAGACACTCCGCTTTTTTCTAGTACCTGATGACTGGTTAGAGAAAGCCAAAAAAACTATTCCATAACTTAGTTAACCCTGAATATAACTAGGCCCAAATCTTAGCTAGCCCGAATATTACACTAGGACGTATGAAAATGCCCCGAGACCTGATGAAGTAGTCGGGCTAGCTGCCGCTCCATTCCTCGGCAACCTTGTAAGCCCCCTGTATGCACCACTAAAACACGACTACCACTGGCTATTTTTTTATTCTTAACTTGCTCTACCACCGCTTTCATCATTTTGGCTGTATAAATAGGATCTAAAGGAATATTAGTGATTTTAAAAAAATCATCCATGAATGCCACTAGCGCTGCTGATAATTTCGCATAGCCACCCTCATGAAAATTGCTAAGCAATTTCCACTGAGCACCCTGGCAATCCAACTTGGCCAACCAATCTTGAATGGTTTGCTGTAACCATTGCTCTGCTTTTAATACTGGTACTCCAAGCACCTGCTGGTGTGGTTTAGCAACTGAAATCATCCCTGCTAATGTCGCCCCTGTACCACAAGCAGCTACAATCGTGTCAAACTGCTGATAGTTTGGCACTTCAAGCAATATATCCTGGCAACCTTGCACACCAGGTAAATTCGAGCCACCTTCAGGAATCCAATACACAGGCTTAGCCAATGAAAAATGCTCCTTTAACTCTTGCCAATATTCCTGCTCATCACGGCGTTGATAGTCGAGCCGATTTAAGTAATGGAGTTGCATCCCCCACTCAGAAGCATCAAGTAAGGTTGGGGTAAGTGGCTGACTGGCATATCCACGAATAAAACCTACTGTTTCTATATTTAGTAGTTTACCTGCTGCCGCTAGAGCATGAATATGATTAGAGTGAGCACCACCAAAACTCGCCAATGATTGGCAGCCCTGCTGCAAAGCTATCTGTAAATTATTCTTTAATTTATACCATTTATTCCCAGACAATAATGAATGCACTACATCTAGTCTTAATATGCTAGCCTGTACATTCATTTGCTCAAATAATGGGTAATTAACAGTTTGTAGTTGTGGTCTAGCGACTGCTGTACTCAGTGCCTGCCATCGATCATTCATAAATACCCCAGTTTTAATAAGTAATGCATACACACCAATAGTGGTATTTTATACTTGTAAACTGTAGTAGTTGAATAGCGTTAATGCTGTCTGGAGGAAGCTTATAAGCCTGTAAAAAGGTTAGCTCAAGCAAAAAAATGGTGAAAGCACTTTGTGAATTCACTACTTTCACCATTTGATATTTTATTAATACCAGAAGTATTAATAAATTTTAAGATTTATTCAGATTATCGCGATACTTTTAGCTGTGGAGGTTGCCCACTTTCCACCTGCTCAGCTTTTTCAGCTTTCTGGTGATCAACACACATATTTGACTTGTCTGCCTCAAACTCTCTAGGTACCTCAACCCTAGCAATGGGTTGACCACAACGCTTGCCACTAACTGTTGCATCACAAGTTGCATTTTCATAATGCCTGCGCCAACTCAAATAATGCTCTTTCGATACAAAACAGCGTTTGGCTACATAAGCAATATTATCTGCTAAATACTCATCAACATCTTTAACTGGAATGGTCACATGACCCACCCCAGGATGATAGGCCATAAACATAACACCTTTAGCTGCCAGTTGAGCTAATACATCACCAGGATGGGTGATTTTTAGTTGTTTATTTTCTTGCTGTAACCTTTCAAGCTCTAACTGCTGCTGCTTATCAATATCTTCTAAATAGCTGATTTCAACATCTTTTGCTTTGACTAAGTCACGTAGCTCATTAAGTTGACTACGATACTTAGCCTCTACTTTTTTTGTGATCGACTCTTTCAGGTCTGCCAAACGATTTTGGTTTTGCGCCTCAATATCTTGGAGTAGCCGTGTCATTTCTTTTCTGCTGGTTTGATATTCTTGATTCTTTTGAACCAACTGCTGCCGATACTGCTTCGCTTCATGCTCAGCTTTTTTTAGTTGCGATTTTAATTCCATTAACTCTAAGTCAAGCTTCGCTACACTATTTTCATGCTTAAGCTGTTGGTTTTCAATACGTTGATCCAATTGATCACGTAATGCTTGCAATTGCTGTTGATAACCTTGCACTGATGACAGCTGCTTAGCTGCTGGTTTTTGTTGTGGTTGCTGAGGGGGCGATGGCTCTACATAGTCTTCATAGAACCGAAGCTTATTTCTTTTAAGAGCAGCTTTAATTAATACCAACTCATTAATAGCTGATGGCTTTGGGTCCCATAATAATCGCTGATGCCAACTCACTGGACACTGAGTACGACAAGCAATGCGGATATGTCCATCCCCCAAGTCAGGACCTCTTCCAGCTACTTCTGCCATATGCTGAACTGGAATATTCCATTTACAATCAGCTCGACCTTCTTCATTGAAGGTTAAGTAAAACAGCACAACGGACTGAATAGTTAACGAAGGGGCTACTCTGACATAAGCGCCTTTAACCGTTTGTGAAGCAAACTCCTGCACTAACACGATACCATCCAAAATAGCATCAAACTCTGAATACAGCATTTGCTTACAGAGCCCATGACTATTAAAGAACATGATGGCTTCTTCAAAGGATTTGTGTCCCAAGGTCTACTCCTTTTACCTTACAACAAGGTAACTAAGTGTCGTTTATGCTGAAAATATGATCAATAGAAAGTGGTTGATCTATTGTCATCTCCCCCCAATACTGTCAGCGCAGCTATTCGATGCTCTCATTAAACTACTGGGAGAGTGATCGAATCTTTAATTTTGTTATCAACTTATCTGAAAACAAGCTGAAAACTCAAGCTGCTTCAGTTGTGTCTATTTATAAAAAATAAAACACCAACTTTTCATAGATGAACGAGGCTCTCAATCTGTCGGTTTTATTATTCACTGTTTATTAATAGCAGTTACTAAGTTACTGCTAGCTTTTATAGCGGCTATAACCGATCAAAAAAAGCACACCTTGCATTCGACATATATTTTATTGAATTGCCATCCCCTCTAATGTGAAGGAATCACCATTAGCTAGATCAAAATTCGATCATAGATAAATTCCTTCGCGCATTAAAAAATACATCAACGTTTTACTTGCGAGTACCTCAAACCAATCTCGCTGAATCAATCACAGTTTGTGAAAACCCAGTAATAAAAACTATCTAAAGACGATGTGATTTTTAGCAAATAACTATGAATACAGGATGTAAGAACAGACAAAACGTACATTTTTTAAACAAAACCAACTATACCGCAAGCAATAACAGAACTGAAGTTAGATTAGGAGGGATAACCAAGAAAGAATTTTAATACAGAAAAACCGACTAGCTCTGCTGCTTTAGGAACAGCCATAAAACAGGTCAATTAATAAACTCACTTGCTTTCCAGTGAGTTAAAATTTCGATAGTGTTGTTATTCTTTACAGCTCAAATGCATCATCAATATCATCATCATCAAACTCAACAGGCTCATTTGACTCCAACAGCTCTTCTAAATAGTCTTCCATAGATTACACTCCTAGCTTTATTGATTTTTATTAAGACTACACAAGGCAAATAATATACCAAACTGATGTATATTCAATGAATTAAAGAATGATAGGGATATCAAGAAGGGAGTTGGCGGAGCGGACGGGACTCGAACCCGCGACCCCCGGCGTGACAGGCCGGTATTCTAACCAACTGAACTACCGCTCCATTTGACTACTTATCAAGCAATCAATAATTGAGCTACTACTCTAGCTAGCATCACTAACTCTTATTTGTAGCTTTAAACTGCTAACTGTCGATAATGGTGGGCAGAGAGGGGTTCGAACCCCCGACCCTCGCCTTGTAAGGGCGATGCTCTCCCAGCTGAGCTATCTGCCCGACAGTTGAAGCGTATTCTAATGATAATCCGTAAGCTGTCAAGTTTTTTCAAATACGATGATATAAACTATTTCCACACTGACGATAATGTAGACAGTTACTATTGATAACCATCATTCTGTCAACTAGCTTCTATGCTTCGGTAATAAAAACTGCGCCCAAAATATTACACTTCATTAATGCACTGAGTTAGGGCATTCCTATGGTTTAATAGCACAGTACAGGGCGCTTATATTCTAGTAAGCACTCTATCCCTAATTTACGCTGTCACACTCACATAAACCCGAACAACACCAGGTTCATCTTGAGCATCAATACGAATCTTATCAACTGACAGTTGATATTGATTACGCAAATAGACTAGCCACTCTAAGAGTTTCTGATAAGGCACTTTTTCAGCCCAAACAGTAACTCCCTGACTACCAGGCTGCACTCGGCTCAGCTTAATACCACTACGCCGAGCAGCGCTGGTAACAACGGCCGAAATTTTATCTTTACTAAACTGCTGCCCTCTAGACTGACTGGCTTGCACCTGCTTAGCAATAGGTGCATTCACCTCTAGCCAGGCCAAGGTTTCTTGCTCACGAAAATAACCAGACTGAGAATCATTTGCCCATTGTGCTAACGGTTTCCAAACCATGACATAAAACAGTACACAAGTTAAAAAGCCAATCATTAATAGCAGCGCTTTTCGATCACGCTCATTTAATGCCTGATATTTGTTGTGGAGTTGCTTAAATGCCCCTGACTGCTGTAACTGCTCAGATAACGCTTTCATATTTTACTAAACCTTGATACTGATACGCGCCAGAACGCTAGCTTTCTCTTGGTTAGCTGTTTCCAAATTAGCTGAAAGGCCACTACCCTTTAGCTTTTGTACATAGTTATCCAAAATTTCATAACTTTTTGCATGCACTTCGATAGTGAGCGAGCCTGCTGACTGGTTAAAATCCAAACTCTTCGGTTTGATTTGTTGCCCTCCCAGTTGCTGGGTTACAGAGGAAACATTCACCAGCATATCCATAAATGGACTTTCCTGTTTGCCACCACCAGCTGCCTTTAAGCGGCTAACCATCCTTTCTTGCAACTCTTCTTCTGCATCATCATTGGGATATACACCCTGATAAAGAGAAATGCTTTGCTGTTTCAGCTTGTTGGTTTGCAGATCAAAATAAACCCCTTGACCAACATTTAAGCCGACAGCCAGTACTAACCAGCCAGCAACTAAACCAACCAGTGGTTTCCAGATACTCAATCCAGTACTGTCAGAACTAACACCATAGGGCTCTTGAAACAAGTTAATAAAAGCAGAATAATCCGTTCGCTGTAAAAAACTACGGCATAAGTAGTGAAAAATAGTGCCTTTCAATGCCGAATATTCCAAGCTAATTTGGTGGCTTGCCAGCTGAGTTTCCAGCTGCTTCAGTAACTTTTTCACCTCAGTGGTTAAAGGCTTAGCTACTGTTACTTTGATTTGCTTAAATTCTGCAGCAATTGCTGCACTTGGGTCATCCTCCACATCTATTTGTCGATATTCAGAAGGATTTTCTAAAACCGTCATTAGCGTTGATGGCAATGCATGCATATCCAGACCAAAAAAGCAGTTTGGTGGAATCGCCAACAAGGAGCGATCACCATCGATAATGGCCTGAATAGTGTCATCTTTTGTAGAAACCAGTTGTGACTCAGAAATACACAGCATTGGTACTAAACCAATTGCATGAATAGCCTCATAGAGGGGTGCTATATATTCATGATTAACTGCCGCCACAGGTAACATTTCATTGGCAACCTGCCGGTTGGTCACTATATGCATGTCGTCAATATCATTAATCAGATACTCTTCCAACATAAAGGGCAGGGCTTGCTTTAAGTGCTTCAATTGGCCTGTATTCACTGGCACATTTATCATGAGCACATGGTCAGCAGGCACTACCACGACCACTTTTACTTTATTGACCCCTTCCTGCTCAGCTAATGTTTTCTCAAGGGCAGTCAACTGTCCCCGGGAAGGGCCAAAATGCAGCTCACCTTCTGAATTGCACCCAAGCCATTCAGCGCTTATCTGATCAGGCTCTGAGCCAGATACATCTGTAACGCGGATAAAAAGATACCCTTCCATAACAACAGTGACCTACCTACGTTAGTCTTTTTTTACTTTGGGTTTAGCCAATCGAATTAATGGTTGTCCTTCTTGCCGTGAGATCACACTCACACCCTGTTTAGGACTCCGATGAAAATAACTCACTAAGTAATATTCTGCATCGGCAAACTTGGTTTTTATGACAGCCTTAAAATAATCACTTTTGATGTCGATACTACCTTTAGGTATCTGCTTACCAGTTAAGACACCCAGCTCCTCAAAATCTTTAGCCTCTTTAAATCCCTCTTTACCTCTAGCTTTAATAATGGCTTCTGCAGAGCGCTTATCAAGCCCACTGATCATGGCCTGAAACACTTCAACTGGAGCTGTATTAACATTAATTTTAGTATCTCCTGACACAGCAGGGATAACCGTTACAAAAGGTGCCAGTTTGCGATAAATTTTATAGTCCATATTGGCCAGTAGCATCAGCTCTGATACAGAGGCCATTTGATCATTGGCAGTGCGGTAAGGGTTGTCACCTAATAAATAATCATCATCTTCAGCACCACCAGCGCTAACCTGCTGATTAGAGTCAACCCAGTCTGTAATTTGGCTGATAATTTGCCTAGCTTTATCAGCTTCTATACCTTGTAAGCTCAATAGCCTTTGAAGAACAGCCTTACTGTCTAAAGAGTCGCCCTTGTTATTAGTATTGTCTCTCGGGTTATTTCCTCCTGAATTATTTGGAGGGTTACCGCCTGGAGGCTGACCATTATTAGTTGTGCCAGTTGCAGCTAAGCTGTTTAGGTTAATAAACCCTTGCAGATCAAATACATCAATTTCTATTTTGCCAATATCACCGGTATCGATTTTCAACTCTTCTTGCTGATAATGCCAGGCTTCAAAATAATGGTCTTTAACCGCTTTATTTCGCTCATCATTTTCCTTATCAGCTCGCAGTAACTCAGCAACTAATTGCTCAGCAGAATAAGCATATTGTTTTGCTTGCTGGCGCATCAGCAAGTGGCTAGTGCGCTCAGTTTCTAACCGGATATTGGTGACAATTTTTGCAGCTAACACAGTGACTAAACTAAAAATCACCATGATAAAAATAAGGGCTACCCCTGTTTGTTTATTTAGCTGTTTATAACTCATCCAGTTCATCTACTTCGCTATTTTAATCAACAAGGCTAATTAAGTCTGTGGCGGTTTTGGTAACCCTTGGGTATTACTACTTCCCTGCTGATCAGGCTGTGGAATAGTAATACCCATAATAATTTTATTAACCTGACCATAACGTGGGTCAGTTAAGGTAATCTCAATGCCTAAAGGTACCTTTTTATTAGGGTCTTGTTTCTGACCACCACCAGGAAGGCCCTGAACTTGCTGGCTACTTGCAGGCGTTGACCATTCGGTTTTCCATTTTCGGTCTTGATCTAAAAAGCGTACAGAGACATTTTGCAGCTTTTCAATTAACACTTGCTGTTTTGGCTTGATTTCTCCTGGACGGTCTAAAGCTAACCAATACTGACGTATTAACTGGCCATCAGAAGCTTCAAAAATATAAGCCACCCGTTGGATATTACTTCGCTTAGCATAGCTAGGATTTCGCCAACCTGCTTTGCTAAACTCAATTAAAAAGCCATCTTTATTAGCAATAAATGCAGGCTGTTTATCACCCAATTCATTACGAATAGGACGAGGCGTTATTTGACTGAGGTCTTTTTCAATAATTAGTAGTGCTCGTTGCAATTGATTAATGCGCGTTAAACTTTTTTCTGTAGCCTGTTTAGTATTGGCAACTGTATCAAATAAACGAAAAGCGGCAATGCTCACGATTGAAAATAGCGCAATGGCAATAAGCAACTCTAATAGAGTAAAGCCGTTTTGTTTAAAATATTTTCCAGGCACGACTGTACACTTCATTAAGACTGTTTCCTTAAATACCCCGTTAAGGTAAACAATACATTATCTTCCGCTGATTTAGTTTGCTCTTGTCGTGAAATGGTTAACTCTACTTTATTAAAATTTTCTTGAGAGGTTTTTGATACTTCAGTTACCACCTTCCAATTACGCTGGGCAAAACTAACAGTACCTTCTTTTTTACCCAGCTCAGGCCACTGAGCCTCTAATTGCATTCGCGCTAACTGGTTTTCGGCAATCCAACTGGCAAGAATTTTTTCTTCTAAATAAATCGTTTGCTTAATGGCACTGCCATCAGAAATAACTAACACAGCAGCTGCGCTGGCAAAAATAGCCAACGCCACCATTACCTCTAGCAAGGTAAACCCTTTAGTCTTGCTTTTTAACTTCAACACGGTTAATTCCGTCTGCTACTAGCTTTTTGGGTTTGTCATGGTACTCACTATCAATCGTGAGTTCGAAAGGCGTCACTTGAGTATCTGTATAAATGACAACTTGAGGTTTTAACTTAGACTTTTTCTGCTTTTTATCCTTATTGCTATCACTTTCAAGGCTAAAGCTGGTTAAGTCGTCTTCATCCTCATCAAACAGTTTAAACTTGGTAAATTTATCGTCTTCTGCACTTAAAATCAGGCTATAACCCTCAGGTAATTGGTGAGGGCGAAATGAGCCTTCTTTTAGCTCTAGCCATTGGTTTTCTACTTGATCATATCGCAGCCAGCTATAGCCAGAAGGCTCAGCCTTAAACCCTAGCTCATAACCTTTGACCAGTGCTTGATCAACTGCCAATTCAAACAGTTTGGTTATACGTAGCGCCTCATCATCCAGTCGCTTACTTTTATCACCAAGTAGAGGGCTTAGTACTGTTATACCAATCAAGGCGCCCATGATGACCACCACCACCAGCACCTCAACGAGTGTAAAGCCCTGTTGTCTTGGTAAACGAGACAACACCTGCATTAATTACTCTTCCCAGTTAGTAATATCAGCGTTGAAACCTTCACCACCTTTCTTGCCATCAGCACCGTAGGAGTATAAATCAAACGGACCATGTACACCGGGAGACAAGTATTTATATGCATTACCCCATGGATCAACAGGGACTTTTTTCAGGTAAGGATTATTCCACCCTTTCGGTTCTGGCGAGCCACTAGGTTTTTTCACTAGCGCATCTAACCCCTGGTCAGTACTGGGGTAATTAAAGTTATCTAATTTGTACATATCCAGTGCCGATGCAATCGCTCGTACGTCTCCTTTTGCAACAGTTACTTTGGCCTGATCTGGCTTACTCATGATATTAGGTACTACTAGTGCTCCTAGAATCCCTAAGATAACCACTACAACCATAATTTCTATTAAGGTAAACCCTTGCTGCGCTGACTTAGCAATCACCTTTTTCACTCTTTCGTTCCTTTTTAATACTTACCATTAATTCAATAGCTGGTTCATGTTTAAAATTGGTAATAAAATTGCCAATACAATCACCAACACAATCCCCCCCATAAGCATCAGGGTGAGCGGCTCAAATAAGCCCACTATTACTGACATTCTATTCTCAAGATCAGTTTCCTGACTGAGGGCTGTTCGTTCTAACATATCATCAAGCTCACCGGTGGCTTCACCACTTGCGATCATGTGCATCATCATCGGTGAGAAGTGACCCGTTTGTTCTAGCGCTTTAGTTAAACTCAAGCCTTCACTTACTTGCTGGGCAACATCACCCACACTGGCTTTTATATAAAGGTTTGAGACAACTTCTGTTGCTATCTTTAGGGCCTCTACTAGCGGCACACCACTGCGCGTCAAAATACTTAAGGTACTGGCGAAACGTGCCGTATTCATCTGACGATTAAATCGACCAATTAAGGGCACCCGTAACAGGCCTCGGTGAAACCGCAGTTTGATTGGGGGTTTGCTTAACAAAACGCGGGTAATATAAATAAACCCAATCACCCCAAGCAACATAAAATACCAGTAGTTTTGAAATAAGTTACTTAAATCAATGAGGCCTTGAGTTAAAGCGGGCAATTCCTGACCACTATCAATAAAGACTTTAACTATATCTGGCACTACAAACCCTAATAAAAAGCTGACAATAGCAATCGAAGCAACTACCAATAAAATTGGGTACACTAGTGCCATTTTAATTTTTTGCTGTGACTGCTGACGGTTCTCAGAATAATCGGCAAGTTGGTTAAGCACTTTATCCAGAAAGCCTGCATGTTCACCTGCAGCAACAGTTGCACAATACATAGAAGGAAATACACCAGGAAAGCTTTCCATACTTTGCGCCAGAGTATAACCCTCTAACACTTTAGAGCGCACTGCTTGAAATATTTTCTTTATTTTTTGTTTTTCTTGCTGCTCAGCAACTGCTCGTAGCGCTTCTTCAATAGGCAGCGAAGCCTGAATCAGAGTCGCTAATTGGCGAATAACCATTGAGAGGTCGCTGGTAGAAATACTTCGAGAAAATAACCCTCCCCCAGCTTTGCTGTTTGCCTGTTTCTGCTTTTGTGCAACCAGCTCCACATCTAAAGGCGACATGCGCTTTTCACGCAACATCTGCCGTACTTGCCTTGCACTATCAGCTTCTAATGTGCCTTTTTGCTGTTTTCCCCTAGCATCAAGCGCTACAAATTCGTAAACCGCCACGACTTACCCCTTAATCATCCTGAGTTACTCTAAGTACTTCTTCAAGGGTGGTCTGCCCAGCTAGCACCTTACGACGACCATCAGCACGAATACTGGGTCTGCCAAGACGGATATACTCAATAATTTCCTGTTCTCCTGCATTATTATGAATCAATCTGCGCATCTCGTTATCTATTGGAATAATTTCATAAATTCCCATCCGGCCTCGATAGCCCTGTTGGTTACAGCTAGGACAACCTTTAGCATGATAAATTTCAGGTGGCGCATCAGGGTTTAAGTGAAGTCGTAAACACTCTGCTTCATCTGGCCGGTAAGGCTCTTTACAGTCATCACAAAGTCGACGTACCAATCGCTGGGCTAACACCCCTACTAGACTGGAGGAAAGTAAGAAAGGTTCAACCCCCATATCTTGTAATCGGGTAATTGCACCGACAGCAGTATTGGTGTGTAAGGTTGATAACACCAAGTGACCCGTTAAACTGGCTTGGACAGCTATTTGAGCGGTTTCGACATCTCGAATCTCCCCTACCATCACCACATCCGGATCTTGCCGCAAGATAGCACGCAGCCCTCGAGCAAAAGTCATGTCCACCTTGGGGTTTACCTGGGTTTGACCAATACCTTCCAGGTTGTACTCAATAGGGTCTTCGACCGTAAGAATGTTACGACTTTGGTCATTTAGGGTAGCAAGTGATGCATATAGACTGGTGGTTTTACCAGAGCCAGTAGGCCCTGTAACAAGGATAATGCCATGAGGTTTATGAAGGATACCTTTAAGCAGCTTGGTATCATCAATAGACATACCTAAGTGATTCAGATCCAAGCGACCCGCTGCTTTATCCAAGAGTCGCATAACCACCCGTTCACTGTTGGTTGAGGGTAATGTCGACACCCGTACATCTACTTCTTTACCTGCTACTCGTAAGGAAATACGACCATCCTGAGGCACCCGCTTTTCAGCAATATCCAGCTTAGACATTACTTTAATCCGAGAAATCAACAAAGCAGCCAACTGTCGTTTGAGTCTTAACTTTTCTCTCAGAACACCATCAACCCGAAATCGTACTACTAGGTTTTTTTCAAAGGTTTCAATATGAATATCTGACGTGTTTTCCTTAATGCCTTCAGTAAAAATGGCATTGATCAGACGAATTACAGGCGCATCATCAGCTTGTTCAAGCAAGTCTTCAGACTCAGGTACTGCATCAGCCAGGCTGGCCAGGTCCATATCATCACTAATACCAATGGCATCCTGAAATGCTTCAGAACCATCATTTTGGTAAGTCTCTGACAACAGCTCCGAAAACTGGCTTTCATCGACTAACTCATAAGGCAACGCCCCGCCTGCAAAGCGTCTGATTTCAGACGCTACAACAGGTGTAAGTCCTTGCTTATGACAAACCTTAGCACTACCATCGCTCTGCCGATAGATAAGCACACCATATTTCTTGGCAAAGGCAAATGGCAGCCTTTTCTCTGCAGGCGAGCCTTTATGTATATGCGACTCAGACTGCGGACTAGTACTTCCTGCTTCACCATTTGCAACCGCTGGCACGTTCAATGTTCTGCTACCTCTTTTCAGCTGAAAGACTGGTTAGAGAAAAAGTTTCTTTCACTTATACTGACTCATGCGAAATACTTTTTAACCACCATTCAAGCCATATATTCCCCAAACAACCGTGTTTTTTCACAGTTGCCACAGCTTTTAAACAACAGTATTCTTGGATAAGAGTACTTGTTTATAACTGTTTTCTTCTCGTAAATACTTGAATGCTTCTAGCAAGTTTTATTTATGCACATTCACTTATAAGCCGCCAAGTAATTCTCTACCTACACCTACCTATTATCTACTGTAACAATCCACTTATTAACTATTATTCACCTAATAGCTTCGTTCAATAGATATTGTTCAACAACACATGTTACTGAAAGTAAAAATCTCTATTTTATGTTTATTTCTGCAAAGCCAATGCTTGATATAGCTACAAAAACTTAAGGCAAAGATCATTTAACTATTAGTTAGTTTCTGGGTCGTTAGTTCCCTTACTTTATCCTCATTTTGTTTATTAGCTGAGCAACTATCTGGAACCAACTGGATACAGTACAGTCATACTGTCGAAAAGCCCAATTTAGCCTAGAGTTATAAAGTGTGAAATTTAAACTTAGGTTAATTGTCGTTTTCATGGTGCTATGTACATGGTGCTATGTATTAGTTTGATGGTGCCTTGTATTAATAGGCATCAGTTTTACAGTATTTTTTTACAAATTTCACACTCTTAAGGCAATTTGCTTGACCCATTTCAAGCAATAATTGTTATTATGGCAGCCGACGTTTAGCCAAGGGTACGTTGGACTTTCGCTCAGTTTTTTAGGCATTTATTCAATAAGGAATAGCTTACAAGCAGCTTTCAATTATCTTATGAACTCAACAGCATTATCGCCTTATCTAACACTAGGGCATAAAAAAAATATCTCTGCTTTTTGTCTTATTGTCCTAGTGCTTATAGGTATGACTTTAGCGACCAAAGGTATGCAACTTTACCAAGCATTGACAGCGCCTAAACCTCAGGTAGAGGCTATCCGGGATGTGGCACAAACTAAGCCCCGATCCCAATACAATGCACAAAGTATTGCCTTACTGTTTGGCAAAGGAGTAAGTGAGCAGCCTGTGGCACAAAAGCATATTCCTAAAACGAACTTAAGACTGGTATTAAAAGGCGCCTTTGCTAACCAAAATGACAGGCTGTCCAGCGCCATAATAGAAGGCAGCAACCGTCAGGCTATACTCTACCAAGTCGGAGACACTTTACCCGGCCAAGCAACTTTACATAAAGTGAAAAAAGATCATGTCATTATTTCAAGAAATGGAGTCCTAGAGACGCTCTACTTTCCAGAAGCCAATAGCCCTAACCGAATTGAAGAATATAAAGGTCCTCACCAATTACCTAAACCACCCGAACCTGTTTCTGTTACTTCTCCAGAACCATTAGAAAATGCATCAGCACAGCAACGAATGAAAGAGCTGCAAGCACGTATGAAGCAGTTAGACAAGGGCGCCGGAGGAGGCTAACCAATAATGCAAAACGCCCTACAACAAGCAGCCATTCACCAGGATAATAAGCAGGATTCTTGGAATAATAATCACATGTCTTACCAACAACAACGCTTTACTATGGCCAGATTGACCAAACTTTTTCATGCATCAGTGCTTTGTCTGTGCTTTTCAGTCACACCTGTGACACTGGCAGAAACCAATGCCGATGATGGTAAACGCTGGACAATTAACCAGAAAAATGCCGATATAAGAGAGTTTATCGCCCAAGTTGCTTCTATTACAGGTGAAACTATCATTGTTGACCCTCGCATAAAAGGACCAAACAATGTAACCGTCGTATCAGCCTCCCCACTATCAAAAGAAGAAATATACGATGTATTTCTATCCGTGCTTCATGCCAATGGTTTCACTGCAGTGCCCAATGGCAAAACCATCAATATAGTGCCCACTAATAAAGCAAAGAGTGATGTTCCCATTTTTAATGGCAAATCAGGGCCTCGCAGTGGTCATATGATAACTAAAGTGGTTCCCCTGGTTAACTTATCTGCAGTAGAGCTGATTCCTGTCATTCGCCCTTTAATACCACAATATGGTCATGCTGCAGCTATCGCCTCCAGTAATTCGATCATTATTAGCGACCACAGTGCTAATGTAAAACGTCTAGCAAAACTCATCAGAGAAATGGACTTAGCTGAAAATGCTGACCATGATGTGATTAAACTTGAACATGCCTGGGTAGGAGATGTCGTTAAAGTCATTAAAGAAGGACTTTTAGGTGGCCAACAACAACGTAAGCCCGCAGGTCAGATTATTGCTGACGAGCGTACCAACCGATTAATTATTACTGGGAAACCCGCTTTTCGTAACAAAGTGAAGCGAATGGCACGCTCTATGGATGTGGAAGCTGACAGCGCCTCCTCAACTCGAGTAATCCACCTACGTCACGCCGATGCCAAAAACCTTGCAGAAGCACTTTCAGAACTGTCTAAATCTCTTACTGTACAGTCTGGCAAAGATAAAAAAGATGCAAAACAGTCGATTATTAAGGCAGATGAATCACAAAATGCTTTGATCATTGCAGCCGAGCCAGAAATGATCAGAGAGCTGGAAAATATCGTTCGACAGCTGGATGTCCGCCGAGCTCAGGTACTTATCGAGTCTGCAATTGTTGAGGTTTCTGGAGATATTTCAGAACAGTTGGGTATTCAGTGGGGTATTACTGGTAAAGATACCAAAACAGGAGGAGATAAAAATGGCTCTGGTATAAGCTCCATCATTGGCGCCACTATAAAAAACACAGAAATTCCCATCGGCCAGCTGGCCTTGCGCAATAGCAACTTTGGCATACTACTCAATGCTATTACCCAACAAAGTAATAGCAACTTATTATCAACCCCAAGCCTGATGACAATGGATAATGAAGAAGCTGAGATTTTGGTGGGTCAAGAAGTCCCCTTCCAAACCGGCCAATATACAACAGGCTCAGATGGAGCCAACAACCCCTTTACCACTGTAGAGCGTAAAGATGTCGGCTTAAAACTAAAGGTAACTCCTCATATTAATGAAGGCGATACCATGCGCCTCGAAATTGATCAAGAAATCTCCAACGTTATTACGTCTGCAGAAAGCAGCAACAACCTTAATCAGGTAACCAGTAAACGGCAAATTAAAAGTACCATTCTGGTTGATGACTCAAAAATCATTGTTTTAGGTGGTCTTTTACAAGATGATGTTGTCCAGGGTGAATCATCTGTTCCTATTTTGAGCCGCATTCCCTTAGTGGGTCGTTTATTTGAAAATGACAACAACTCGCACAAAAAACGGAATTTAATGGTATTTATCAAGCCCACTATTATCCGTAATGCCAATGAAGTGAACGGCTTAACTCGAGATAAATACTCAAGCATCAAACTAATCAAAAGCGCAGTAGACAAACGTACAGAAAAATACGACATTGAGCGAGCCAGGCCTGATGATGCTAATAAGTTATTTACTGCAACAACTCATACGAATGCACAAAAAGCGCTTCGCGCCCAAGCTCCAACCAATACCAGTGATAGTTACGGCTCCCGTAATAGTCAGCCAAACAGCTATAGCAAACCAGTTACACCTCAGCCGGTACAAACATCTTATACACGCCCTACTAACAACGTTGCCCGAACATCAACAGCAACTCCAGTTAGTTCTGCTCGCTGGGCTGTACAGTTAGCCTCTTATAAGTCCGCAACTGCTGCTGACCAAGCAATAAGCAATATTCAGAAGCGTCATGGAAGCCTATTAAATGGACTACAGCCCAAGGTTAAGTCAGCCAATTATGGTAAACGAGGTACCTATTATCGAGTGCTATTTACAGGCATTGAAAAGCAGTCTACAGCGATGGATATCTGTCGCAAACTAAAGGCTGTCAAGCAAGGCTGCTTGGATACCCGGCAATAAAGCTAAAAAAACAATGACAATAATAAGCACTTAAAAATGAGCTAAACTCCAGTGTTGGCTGTAGAACAAACAGCCAACTGCTTTCTTTTCTTCTATCCTCTATTCCATCATCACCAAAGGCCTGTAACTAACTAGAAGTTGATTCTATTAGCTAAAAGCTATCTAATAGCAGCTCTTTATTTATGTCACATACTTAAGTCATATCTACCCATGAATACAACCAGCCAAAGCACACCGTGGTTTGCGTATAGCATTTTAGTTTTAGCAATGCTGCTTTGGGGTAGTTCCTTTATTGCTTTAAAAATAGCCTTTAGTCACTATTCTATGTGGCTGGTTATTTTTGCTCGAATGCTAATTGCAACCCTCTGTTTTCTAGCCTGTTTCCGTCGCATTTCATTTCGCCAATACCAACCTGGTGATCTTAAGCTATTTTTTATAATGGTACTTTGTGAACCATGCCTGTATTTTATTTTTGAAAGTCTCGCCTTAGAGCATACCAGTGCAGCTCAGGCAGGAGCAGTTACAGCTTTATATCCAGCACTTGTAACTATAGGTGCTTGGTTATTCTTAAAAGAAAAGCCGTCCAAACTTTTGCTGACAGGGTTAGTGATTGCATTTATAGGCGCACTTTGGTTAACTTTTTTATCAGAAAAGAGTGAACATGCGCCAAATCCGCTGCTAGGTAATTTTTTAGAATTAATTGCAATGGTCCTGGCAGCTTTTTATACCATAGCGCTGAAAAAACTAGCTTTTCGTTATAACGCAATAACATTGACTGCTGTTCAGTCTGTTGCAGGAACCTTGTTTTTCTTGCCTTTTGCTTTAAGTAGTGATTTACCTACACAAATTGAATTAGAACCAACCCTAGCTATTATTTATCTGGGTAGTATTGTTACATGTGGTGCTTATGGGCTTTATAACTACGGTGTTAGTCAGTTGTCTGCTAATAGTGCATCAACATTTGTTAATCTAATCCCTGTGTTCACAGTTATTTTAGCCGCCATCATTTTAGACGAATGGCTAACAACCACACAGTTAGTGGCAGTCATATTAATTCTGACCGGTGTTATTATTGGTCAACAGAAATGGCAAATTAAAGCTCAGCGCAAACCAGAGACTGATTTAACCTAATAACAGTTAAGTTTCAAAAAACATTAAATATGTTGAAGTAATTAACTGACATTAAAAGCCTCTTATAATAAATTAGCGCGCTAGCTCTAGGGGACGTGCCCCTTTACACGGAAGCAGAAGTTATCTATATGCACACGGGAAGCCATAGCCATATTTAAGGATAAAGGGAGTTTCAGTGAGCAGTATTCGTATTTTCAAACACCATATAAGAGTACCCTATTTAATACTGGGGCTATTTGAGCTTTGTGCCTTCATTGCTGCGACCCACATTGGTGCCCTCATACGCTTCGGAACACTTGAGCCTACTGGCCAGGACCCTGCCAGCCCTTTAATCATTCGGGCATTAGTACTTGGTGCTGCCTTTATCATTAGTATGATAGCAATGGGCCTCTACCAGGCTCGACTAAGAGAAGGACTCACTGGTATGCTGATACGCTCAGCTATTAGCTTTCTTCTTGGCAGCATCATTCTTTCTCTTTGCTTTTTCCTTTTCCCTACATTACTAATTGGCCGCGGTGTTTTTATTGTCACTATTACTATTGCCTTCTTAAGTATTGTCTGTATCCGCTGGTGCTTCACCAGACTTGTGGACGAGAAAATCTTAAAGCGCCGCGTGTTAGTGTTAGGAGCCGGCAGAAGGGCAAACAACATTTGTCAGCGATTACGTCGGAAAAGTGATCGTCGCGGTTTTAGTGTTATTGGCTTTATGCATATCTCAAGCGAAGCCGATATTGTTTCTAATGAACTTATCATTAGTCATCAAGGCTCATTACTGGAATATGCCGTTGATAACAAGATTGATGAAATAGTTGTTGCCGTTGATGATCGCAGAAAAAACTTTCCAATTAATGAGCTATTAGACTGCAAACTAAGCGGCATTGAAGTTGTTGATATTCTGACTTTTTTTGAAAGAGAAACAGGCAAGATCGAACTTGAACTGCTTCACCCAAGTTGGATGGTATTTTCTGATGGCTTTAGCCAAAGTAACCTGAGAACCTATTCTGAACGCTTATTTGATATTGTCGCTAGCTTAACCCTACTTTGCTTTGCCTGGCCCTTAATGGCTTTTGCAATACTAGGTATTTGGCTAGAAGAAGGGTTTAAAGCACCTATTTTTTATCGCCAACGTCGAGTTGGTCTTAATGGAGAAGTTTTTGATGTCCTCAAATTCCGTAGCATGAGAATTGATGCGGAAAAAAGTGGTCAGGCACAGTGGGCCACCCAAAATGACCCTCGAATCACTCAAACAGGCCGAATTATTAGAAAATACCGAATTGATGAGTTACCCCAAATCCTGAATGTATTAAAAGGTGATATGGGCTTTGTTGGACCAAGGCCAGAACGGCCAGAGTTTGTGGCTAACCTGAAAGAAAAAATTTCTTATTATGATGAGCGCCATCGAATCAAACCAGGTATCGCAGGCTGGGCACAGCTTTGCTACCCTTATGGCGCTTCTGATAACGATGCCAAACATAAACTTGAATATGATCTTTACTACGTAAAGAATCATAGTCTATTTCTAGATATTCTTATTTTAATTCAAACCGTTGAAGTGATCTTATTTGGTAAAGGGGCTCGTTAAGAGCCAGCCCCTTTATGTTTGAGCCAGCAACTAGACTGGCTTAGCCTTCAAAAGTATAACTAGTCAAAAGCCCAGTCGCTTACTGAATCTTAGTGGTTTGCCCTTATTGGTACAAACCTGTACACAGCGATCATCCCATAGTTCAATCATTCTGAAGTCCTTCACGTTAGTTATCTCTAACCCAGCTAAACCGTTTTCAGTTAGCCACTTTTCTACATAGGGAAGATACTCAGGAACAGAAGCCCTGGCCGTAAATATTTTTACTTCCTGTCCTTGCAATACCCAATTTTTTACTCGATCCAGCATGGGTTTGATCGGCTCACCTATATGCTCAGGCCCTCGCCACTTATCATAACGTGCCAAGGTGCCATCTAAATCGACCCCAATCCATCCAGGCATATGCCCCTCAACTGTATAAATGTCACAAAAGCGTCAAAAAATATTACAACTTAATGAGCGTGAGGGCTAATAATAAATATAACCGTTTGATAATCAATAAATTAGACGGGTAAGGCTCACATTTTGCAAAAAATGTTCAACATTAAAATATAAAATGAGGGGTGTGCCAATGATAAGTGTATGGCTGCTACTCATCACCATTGTCATTATTGGCTGTATGGCAATTATAGTTTTTAACTCTGCGGCTAAACGTTACGCTTCAAATAAGCAAGTAACTGACTGCCTTCAACGTAATAAATACTACGATCGCCGTAAAAATAGCAAACCTATTTACTATCCGTTCACTGATTCAGAAGGGAACCTAGTAACCTCAGATAGAAGAAACCATAAAGAGCGAAGGCTAACCCCTTATTACTAGTTTTTACTACTTATTTTTTATACTACGTTGCCACAGTTATTATTTTCGCTGAATTAACGCTTTAACATGACTGATTGGAATAGCATAGGTAATACCACTCGGTTTTGCTAATACAGACTCTTTTGTTTGCTTAACAAATACTTTGTTTACTATGCCAATCACCTCACCAGTAGCAGCTAAAAATACTGGGCTACCACTATTACCAGGATAAGCAGTTGCATCCAGTTGAAACACATTATAAGGGCTTCGTAAGCGTTGGATATGAGGAACATCCAACTCTTTTGCAGACATAACAGGAATAGCAACGGGCGTAATGCTCGCTACAATGCCATGATGGGTTGCAGGATATAACCCTAGCACCAACCCAATTGGAAACCCAGTAAAAGCAATTTGATTACCTTCTCGCACCTTACTGGAATCCCCCAACGTTAATGGTTTTAAGGTAGATCCTTTTAGCCGTAATAACGCAAGATCATGGGGCTCATCTGTCTTAAAAACTCTTGCTTCTCTCACAGAAGGTTTATTACCCTGCCCATATAAAACGACAAGACGTTCCTTTTTTTCTAGATTCAATTTAGTAGGAATAACATGAGCATTAGTCACCACATGATAGCCATCATCCACAACAAACCCTGTGCCTAATAAACTCACAGGAGGGCTTCTAGTAGGTAAATAAGTAGCCACCCCCACCACACTGGGCTTGATTTGTTGTATAGAATCCGCTAATGATTTAGCAAAACCATCAGACACAGTCACAACAAAGGCTAAGATGAACCAACTACTCATATTAAAAGATCGTGAATTACCCCACATCACCATTAAGATTCCGTTCGTTAATACAATAAAAAAATCATAATATTAATTAATAGCCATTGTCATCATCCAGAGCATTTAAAAACTTAAGATTACCAATAACTGTTTACGTTTTTTATAATTATTGCAACCGCCAAACCACTTAAGGACGAGCTATTCAATGAGCCAACTTTTACATGAGTTAGCAATCAAACAAAGCGCTATAACACCTAAGGCTGTAGCACTAGGTTATAAAGAACAAGTTTATACATATCAGGAAGTGGTTGATAATATTTGGCAAGTCGCCAATGGCCTGGCCAAACAAGGGCTTAGCCGCCACGAAAGAGTGGCTATTTACCTACCTAAACTACCCGAAACTGTTTTTAGCATGATGGGCACATCCGCGGCAGGAGGTGTATTTGTTCCAGTTAACCCCATATTAAAACCGGAGCAGGTCCGTTATATATTACAAGACTGTAATGTCAGAATATTAATCACCAATGCGGCTCGCTTAAAGCAACTCTCCTCAGAGTTATCTCAGTGCCACGACCTAAGGCAAGTAGTGTTAATTGATGAGATGACCATAGAGCCTAACAACACTCTGCCAATAATCTCATGGCAAGCACTACTGGATAGCTCTCATCAACGACTTGCTACTCATTCAATTGATATGGACATGGCGGCCATTTTATATACATCCGGCAGCACTGGACGCCCTAAAGGTGTCGTGTTATCGCATCGTAATATGGTAACTGGCGCCCATAGTGTGGCAGAGTATTTAGATAACACCCCTCAAGACAAAATATTAGCAGTCCTTCCGTTTAGTTTTGATTATGGGTTAAGCCAATTAACAACCGCTTTTTCTGTTGGGGCTTGCTGTTATTTAATGGACTACTTACTACCTAGAGATGTCATCAAGGCGGTTAATAAATACAAAATCACCGGCTTAGCGGCAGTGCCTCCCTTATGGGTTCAGCTGGCTGACTTATCCTGGCCAGAGGCTACCACCAAGCATTTGCGTTATATCACCAACTCTGGTGGGGCAATGCCCACCGCAACTCTTACCAAGTTACAACAACAACTGCCGAATACTGCCCCTTATTTAATGTATGGCTTAACAGAGGCCTTTCGCTCTAGTTACTTACCTCCCAATGAATTAGCTAAACGCCCTACTTCAATGGGCAAAGCCATCCCCAATGCAGAGCTCCTGGTTATTAATGAAGCGGGGGAAGAGTGTGAAGCTAATGAGCCTGGAGAACTAGTCCATCGAGGTAGCTTAGTTGCTCTGGGTTATTGGAGTGATCAAGCCAGAACACAGGAACGCTTCAAGCCCATACCCAACCCAATTAGCGGTATTCCCATCACAGAAATTGCTGTTTGGTCTGGTGATCTTGTCAAAAAAGATGAAGAAGGCTTCTTATACTTTATAGGTCGCAATGACGACATGATTAAAACCTCAGGATATCGAGTCAGCCCCACAGAAGTCGAGGAAGTCGTTTATGCCTCTAACTTAGTTGGTGAAGTCGCTGCTCTAGGGGTGCCCCACCCACAATTAGGCCAAGCCATTGTACTGGCTGTTACACCTCGAGATACAACCCCTATTGATGAAGTTGCTATCACCAACATATGTAAACAGAAACTACCAGGGTTTATGGTTCCACAACAGATTGCCCGTTTCCAAACTCTACCTAGAAACCCCAATGGCAAAATCGATCGAAAGGCGTTAATTAGTGAGTTATCGAATGATGGATAGGGGCATAACCTGCTTTTTTTAGTACTGATTAAGATTATACAACGAGTCAATTATGCAAAATAAACCTGTTCATACACCATTAAAAGGTTTTACGGTAACCGACAACTGTTTACAAATAGCCGGTAAATCGCTTCCCCAAATAGCCAGTATTGTGGGTAGCACCCCTTTTTATTGCTATGACCGGCAATTGCTTAGCCAGCGAGTTAACCAATTAAAACAAGCACTACCTGAGCCAATTAAACTTCACTATGCCATCAAGGCAAATCCAATGCCGGCCGTGGTTGACCATATGGCCACCTTAGTTGATGGATTAGATGTAGCTTCCATCAAAGAATTACATACTGCACTAAACAGCGGAATGAATAGTAGTAATATCAGTTTTGCAGGCCCAGGCAAAACTAACCAAGAGCTGACTGCTGCCATTGCATCAGCCATTACCATTAATGTGGAGTCTACTGGCGAGTTACATCGTATTGAAGCAATTGGCCAACGGCTCAAGCTTAAGCCCAACATTGCTTTTCGAGTTAACCCTAACTACGAACTAAAAACCTCTGGAATGAAAATGTCGGGAGGCCCCAAGCAGTTTGGCATAGATGCAGAGCAATTACCTGATATCTTAAACAGCCTGAATACAGACCTGATTAATCTGCAAGGTTTTCATATTTTTTCAGGTTCACAAAATTTAAAAGTAGAAGCTCTCATTGAAGCTCATAACAAAACATTTGCTTTAGCAACCGAATTAGCCGCTGTTTCTCCAGTACCATTAATTAAACTCAATATTGGTGGAGGGCTAGGCATCCCCTACTTCCCAGGTGAAACAGACTTAGAGTTAACTCCTATTTGTCATAACCTCTCTCAACTTATTAGCCGATATCACTCAACATTAAGTCACTGTGAATTAGTTATTGAACTAGGCCGTTATTTAGTAGGAGAAGCTGGTGTTTATGTAGCAGAAATTATCGATATTAAGCAGTCTCGTGGTCAGACGTTTTTAATCACCAATGGCGGACTCCATCACCACTTGGCTAATTCAGGTAACTTTGGCCAGGTTATTCGCAAAAACTACCCCGTTTATCTAGGTAACAAAATGAACAAAGCTGACTATGAGCCGGTTCAAATCGTTGGGCCTTTGTGCACGCCCTTGGATACCCTAGGTGATAAAGTCATGTTACCTAAAGCTGATACTGGCGATCTAATAGTGATCACTCAATCTGGTGCGTATGGGCCAACAGCAAGTCCTGCAGAATTTTTAAGTCACCCCCCTGTAAAGGAAATATTACTTTAACGATTAAAAACCCTACGCTAGTTGCTTTATTTATAGGATAGGGCACTAGTTGCTAACTTTTTTAGCAGGCCAATTTGTACATGGGTTGTTTGTGGTGATATTGTCATAACCGCAGTACCTTGCAAATTAGCTACAACTTTCTGGACAGGTACACTATTAGTAATGGACGACTGCCCTTTCACCTCTAGTTGTTGTTTCGGTGCCAGCCCTACTAGATAGATTTTTTTCAATGGTGCCTTCCAGTCTAAATCCAGTTGATTAATCGTAGAATCAGCCAAAAATACGACAACAGAAGACTTCATTTGCACAGCATAATAGTTTTTTTCTGCCTTCAGAACCTTAATGTCACTTTGATTAACCGTTTTTTTACCAATACGAGGCGTTAAAACAACCAAAAACTGCTCTACTTCTTTTGGCTCTGTTGATGTTAGCTCTAAACGCCAGAAACCAGAATCAAACCACTTTTTATCAGATGCTCCCTGATCAAAGTTAATCCCATCCCAAGTATGGCCATCGCCATCAATATCAACATAATAACGATAATTAGGCCCACCAATCACATTTAACTTGCCATTAACTGGTAATAATTTTTTCAAAAATAAACGGCTGTTACCATTGGTGATAATAGCTTCTGAGGCATCTGAAGTTGAAATACCATTGTGAGCTTTACCTTTTATTAACTTCAATCCCTTAACTGCAGGTTGATAAACGCTATGTAATAACCACTTTTTTATATAAGCAGGGCTGGTTGCTGCAATCGTGTCATATATCAACAATTGATCTTGTTCCCGCAAATAAAAAAGCTCTCTAGTAACCTTGTTGACTTTACCTAAATCACCATTATCGTCGTACTCACTGTTATTATAAGCACCTGTTAAGTCTGCATAGAGGTAACTATAAGCTGGGGATAAGTCTGCTCTAGCGATGGTTCCTCCCTCTAAATGCTTCCCTTTATAAAGGTTTTTATACCAATGACTCACTGAAGGAATAGAACTTCCAGTCGGCTGAATAATCCGCTGCCCACCATCTGCCACATTATTTTGAAAAAACTTATTTGGTCTTACCTTTTCCCCAGGGCGCATAATCAACAAGGTATTTTTAGCCACAGAGCGAATTGCATAATTAAGACGATGAGGGGCATCGTAACGACCATAAGTACTACTGTTGATGGCTAAAGGCAGCTGCTTATGAATAGTAAAGTGACCTGCATCATAGTGACCATGATGACTGAATTGGTGCCCAGCACGGAAGCTAATTAAAGTATCTTGATCTGACCAGCCAGAACGAATATATGCCTGATTAAATGCACCTTTACCAAAAATATCTGCAGTAGGGAGATTATTACGAGCGAAAACCAGTTGCTTTGAGTTAACTGGCTGCCTCACAAGTTGAGGATCATTAAATATGCGAAAAGCCCATCGCCACCCATCATAGTAGCTTTGCCCTTCATGGACTTGATACAAATACTCAGAAAACTCAGCTAGTTCACTGTCCTGAGTCAGTTGGGCAATAAAATCAATATAAGGCCGCGAGATATCTTTTAAGTCAATTCGAGAGCCCTCATCACCAAGCCCCTCTATTTTATCATCTGGACGTGTAGCGTAAATTACCCAATAACCTGCTCGGCGAATAATTTCTCGAATTTTTTCTGCCTGCTGACTATGTCGTAAACCATTCACATAGGCCGCTGCAGCCAACGCTATAGGGATAGCTCGGTTCTGAATCCAGTAATTATACCCCTCCGGCCAGGCTTCAGTTAAATCCAGAGCTGCCATCAAGTCCAAAAAGTAAGCTTGACTCCGTTTTAATAATTCTTGCCGGCGCTCACTACTATGGTCCAATACCATGGCCAATAAAAAGGCTTGGGACGCAACTGAAGCACGACCATGCCACATCGATAACCCATCTTCTTCCAGCACATCCAACAAATCTTCAAGTTGCTTTTCTAACCGTTTTTCTATAGCTGCACGGTCTTTTTGACTAAATCCAGGGTATGTACAGGCTAAATCATAAGCCAATGCCAACTTCCATGCATTACCATAATAACCACTGGATTTTGGTGGCATTAAATAAAAATTAAACAAACTCTTAACCAGTTGTTCGCCTATTTCCTTTTCAGGCTTGGTTACCCAACAACCGGCATTTGCTAATACTGACTTATAAACACAAGGATTGACAGAAACAGTTTTGCGCTGTTTAAACAGTGCCATGCGTTCTTGAAAAACAGGGTGTACAGACCTCCCTTGCCAGTTTTGTAAAAAAGTTAAAAAAATGCGGGGATGTTGTGTAACAGGCTGTCCATCAAGCTTATGACTATCAAGATCAGTGGTTAGCTGCTTTGTGGCAAATTCAGAAAGTTGTTTGGTCACAACTCTTGTCGCTTTACTATTTTCATCTTGCGTACTGAGATGGTTATCAACCTGTATCCCACCATAGGCGGCCAAACTCAGTAATACTAACCCCAAAACAAACTTTTTCTTATCTCTAAAGAAGTGCATACGTTTTTCTAGCCCTGAAGGAATACCTTTTTTATAAGGCAACTACCATACCTCTTCAGCAATTTACTGATTGATGATGGGCTGCTCAGACAAACTCACCTGCTCTACTTTAACCACCAACCACATGGTTAATAATCCATTCCACTGTTTGCTGCTCTACCTGGTTACGCCATTTGCCTGTCGAAAAAGTATGATTAGCCTCTGCACAGTGCCATTGGGTAACTGTCGATTTATTTAGCAACTGTCGCCAATGAGGATGGCTTTGAGTAAGCTGAACAAACTCAGCAGCGGTAAGATCATTTCCACTTAATAGTAATAAGGTCTTTCCTGAAAACTTATCCCACCCATAACGCATACGATCTATAAAGTGGCTGGGTTCAACAGGCTTATCAGCCGTTACTTCCTGCTCGTTTCCTTTTAATATTTTTTTACGAGTAACTATAAGTTTGGTGATATTTTGATAAAAATCAGAAGCCACTTGTTTTATTTTCAACTGACCTCGAAACGCCTTGAGCCAGAAATGCTTATCAAATAGCCGCGACCAGTAATAATTTTTCACATATACCTGCGCCAAGCCTGCTTCTGAACGAACCCAAGGATTGGCTAATACCAGGCCTTTTACTCTAGAGTCTCGCCAACCGTAAAACAATGCTGCTGATGCAGCATCACATAGTCCCCACAACACCACCTGTTGTAGCTTGGGTTGTTGATTAAAAAACTCATCTACTGCCGCTTTAATATCATCATTAATGGTTTCAAACCCTTGCAACTCACCAGTACTGTCTCCCATTCCCCGGTAGTCAAAGCGCATGACGGCAATACTCTGCTTGACCAGCGCCCGAGCCAATAGGACAAACTGACGATGACTACCTGATTTCATCTGAGGGCCACCCACTATGATTAATACACCAGTATCAACCGGCTCTGTTGGTTGGTGAATTACACCTATAAGCCTTTCATTTAAACAGGGGAAAATAACAGGTTGTTCATTCATGGCATTATTGATTCAACATTGAAACCAGTAAACTAGCTTTCCATACTGACTACGGATTGCTTTAGGGCAGACTTAATCAACAGTTGAGGTAGATAATGAAGGGTCTGCTCAATAAACCCATCACCTGTCGTCAACTCCTGTGTAGACCAAAAAGGGTCTGTCACAATATTCGTTTGATGTAATTTATTATGATTCTGTTGCCAAGCAGCTATTGTTTTTTGACTGGGTAAAGATAAAGATGCTCCCGTTTCACGAATCATTTCCAGCCAAACCACCTGAGCTGTTAACGGCAGTAACTGTTGAGTTAAGTCTATTTGGTCAATGGCACTGGTTAGTTGATTAGGAAGTAAATAACCTGCTACCTCTAAGCTGCCTTCTTTTACCAGCTGTTCACGTAATAATTTAACCGTTTCACCGGTTTGCTTGTCTAATAAGTCAGCGGCTAATCGCATTCTTAAAAATTGCTGTAAAAATGGCTGACCTTTAATGATGGGTTGCCATAACAATAAATGAGTATTTTCCGGCGATGGTAAGCGATTAAGATAATCAACCGCTAAACAAGCACCTAACCGCAACCCCCATAGTACAACGGGCAGTGGTTCAGTCATTAGCCAATCCATAACTGCCTGGATATTGTTAAGCCAAGTTGGCCAGTCAACATCAACTAACAGTCCTTCGCTATCCCCAGTCCCAGATAAGTCAAAAACGACTACCTGCCAGCCTTGTTCCGCCATCAGCCTAGCTTGCTTACTAATTATGTGACGGGATTTATTCATCTCTTCAGCAAATGCCGGAATATGAACGATATAGCCTTTGGTAGAGATTGCTGATGGCGGTACATAATGCACCGCATACAAGTGCCCCGCTGGGGTTGAGAGGAAGTGAGGTGAAATTTGCAGCCTATCCATGGCAATCAACTAGGCTTTTGCTTGAACAAATTCACATAGGCTGCCTAAGGACTCAAATACCTCAGCACTGATTTCATCATCATCAACCACAAACCCAAATTGCTCTTCTAGTGCAGTGATAACGGTGACGACAGCCATCGAATCAAACTCTGGTATTGCACCCAGTAGCGGCGTTTCTTCATTAGCTGCTGACAACTGATCTCCCAGCTGCAACTGGCTAACCAGAATTTGTTTCACATCATTAATCACATCCATTACCAATAACTCCATGGTTTTTATATGCTATAGGGTATTAAAAACTGAGTGCTAGAATGTTAGCACCAACATTATTTTAAAAACATAATGTTTAACTATATTTTTTAACTATTTATCAGCTTATCAGCAATTACATCTGGGAAGATATATGCTCACCAAGCTTCGCAAACTAACCCAGGAATTAGGTTGGCTAAACGGCTTACTTTATCTGTTACACACCAGTTTAAACAAGTTGACTCGGGGACACTTCCGAATCATAAAGTACTATTTGTATTATCAACCTATCCCTGAAACCCCTTTACTCCCTCCTAATCGGGGCAAGCAGATAGAAATCAAAACAATCACTGCCAATGATACCACCTGTTTTGCAGACTTCCCTCGGCCTTTAACAGTAATTAAGCGTCGCTTTGACCAGCAAGGTCAATGCTTTGCCGCTTATCTTAAAGATAACTTTGTAGGCTATATCTGGATTAGTCAAGTAGACTACCAAGAAGACGAAGTGAAGTGTTTATTTTCACCACGACCAGCTGAACAAACGGCCTGGGATTATGATGTTTACATTACCCCTGCTGCTCGGCTTGGCTTTACTTTTCCTAAACTTTGGCAAACGGTTAATGAGTACCTGGCTCTACAAGGCGTTAAGTGGACCCTATGCCGAATCTCAGCATTTAACATCGGCTCCTTAGCGTCTCACCAACGTTTAGGAGCGACTCGTATGGGAGCTGCCACATTCATTTGTGTTGGCTCTTGGCAATTAATGCTAGCCAGCCATGCGCCTTATATACACTTATCAATAACACAAAAGCACACTCCACAACTATTATTACCAATCAAGTCGATTGCATCCTCTGTTGAGCCAGTTCAGCCATCTTAGCCAGAAAGGGAAATCTATATGGGTGCCTTTGCCTTGATAAAGGAGTCAGCCTTTAATTTTATTGAGCCTATTAAACAATCATTACAGCAGCAAGGTTTTCAACAGCCAATATCACTGAGCCGGAAGGGTTTTGAGCTTATTATTTGCCCCAAGCAGGTTAACCCCGTTACCAATTACTATGAAAATAGTGAGGGGAGTTTCTGTGTCGGTCTTGGTACCCTTATGTACCAAGGCTTACATGGTGAGCCTGCATTACAAACATTGCTTGATGATTTCAACAAGCGTCCAATCCCTCATAACCGTTTTTACGGCACTTTCAGTGTACTCATTTATAAGGCAGGTCAGTTATTTTGTTTTACTGACAGTCTTGGTTTATACAAGGTCTACCATAATTTAGAGCAATCTATCCTATCATCCTCTTTCCTAACCCTTCTCACCACAACCCAGCAACCTACCATTAACACACAAGGGGTATATGAATATATCTTTCAAGGCGCCACCTTTGGTACAGAAACAGTTATCAACCAAATAGCCACCTTAGAACCTCACTGGCTTTACCAGCTAACACCAACCCCTAAAACAGACTACCGGGCTTGTCACCCCCGATTTAAAGCAGCCTATGGGCCACTGGATATTTTGGTTGAAGATAGTGTTGCTAATCTTAGGGAACAGTTCTCTGTGATTAATCAATGCTTTGGTAACAAAATTGACACTGCCTTAGCAGGGGGCTATGACTCCCGACTAATATTAGCCTTACTAAGAGAACAAGGCACTAACCCCCATCTGTATGTTTATGGAAAAAGTACAGACGTGCATACTCAAATTGCGAGAGCAATTTGCGAACAAGAAGGTTTGCCCTTACAACAAATAGATAAGCAACAGTCACCACCACTTTCACCGGCAGATTTGGCTGAGCAGGTCAGTCAAGCATTTTATTTATTCGATGGCTACCCTATTGACGGTGTATGGGGCAATGGTCAGGACTTAGCTACCCGTAAGCAGCGTAGCGAAGGGGGAAGATTAACACTCAATGGTGATGGTGGTGAAATCTACCGTAACTACTTTTATCTATCTGATCGGCCCTACACCATTCAGCAGTTTTTATGGAGTTTTTTCAGTCAGTTTGATCCTGCCATGTGCAAACCAGCATTTCAGCCCCAGCAATATCACCGTCAGCTTGCGGAAAAAATAAAAGCAACTCTCAATCAAACCCGTAACCGGTTAAACCGCACATCCATTGAGTATTTATATCCTGCTTTTTGTTGCCGGTTTTGGGCTGGTCGGAATAACAGTCTGAACAATCGGTTTGGGTTAACACTTACACCGTTTATGGAAATGAACAGTGTAATAACAGCTGTTAATGTTCCCATCAAGTGGAAAAACCATGGTATTTTAGCGGCAAGAATGATTTTTAACATTGACCCCATATTAGCAGGTTATCCGTCAGATTATGGTCATCATTTCGCTGCTCCACCACCATTAAAACGCAAGCTTAAAGATTCACTTATTACTATGCGCCCCCCTAAACTCAGACAACTGATATATCGAATAAAACATCATCGCCTGTCATTACAACGACCTGACTATTTAACTTCAGAATATTTAAGCCAACTTCTCAATGTTGAGTTTCCTTATCTTGCCCATTATGTAAAAGTTGATAAAGTCAAAGACAATAAACAGTTTAATCGAGTGTGTACACTTGAGTTACTATTTCAGCGATATAACGTAAGTATTAACTGATTTACACTATTCACCATCTACCGTATAAGTCCATGCAAACCACATAATACCCAGCACTATATTTATTATTTTTTCTAGTTTGTTAAAAATATTATTGCCCAGATATAAATTAATTGTTGTATCCTCAGCTCACGCCCAGCTTTTTTCATAATTTATCATCTTTAGCTGTTAATCGACTTCTTATATACTAACTCTTAAATACTAAAAATATTGAGTTAACCACTCTTACGGTATAACCATGGAGAATTTTTTGCATAAGGTTATGTGGATATTCACTTTGAGGGATTATTTATGCAAGCTAAATGGTTAGTATTTACAGCACTCTTTTTAACTAACAGCTGGGCAGGTGAATTTGAGTGTGGTAGTTTAACAAACCAGTATGGCCCATATGACTACACCAACCCAGAGCATTTTAAAAACAGGCTGCCTATTGTCGAACAGTTTCACTTTAACCGAGACGTCGAATCTTTAAACAAAGGCATGACTGGTCATGTACTGGGCGACATTACTTACACTTTACGCGCATTTCCTAACCACCATCGAGCCCTATTTGCAGTTGTCAGATATTACACTGGACCGGATACTGAATATAGCAAGGAACATATGTCAGCCGAGTGCTTTTTTGATAGAGCTTTACGGTTCAAGCCGAATGATGCTGTAGTTCACATGTTGTATGGTATTTACTTACATAAAAAGCAAAAACATGATGAAGCACTAAAAAAATACCAAAGAGGACTACAACTCTCTCCTAATTTTGCTGAGCTTCATTATAATCTGGGCTTGCTTTATATTGACATGAAGAAACTGCAAGAAGCCAAGAACCACGCTCAAAAAGCTTACCAACAAGGATACCCGCTTGCTGGACTTAAGCAAAAACTGAGTGATGCTGGCGTATGGTAACTCCTACTCTGTCAGCAAGTGAATAATGCTGGCTAGTTAACATGCTTGGCCATTAGACAGGTTTGCTTGCTTAAAAAATTAATGCTCTTATTGCTTGTCATAAAGGATGTCCCATGATTCCATTTGGTGGTTGGCTAACCCCTCATCCACTTAATGAAGGTAGTGCTGTTGAAACACTAAAAACCTTACTACCTTGTCCCAAACACCACTCACTAGAGACGTTTGTTAACACTAATCTCGCTCTCATTAACACGGCTGACCACACCAGTCACCTGGCTCAACAAGATAGCATTACCGTATTGATTAATGGCTACCCTCAGTGGGTGGAAGCACCTTACAACCACATCAGCAATAAGCAAAATCCAGCGGCTGCCGCAATCACTGCTTATCAGGCTATTGGTTTAAACTGTTTAAGCAAATTACATGGCCAGTTCAGTCTGTTTTTATATGATCACCAACAAGATACGTTTATCTTAGCCACTGACCGAATGGCAACCCAGCCTGTTTATTATCAGTTACACAGCAATCAGCTTTTTTTTGGTAGTTTTGCTTCAGTTATAAAAAACCACCCAGATAGCCATACAGCACTGTGTAACCAGGCAATATACAACTACCTTTACTTTCATATGATTCCCAGCCCAGGAACCATTTACGACAGTTTATATAAGCTAGAGCCAGCGCAATATATTTGTTATCAATCAGGGCAATTCAATAAAGGTTACTATTGGTCTCCATCATTTACAGACAGAAGTCAGTTAACCGACAACGAGCTTGCAGGGCTTATTCTTAGCACCCTGAAAAGTGCTGTTTCCCGTGCAAATCAACAAGGCTCTGTCGGCAGTTTTCTAAGCGGTGGTTTGGATAGTTCAACAGTATCAGGCTTACTTAGTGAGTTAAGCAGCCTGCCTGCAAAAACCTTTTCCATAGGTTTTCCTGTCGAAAAATATAACGAAATTGAATACGCCCGCCTTGCAGCAAAGCACTTTAACACTGAGCAACATGAATATTTTATTCAACCAGAAGATATTCTTAGTCATTACCAACAAGTGATCACTGGCTTTGATGAGCCATTTGGTAACTCTTCTGCTCTACCGGCTTATTTTTGCGCCAAGCTGGCTAAGCAACATGGAGTTGATGTAATGCTGGCAGGTGATGGCGGTGACGAACTTTTTGCTGGTAACACTCGCTACCAGAAACAAATCATTTTTGAGCTATATCACCATATTCCTGGCCTGCTTCGTCAGCGGGCATTAGAGCCTGTGGTTCGTCAGCCTTGGTTTAGTAAACTACCACTAGGGGGTAAAGCTTACAGCTATATTGACCAAGCCAATACCCCATTACCAGACCGTTTGGAAACATACAATTTTCTGCACCGCCATAGCCCAGTAGAAATATTTAGTTCAATGTTCTTACAGGACGTTGACGTTCAGCTGCCTTTACGCGAAATCCAACAGACCTACCAGCAACCAGACAAAGCTGACTATATCAGTCGAATGTTGTTTTTAGATTGGAAACGCACTTTGGCTGATAACGATTTGCCTAAAGTCAATCGTATGTGCTATTTAGCAGGTATCGACGTACGCTACCCCATGCTAGATGACGAGCTGGTAGATCTGTCGTGTGTTATTCCCTCAAGCCTTAAGGTGAACTTAACCCAACTGCGAGGTATTTATAAGCAAGCGGTTAAAGGCTTTTTACCCGATGCGATTATCAACAAATCTAAACATGGCTTTGGCCTACCTTTTGGAGTGTGGACCAAAGATCATCAGCCCTTACAAACAATGGCCTATGAAGCCATCGACTATCTGGTAGATCAGCCCTATTTTAACCCTGACTTTTTAGTTAACGCTAAAGCTATGCATCAACAAGGCCATAGTGCTTATTATGGTGAGCTGATTTGGTTGTTAATGACCTTGGGCAGCTGGTTAAAAACCCATATAAATTAAGCAACTGCTAAGCTGCTAGCTCTGGATGGGTTCTGCGATATTGAAAGACTAACCTCGCCATAAACTTATCAGGCTGTTTATCCCAAGGCATAAAACGAGGCAGCTGGTAAATGTCACTGTGGGCAGTGGCCACACCCCAGGCGGTCGTTACAGCCGCCTTAAACCCTAGTCGCCGCATCATTTTCACATGATCAATGCCATAGTCTTGTTTGGGCCGGCCATTAGGGTAGGCAAATAATGTAACAGGCTCACCAATAATAGCCTCTAACTGTTGCTTACTATCAGCAATCTCTTTTTCTGCTTGTTGTTTATTCACCTTTTGAAGTATCGGGTGATTACATGTGTGTGCTCCCACCTCCATGCCAGCCTGGTGTAATTGTTTGACCTGGCTTGAAGTCATCATCAAGTCTTTTGGTAACGACACACCGGACCGCTTTACAACTTCTGCCACCAATTGTTGACGCTGTTCAAACGATCGATACTTTAGTTGCTTTAATAAATAATGAGTGGCTTGATCTCGATCAGCCATTGAGTGTAGGGAGAGGTTTTGCAGCCTTAAATCAGTTAATGAGATATCCCTTTGATCTGTATGATAAATAGATTCAGAAACCTGATCATTCCACATACAACCACCATCCAGAAAACCGGTAGCAATAAAGAAAGTGGCTGGTATTTGTAACTCCTGCAAGATAGGTAGTGCTACTGTCGCATTATCTGCATAACCATCATCAAAGGTCACCGCAACAGCTCTGGGTGGTAGGCTATTATTCTGCAACAGCTCTAACGCCTCACTAAAAGGCAGCACATTAAAGTGTTCTCTGATTAAGTCCATCTGCCACCGAAAGGTGCTCGCATCAATAATGCTTGCACCTCTTCCTGTAGGTTCAGCTAAAACCCGATGGTAAATCAAGATCGCTAGCCGCTTCTGGCTGGCAAATTGACTTAACCCTTGTGCTACCCACTGAAGGGAGCGGCGCATGACTGGAGACGATTTCAACTTCATGTAACTACTTTTCCCAAGGCCATTTTTGTGATGATATAGGGGGTTCCGTGGAAAACTTTGCTATTGATGCCTGGTTCACCTCAACTGGCCTAGCCAACTCTTTCTTAACCCACAGTTGAGTCACTACCAACAAACAAACCAAATGGTAGGGTAAGTCAAAATAGCCTAATCCTAAAAATGCACCACCCGTTGCATAAGCCACAAAGCTCACTTGAATCATTTTAGCCAACTGATTCGCCCATAGCATGTTGGTTTGATCATTAGTGTGACGAATGATCCAACTTCCTGTTCGCCAGGCAAGCAAATACAATAATAAGAACAAAAATAGCCCTGGAAATCCTTGCTCTCCCAACACTTCAAAATAAATACTATGGGCATCAAATACCCGAGTAGGGTCTGAATAAAGAAGGAAGTTCTCTGGTGTCCAGCAATTAAAACCTCCTCCCGTTACCCTTGCTTTAGCAATATTATAGGCCATAGTCCAAGCACTGAGCCGCCCTTTGCCAGACTCATCTATCTCGGCCTCTTCTTCTGACTGGGTAATATATTTCCCTACGAAAGGAATTGACCCCATCCGCTCAACCCAGTGATCTGGAACCAGTGGTACCATCACTAATAATCCAACCAAGCCAGCCATAGCGATTGGCAACTTATATTTACTTTTTGTCCATAAGAATGCAAACATACATAGAGAGGCTAAGAAAGCACCTCTGGAGAAAGTACTGATCACTGATACGATACAAAGTAGAATGGATCCCAGCAGTAGCCGCTTTACCCATTTATTACTGCTGGTAGAAAAGAGATATACAAATAATGGGATGACCATTAACAGCGCAACACCTAATTCATTATTACCGGTAATTACAGATCCAGGAGGCCCCCACACACGATATTGCATACCCGTAAGTATTGAAAAAAAGCCACCTTTAATACCAAAAAAACCGATAGAAAATGCAATAATCCATACCAGAGTCTGAATTCTTTCTTTGCTTTGAATCAGAATCATGGAAAGACAAATCAAGAATTGAATTTTTAATACATCAGTATAACTTCTCCACGCAAAATCAGGGTAAACGGACAGCGCTGTACTAACTCCCATCCACAAAATAAAAAGAATTAATACGACTGTCACTGGAGTTAATGGTAACTTCTTATTCTCTTTAGAACACAAAAAAGCAAGGATGGTTACAATTGCTACAACAAATGCAAATGGGAAATTATAAGCAAAGCCCCACCCTAGCCGGTGTGGATTCATGTAGCCAATCCAGGCTGAAAAATAAATACCCACATGTGGGTTCATGAGAATATAAGGGATGGCAGCAAATATAATAGCTGAAACCAATAAGTCACGCATAAAACAATCGATCTTTAACTGTCATTGACACAAGCACAATATAATGCATTAGACTTGCTTACTTCTCATAGTCCTTTCAGGGGTTGCTAATTAATAATAGCGTAGAAAGCTATTTTAAACTCATTAATTATCAACCCTTTTAGCCGTTGTAAAAACTCACTCTAGGTATGCCAATCTGCTTCCAGTCATTATTTTGCAATTAATATTTATTTTCAAAAACATTACAAAAACTAAAACCCGGTCAATGTGATTACTTACCCTTATGATTTCTAAGCCACACAACCAAGCAGCTAAAAGCTCTCTATAAAAACCACAATAAAATGCAAGCAATCACTTAAAAATCTATTTTCAGAAAACCATAAAACAGATGACTACTATGATTTTTATTTCACCGTGAAGTATACTGTATTTAGTACCTTAAAATATCTAACCAAACCAAACCAAACCAATAGAAAATAAAAACCAACCGATACTGAACATCAATCAAACAGCTCTAAATATAAACATTAAAACACTTAAAATAACAAATCAGGCAATTAATCATCATGGATACATCGCTCGTTACTGGCCTAGCTGCAGAGCAACTACTGACAAATGAGCAGTTCATTAACCAGTGGCAACAATTATATAACCAGTCCTCTATAGCTTTTTCTTTTCAATCACAGCCTTATGTGAACAGTTGGTGGCAAGCTTATCATCATAATTATGACTTAGCCTTTTCATTAGGGTATCATAACAATCAGCTGGTAGCCTGTTTGCCTCTTTGTATCAGGGGCAACCAAATTACCGCAGCAGGCAATCATCAGGCAGAGTATCATGCTTGGTTAACAACCCCAGAAAAACAGTATGACTTTTTATCTGCACTGGTTACTGACATACAGCAGGTATTCCCTGACAGCCAGTTAAATTTAAAATACCTCCCAAAGTCACTACTTATTCACACGCTAGAAAAAGATAGTGGGCTTACTGAACACCTTATCATCAATAATTTTCAACGCCCTCTCATGAAGCTAAATGCAAGTGACATTGATCAAGCACTAGCAAAAGAAAGTAATAAAAATAACATTAATCAATTAAAAAGCTTAGGTGAACTTAAATTTACTCATATAACTGAGCCTAAAGCAAAAATCCACTTATTCAAACAATTAGCCCCTCTTTATGATTTTTATCAAGGAGCAATAAATAACTTTCTTCCTTTTAGCCAGGATACAGCTAAATTTCAATTCTTCACAACACTTTGTCAAACACTAACCAGTCAGCTTCATTTAACTGGGCTTTGGCTAGATGAACACTTAGTCTCAGCTCAGCTTGGCTTTATTAGTAAAAATACGCTTCATTTAGGCATTTTATGCTTTGCGCCTCAATACACACGGTACTCACCCAGTGAACTTCACCTGTTATGGCTAGCAGAACAATTACTTCAAGAAGGTTATCAATATCTGGATTTAACCCCGGGTAACGCCCCATGGAAAAAGCAATTCACTAATGAATACGACAATATGGTGGAGCTTATTTATTTTAGTAATATCAAACACAAGCAAAAACACGAAAAAAACCAACATACAACTGAAACGATTAAACGTTCAAGCACACAAATTGGGTTAACTTCAGAACGTTATCACAGTATTTTATCGCTACCGCATAAGATCACTTCTACTAAAGCCTTGAAGGCAATAGTAGAACAGTATTATTGTGATGTAGAACTAAGAGTTTACCAGTTCAAAAATGAGTCCAATGTTAACGCTAAAACCCCCTCTGCAAGCCCTGATAATAATACAACAGTTACTTTTAATACATTTAACTTACACGATTTAACTAAATTTAGTCCAGAGTTTGACTGGCAAAGTCGACAACAATTTTTAACTGAATGTAGTCAAAGACTAGAGGATGGGGAAATCCCCTATAGCTATGTCAATAGCTATAAATTACTGGCATGCGCATGGTTAACACCCAATACTAATCAAGCTTATTTCAATGAAGTAAAACAAAAAATCACTTTTCCAGCAAATAGCGCTATATTACATAGCTTCTACACTCCCCCTGCAACTCAAGCTCAAGACCTATACCACAATTGCATCCAACAACAGGTTAATAATGCTTTTTCCGAACATAATGCCAAACAATTATTTGCTGTAGTAAGAGCAGACAACCTTTCTCTTTGTCAATTAATTGAAAAAAACAGCTTTGAGTATGTTGGTTCTTTACATTACAAACATCATTTTAGTAACGAAATAAAATCTCAACAGCTACCCGATTATTTAACAGTAGCCAGCTCATGAACAAGCTAGATTATTTACAAACATTAAAGCGTATGGGTGCATTCCAGCTCACAAAACCATTCGCTAAAAATAAACTGTTAATTTTATGCTACCATGCTTTTGAATTAAGGGATGAATGTCAGTTTCGCCCATCACTTTTTCAAAAACAGGCTACTTTTCATAAACGCCTGAAGATGTTGCTATCAACAGGTTATCGTGTATTACCACTTGATGAAGCGATTAGCCAGCTAAAAGCTAATCGGCTCAGCGGTTTAAATGCCGTTATTACTATTGATGATGGCTTTCAAAGTGTCTACCAACTTGCTTATCCCGTATTAAAGACTTTTAAGTTACCAGTAACTGTTTATATCACCAGTTACTTTCAAACAAAACAAACACCAGTATTTCAATTAGCAATACAGTATATGTTTTGGCGAAGCAAGCGTCTTACTCTTGATTTAAGTGTCATTAAAAGTCTAGTAAATGATAGCGCCATTAATTTTAGCAATAACCGTTATGAATTAATGCAGCAACTAATTAAGCTAGGTAATGAAGCTAAGCATAATGAGTTTAGAGAAGCATTAGCTGAAGCAATTGGTCATATGCTGGGAGAAGATTACCAAAGCATAAGAGACGAAAAGTTATTTACATTAATGACCGATGACCAGCTCTCCGATTCCCTTGAAGATTTAGTTGATATACAACTACATACCCATCGTCACCAGCTCCCTCTGTCAGAAGAAGAAACCATAAAAGAAATAAACGAGAACAGACAAGTATTAACTCGAATTACATCGGGACACCTCAATCATTTTTGTTATCCTAGCGGCGAATGGGACCTGCAACATTGGTCTTGGCTGCAACAAGCCGGCATTACCAGCGCTACAACTTGCCAATCAGGCTTTGTTAATAGCCGCAGTCAACTATTAGCACTTGACCGTATTTTAGATGGCGAAAATTTAACAGAAATCCAGTTTGAAGCTGAGTTACATGGTGTCGGTGAGCTGGCGAGAAAAATAAAAAAACTGGCTAGTTATACCCAAAACATCAAATATTTTAGAAATAGCCGTCAACCAATAGCCCACGAGGCTATCAGTAATAGATAATGAAGTTAAACGGAGTGTGCCTGGCTATGATCAAATGCATTAACAACCTGCTCAAAAATGGCCTGTTGAGCTGCACTCACTTGAGGCCAGCTATACTGCTCTGCGTAAGCTCTCACCGACTCTCGTGACGCAGGGGATAGTTGCTGGTCTTTTACTGCTTTAACAATAGCCGCAACAGAGCGTTCTGTTAATAGCGTTCCTGCTACTGAACTTGTTACTAACTCACTCACCCCCCCTACATTATTGGCAATAACAGGGTTACCACAGGCCATCGATTCCAGTAGCACATTAGGACACCCTTCTCTTCGAGAAATTAAGGTTAATACATCAGCTGCATTATAATAATCCACCAGCTGGCGCTGCTGTAAATTACCTAAGAATTTTATCCGCTCAGATACCCCTAATGATTCAGCCAGTTTTTGATACTTGGTTTTTTCAGGGCCATCACCAATCAGCACCAGCTCTACACCAGGTAACTGAGATAGAGCTTCTATCACTAAGTGATGACCTTTCAGTTCAATCATATTACCCACAGAAAGTAACGTAAATTGCCTTAGCCCTAATTGCTGGCGTAACTGCTGGCGGTTTTCCAACAGTTGAAATAATTGTAAGTCCACACCATTCAGTAATACATCAATGGGTGTGTCAATTGCTAACGACAGCATCTGTTGCTTCAGTGCATCACACACCGCAATTAAATGACTAGCTTGTTTCGCTGCCTGCTGTATCAACTTCCGTGGTTTCTCATATTGAGGTATAAAACTGATATCTTGGCCTCGGGCTGAAATAACAACCGGTTTATTAAAATATTGTCCTAGCCAGGCAGCCACCACACCATCAGGATAAAAGTAATGGCCATCAATGACATCAAACTGCAAACCATTGCTTATTAATTGTTTTATAAATCGCTTAGCTGCCTCAAACATCAATTTAGGCTGCATATTCATGCCTATTTTCGGTATATTGACATAACGAGGATGATAAACCTGGATGCCATAGCGGTTTTCTTCAGTAGGTATCTTGTTGTAAACGGCGTACTGACCAAAACATGAGTGAGAAAAAGGAAACCAGGGCACAGGAGCTACTACGGTTGCTTGATTACCTGTGTTAGCGACATATTGTCGAGTACGGTTTTCAATAAAAACCCCATGGCGATGCTGCAAAGCATTAGGATACAGAGCAGTAAAAACGAGTACTCTCATATAAGCAGATGTAAAAACTTATTGGTCTTGTAAATGTTGAATTAACAGCTGATTTAATACTTTCATTTATAATATTAATTAGCCATTTGAGCTAATGCTTGCTGATAAACACTCTGATAATGACTAACACTACGCTCCCAAGTACGCTCCGTTTCTACATAGTGGCGCCCATTTTGTAATATTTGTTGCCATTGCTCTCGATTAGTTTGAATCGCTTTAATTTTTGCAACCAGATCACTGGTGTCATCTTTTTTAAACAACAGTCCATTATGGCCATGCTGAATCAACTCACGATGCCCCCCCACATCAGATGCAACTACCAGCTTATGCTGAGCCATTGCTTCAAGTGGCTTCAAAGGTGTCACCAACTCCGTTAATCGCATTGACTTACGAGGGTAAACAAATAAATCCACTACACTATAATAATCTTGTACCTGGCTATGGGGCACTCGTTCAACCATAATAATTTTATCTTTTACGGGACTATTGGCAGCCATTGCCTTTAATTTTGCTTCTTCAGGGCCACCTCCCACCAACAACAGACAACTGTTGGGTATTGCTGCAACTAGTTCAGGCATAGCGTTAATGAGTGTGTCCAAGCCTTCATAAGCATAAAAAGAGCCAATAAAGCCTAATACCAACTTATCCTGCAATTGGTGTTTAGTTAAAATAGCTTGCTGTTTTTCGAGTAATGGTTGGAATCGTTCGGTATCCACTGCATTGGGAATGACTGTAACAGGCACTAAGTGCTGGCTTCGTCCAGCCATTTCCAACTTCAACCCCTCACAAATGGTAGTTAGCCCCTGTACCCGCTTTAACACAAATGTTTCTAATGATCGAGTCAACTTATATCGCAAACCACCTTCAACAGAAGTACCATGATCAACCGCAGCATCTTCCCAGAAAGCTCTGACTTCATACACGACAGGAATATTTAACTTTTTGCCTGCCAACCAGGCTGCCGCACCATTTAACGCTGGTGAATGGGCATGAATTAAGTCTGGCTTTATTTCCTGCGCTACCTGTTGAATTTGTTTAGCTAATATTGGAATAATTGCCAGTTGATTGACCACAGGCATTTTACTTAGCCAACTAGATAATGGTGGAGTACGATAAAAATCTAACCCGTCAACTGTCTCCTGTAATAATGACACTGCCCCCTGCTTGGGGCTGGTTAGATGAAAGGTTTCCCAGCCTAACTGTCGCTGATGTAATAAAATAGAGCGGGTTCGGAAAGTATAACCACTGTGCAGTGGTATTGAATGATCAAGAATATGTAATACACGCATCACTATGCCACCTGAGCCACAGCCCTAGACTCATCGACTACTTGCCTTAGAAAAGCTTCAAACATGAGTAACGCCCATAATGATGCACTATGATCACGTAATCCACTTTGGTGCTGGCTGACTAAACGGGTTAAATAGTCTGGATCAAAATAACCACTATCTAAAATTCGTTCGCCCAACAACGCATTTTTAAGCTTATCTTTTAAAGGCCCTCTAAACCACTTGGCTAAGGGTACCGCAAAGCCTTTTTTGTCCCGGTATAGGATATTATCCGACAAATGAGGCTCTAATGCTTTTTTCAGAATATATTTACCTTCCTGTCCTTTTAATTTAATAGACGATGGAAGATGGCTAGACCATTCAATTAGCTTATGATCAAGAAGAGGCACCCTCACCTCTAGTGAATGCGCCATACTGGCTCGGTCAACTTTTGTTAATATATCCCCAACTAAATAAGTTTTCATATCCAGGTACTGGATTAACGACAGCATGTCATCAGTTTGGCAATTGGCCGCATGCCGTTTAAATACTTCAAGTGAGTGATACCCCTGCAGCTCCCGCTTCAAGTGACTACTAAACAGCTCTCTGCGTTGTTGATGATTAAGCAGAGAAACAGAGTGTAAATACGCCTCTAGCGGTGTGCGCGCTAACGACTGAAAAGTGGTTTTTGCTCTTAACACCCGAGGCGCCCAATCAGCCTTAGGATAAAGCTCACCTAATAAACCAAAAACATGCTTGCGAAAGCCTAACGGAAAACGGCTTCTGACTTTTTCTTCATTCATGTGCCAGCGATAACGGCGATAACCAGCAAATACCTCATCACCACCATCTCCAGAGAGAACCACTGTCACTTTTTCTTTAGCCAGCTGACAAACCCGATAAGTCGGCATGGCAGAGCTATCTGCATAGGGCTCATCGTATAAAGTAGCCAGCACATCCAGCAGCTCAAAGTCATCGACGGCTACGGTTTTTTCAAAATGATCGGTGTTGTAACGCTTAGCAACTTCCTTTGCAAACGCAGACTCATCATAACTGGCTTCATTAAAAGCAATTGAACAGGTATGGACAGGATCCTTTTGCAACCCTGCCATCATTGCGACTATTGCACTGGAGTCAACACCACCCGATAAAAAGGCACCTAAAGGGACTTCAGCTATCATGCGAATATCGACAGCTTCTTTCAATGTTGTAATCAGTTGTTCATTAACATCTTCTGGCAACATAATTGCTGAAGGGTCAAAAGAGACGTCCCAATACTGGACAGGTGTTGCATTTGGCTTATTACGGCTAATTAGCAGAGTGTGTCCTGGAGGTAATTTATAGACACCTTCAAAAATTGTGGCCGGCTCTGGTACATAACCAAATGTAAAGTAATCTTCAAGAGCAGGCGTATAAATTGCGCGGGATAGCTGTGGATGGGCAAGTAATACTTTTAACTCAGAACCAAAAATCAATTCACCATTGGCTAAAGTGCTATAAAATAAAGGTTTAATGCCTAGTCGATCACGAGCTAAAAATAGGCTTTGCTGGCGGCGATCCCAAACAGCAAATGCAAACATACCTCGCAAGTGTTTGACACAGTCAGGCCCCCAAGCCATCCAAGCATAGACTATCGTTTCAGTATCAGAATGCGTTTTAAAGTGATACCCCTTTGCAATTAGTTCTGTTCTGAGCGACTGAAAATTATAAATTTCACCATTAAATACAATAGCTACATTGCCATCTTCGCTAAACAACGGCTGCTGTCCAGTAGAAATATCAATGATCGATAACCGTCGATGGGCAAGCCCAAGGCCAGGCTCAATATGCAGGCCTCCTTCGTCAGGACCTCGGTGAAACTGAGTTTCATTCATCTGATGAAGCAAGGCTTCACTGATAACAGCCTCAGGCTCCCTAACATTAAATATTCCTGCAATCCCACACATAGTTACATCACCTATTACTAGACAGTTAGCCGCTGGTATATATCTAAATACCGCTGCACCATCACTGCCAAGCTAAATTTATCCATTACACGCTGCCTGGCTGCTTCTCCATGACGACGACATAATATTGGATCATCAAGATAGTCCTGCATTGCAGCCTGTAATTGTTGCTGATTTTTTGGGTGAACTAAGACACCTGTTTGCTGATCAACAACCAGCTCAACATTACCGCCAACGTTTGTTGCTATCACTGGCTTGCCAGCTGCCATTGCTTCTAAAACTGTATTAGAAATACCTTCTGCTAGTGAAGGCAACACAAAAACATCAAAACCACTTAATAATTCTGGTACATCCTGTCTCGCCCCTGTAATCCATAGTTGCTCAGTTACACCGAGCAATGCTGCTTGCTGCTCAAGAGCAACACGTTCTGGGCCATCTCCAACAATGACTAGCTTTATTTTATGATGGTTATTCTTTTTAATGAGTTCAGCTAACACAGGTAATAGGCATAGCTGACTTTTTACTGGGGTTAAACGCCCTACTGTTCCGATAATAAAAGCATCATCCCCCTGAAATGCTTTCGGATAGAGAGATCGCTGACAACCCGGTGTAAATCGATTTGTATCAACACCATTACATAATAATGCGATATTTGTTGGTTTAACTTTAATTTTATTAATTAAGTAGCTTTTACTTTCTTCAGATAAAGCAATAAAAAATTTCACAAATGGGCGGGTTAGCCTTCTTAGCCACTGGTATTTTTTATTAATGCCCCCCAGATCACTCATATCCCATCCATGTTCACCATGAATTCTGACCGGCACCCCGGCCAACCAGGCAACCCAGTGACCTTCAATTGTAGCCAAATTACGAGTATGAAATATGCAGGGACGTAACTGTCGTAATATTGTATATAGCCGAATAAACCATCGCCAGTCCTGTCCTGGCTGCTTATTTAAAGCAATAATTTCAACATCTGACCTGGAAATCCGCTTAGCAAAATCTGTAAAATCAGTTAAACAAATAATTACATGGCGAAAACCATGGGCTGGCATATGATTGATAAGGTTTACTAGGCCATTTTCCAATCCACCTACATCTAACTTATAGATTAAGTGAGCAATTAATGGAGGTTGCTGATACGACGATTTGGTCATACTGATTTAAACCACATATAAAATCACTGATTTGGCGTAACAGCTGCAACAATAGATGGATAAGTTGCCTGTAAAAACTTGGTTAAAACAGCTCTTGCTTCATCTGGTTTAAACTCATACTCAGCAGATACTGCAACGAAGCTTCCCCCTGCTGGGCGATTTAATATTTTTTCTAAAGTCTGTTGAAATTTAGCTCGATATTGGTCACTTTGAGTGGTGTTATTAACAAAGTACCAACTCCAAATAAGACGTTGTTGCAGGAAAGACTCCATCCGATATTCTTTGACATAAATAGTTATATCACCCAGCTGAAGCTGAGTTGAGTTAGTGTTCAATAGTTTCCAAGCTTCCTCATTAAATACTTTATTGGCAAAACTCACCAGTTCATTACCTTCTTGCTCTTTTGGATAGTGAGCAATAAATAGCTCTACCTGTTGTTCACCTTCCTGCCAGGCTTGTCTTAACTGTTGAGGAGTACTAAAACTAGGCGTCCATGTTGAGCTCGGCTTGACTGATTGCCAATTAGCCGGGGTATCTACTTTTAATGAGACTTGTTGCGCTATGGGTGTTGGCTTGATTACAGCCCAAAATGGTAGCACTGCCATCACTGCTAATATTGTCAAAATAGTTAGAGGCTTTGTGGCAACTTCAGTATCATTTTTTACTGTTTGCTGATCAGCCACATTAGTATTACTCATATCATCAGCAAATTTAGAACCTAACCAAAACAGCAACATCATGACAATACCAAAGAAAAGCCAACCATAAAGTAAATGATCAGCACCTGTGGCATATTCCATATTGGAGTAATAGGCAATTAAAATTATACCAAATGCCCTAATGCCGTTAGCCACTATTGGAATAATGATACTAAGTCCAAATACAGCAAGTCGTTTACTTAAACTGGTGTAACTGATGTATGCATAAAAAGTACCGAGTGCCATTGATGCAATTAAATACCGAATTCCACTACATGCTTCTGCAACCAAAAAATCGCCTGAAGGAATAGAAATATATAAGCCTTCCCAAAACACTGGAATACCAATTAACTTTAGCCCCCACACACAGAACCAGGCTGTAATTTCCTGTAAATATGGGACTATCCCAGACCCCATAGGTACCGCAAATAATAGATAGCCTAAGGGGAATGCAATCTGACGAGTAATTGCTGTGCCCAAACAGGTCCAAACCAAAAAGGGAATCATCAATACAACCGCTAGCTGTTGAATAACATTAATACCTGAAACATTGGCAATAAACCAAATAACCGAAAGAAACAATAAAGGTAGTAGCGGTAACCAGCTAGGGCACATCAGTTGCCAATTCAACTGCTTTCTTTTTTGCCACAACAAAAACAGTGACATAGGTACGATTAACAAGCCATGGGCGTAGGTTTCAGAGTTCAACCAAACGGTCACCATTGCTTGAAGGGTAGAAAAATAAGCAGCCAACCAAACTAACAAAGCTACCACTAGCCAATATAATGGACGTTTACTGTCTGTTGATGTTGTCATAACAGAGACTTGCATGATCTTTCCCTAGGATTAGCCAAACCATTGATTTAGCTGTTGTAGACTAGACTCCCAGCTGAAATGCTGAGCAACCCACTGGCGAGCGGCCTGGTGGCTGGTTTGCCTATCTGTTGCGTTGAGTCTGGCCAGGATCGTATCAGCCATTAGCTGCGGGGTTGCAGGCAGAGTGTCGGCAATTTCATTGGGTGGGTTAATCCCCTCCATCGCTTGCTCAGTAGCAACTACCCATTTTGCCATAGCCATTGCTTCAAGCACTTTATTTTGAATCCCTCTGGCAATTCGTAGCGGTGCTACCACCAAATCGGCTGCATCTATATAAGGGCGGACATCTTCCACCCGACCAGTGACAGTCACATGTGGCGAAGCTAACTGTTGTACTTCATTCGTAGGGTTGCCTCCTACAATATAAAAATGAAGGTTAGGTTGTACTTGCGTTAATAATGGCAAAACTTCTTTAGCAAACCAGCTAACAGCTTCAACATTCGCCCAATAATCCATTGCCCCTGTAAAAACAATACGATTAGAGCTTGAAAGTTGAGTAACAGGGTTAAAATCTGCTTGGGGGTTAAAATAGTTTAGGTCCACCCCATTGCGCATGGCATAGACCTGACTTGTTTGATCAGCGGATAACTGCCTAAATAACTTCGCCTCTTCTTCAGACACAAAGAGCGAAGCAATAGCTGTGCTAGCTAGCTGTTTTTCATAGGTTTGCAATTGTCGTGCTTCACGTCGATAAACCCAAGCAGCTAACCCAGATTTTTTTTCACTATATTGACGCCACTTGTCAGAGTCTACATCAACAAAATCAATGACTTTATGAAAAGCTGCGTGCCCATTACCCTCAACAAATTGCCCCATTGCAGAAGAAAATACTAATACATTATTAATTCCTTGGTTTGCCAGTACCGTCCTTACCCAGCTTTTCATTTTACTATCTTTATAATAAGGCAGAGTTAACGGCTGGCCAACAACAAGACCTGACAATGCCTTACATTTAGCCCATAGCGGGTTGATTGGTCTGATAAAAATTTCTGTACACAAAGGTTTAATCTGCTCTACATACTGCCAATCATGAGGGTCATCAATAAAGGTACCGAGAAAAACCTGATAACGAGAAGCTAAATGTTTTAATAAATGATATGAACGGATCTTATCCCCCTTATTGGGAGGATAGGGAAGTCGGTGGGCTAAATATAAAACTGCTGTCATCACTTATCCCAAATTCTTTGCAATCATTGGCCCTAACAATTGACTTATAGCAAGCGGCAATTTCTGCCATAACTTGATAAATAGCTGATATTTAGGGTTAGTTGGGCTGACATTTGGTAATGATTTGGCTTTTACTAAATAATACTGATAACTCAAAGGCTCAGCGGTAAAGCCCCAGTTTTTCTTAAAGCTATAAGCCCCTGTATTCTGCTTGCTACGGCCAAAATCAAAAACACGCTTGCCTTTTTTTACTGCATGACACATTAACTGCCAGTACATAAAGTCGTTACCTGCCGATTGCCTAGCGAGTTCAGTTCCCCCTCCATAGTAAGGTAAGACCTGGTCTTTAAAGTAAAAACTCAATACACTCGCTACTAAATTACCAGTTTTATCATTAATTGTTATGATATCAGCCTCATCGGCAAAGGTTTCCATTAATACTTTAAAATATTTTTTAGGAAATACTGGCGTTCCTAAATTACGGACACTGGTAGAATAAGCTGTAAAAAAATCTTCAACAGAATGCTCAACTGTTGTTGTCAACTCAGACTTAATACCTTTTCTTACCATCGCCCGTTGTTTTCGCGGAATCGACTTTAAATTTTCGTCTTCATTATCACTAATTATTTTACAGAAATTGACATAGAGTGACTTTTCTTCCCAGCCATCTAGCTCAATTGCCTGCTGGTTTCTTAACTCCAAGTAATCTACCTGTAACTGCTTAGCAAGCTCAACTGCTTTACTAATCAGTGCATGCTGGATGAATTCACTATCTGCAACCACACCACCATAAACACAAAAAGGCACTGAAATTAAAGCATGGCCAAATAACCAACTTGACACATGTCCTAGAGGTAATATTCCTACAACTTGATTACCTTGCTTGGCAAATAAATAATAACTGTTATGCCCAAATGACTGCTTGATAACATCTCGCCACTCTGCACGATGAAAAAAAGTGGCTTGTGCTGATTGCTCAACATAAGCATTCCATGCTGTTATATCACTCTCATTTGAAAGTGTTTCAATCAACAAATCATTCACGATGATTGCCTGTGGTCGCTTGAGGTAAAAACACGTTTTGCACAGTATCCCATTTAAAATCTTTTAATAAACTGGTTAACCTGAACTCCATTCGATTTAAACAAAGATAGTGGCGAAATCTAGATTTAAAACTGATATTGCTTTGCCTTGGCTGGTTAACATCAATTTCCCAAGGATGAAAATAAAAAACAGCCGATTGACCTTCTTTTTTATTCAACTGTTTTATGCCCCACCTTGATAGCCAATAAGGATATAAACGAAAATACCCACCACCACCAAATGGTAAATTTTTTCGATTGACTTTTACTGTCGTAATAGGAATTTCCCATAAACCATTATCGCACTGGTATTTAAAACGAGGCGCATCAGGTATACCATAAAGGTCATGGTTAATTGGATAAATACTGGAGCTGTATTGGTGGCCTGACTCTAATAACTCATCATGCACCCATAAATTATCTTTACTAATGGAGTAACTCGGAGCACGATAACCGACAACTGCTTTACCGCCAATATCTTCCAATAGCTGCTTTGCTTTTCGAATATCTTCTCGAAACTCTTCAGGTGTTTGGCTAGTTGCACGCAAATGCCCATAGCCATGACTTGCTAGTTCATGGCCTTCAGCAATAATAGTACGAATGAGTTGAGGAAAACGCTCAGCAACCCACCCTAAAGTAAAAAAAGTGGCTTTTACTTGATGTTGGGCAAATAATTCTAGAATACGTTGGGTATTTAGCTCAACTCGTTTAGGTAGATTATCCCAATCAACACGTTGAATAGTCTTTTCAAAGGCTGAGACCTGAAAGTAATCTTCTACATCAACACTCATAGCATTGACAATCGACTGCATAACGACCACCTAATTCTAATTAAAGCCAAGCTAACAGGTCATCAGCAATACGTTCGGCAGCATGTCCGTCCCATAACGTTGGGACTCTGCCAGCCTTGCCGCCAGTCTGTAAAATCTGATCCAACTCTTTTCTTATTAGCGTAATATCAGAACCCACTATCGTGTTAGTTCCTTCTGAGATAGTAATAGGTCGCTCGGTATTTTCTCTTAATGTCAAACAGGGAATACCCAAAGCTGTCGTTTCTTCTTGGATCCCACCGGAGTCAGTTAACACTAGCCTTGCATTATTCATTAAGCCCAACATTTCAAGGTAACCAACAGGGGACAACGTGATAATTTGTGGATGCTCAAGAAAAGACGACAGTTTAAATTTTTGAATATTTTTCTGTGTACGAGGGTGGACAGGAAAAACAACTGGAATTTTATCTGCGGCTTCTTTAATAAAAGTTAACAGCTTCTGTAAAATTTCAGGATTATCTACATTTGAAGGACGATGTAGTGTCCACAATGAGTAGTGCCCTGCTTTTTCAATAATAGAGTAGTTATCTGCCAATAACTCAGAAGGATGTTTTGCTTGAGCAAGATTATATCTCAATGTATCAATCATCACATTGCCTGCAAAAACAACTTTATCTCGGCAAACACCCTCTGCAGCCAAGTTATCTTCAGCCAGTTTTTCTGTAGTATAAAGCCTATCAGAAAGCTGATCCGTTAAAACTCGATTAATTTCTTCTGGCATGGTTCGGTCTCGGCTTCTTAAGCCAGCCTCAACATGAACGACACGAATTTTTTTCTGAGCAGACACTAAAGCACAAGCAATTGTTGAGTTCACATCACCGACTACAAGTACAGCATCTGGTTTATAGTAGTCGACTTCGGGCTCAAATCGCTTCATAATTTCTGCTGTTTGTACAGATAAAGAGCCAGCGCCTACTTCTAAATCTTTATCAGGCTCTGGAATACCGAGCTGATCAAAAAATTGAGCCTTCATCGTTTGGTCATAATGTTGACCAGTATGAATCAGTACCAAATTCAGTTTGGTTGCTTTTGCTTTCAGTGCCCTAACAATTGGAGCAATTTTCATAAAATTTGGTCTTGCTCCAACCACACAGATTAAAGTTTTTGTTACCGTCATTGGATCTCTATTTTTCTATACTATCAACTAACTGTTTAAGGGTATTAAGGCGACTGGCAATAGCTATTTCTAAGGACTCGATCGTGTAGCGAATATTTTGAATTTTGTTTGGATCCGCTACCTCCAAACCTTCTGAATATACCTCAGTGGACTTTTGTTCCGAAGCGCTTGTCACCTGTTGAGCGATTTGTTGTAACTTTTGAACTTCTTGAGCAATATCATGCTCCATTGAAGCACGCACTTCTTTCACCGAGTTAAAAGGCGAAGAAACCTCTTCCTTCATTTCTTCTGCCACTAACTTAACTACCTCAGGTGCTAATTCGTGAGTTTCTTCTAAATAGCCAAATAATAACAAGCGGTCACAAAATACATTAATTCGACGGGGCACACCATCGGTTAACTGGTGAATATCAATAAAGCTTTGTTCAGGAATAATTGGGTCGTTATCCCATCCCACATGCTTCATTCGATGAATAATATATTCCCGAGTTTCACTTTCATCCAGCCCACTTAAATGACAGGAAGCAATGACCCGCTGCCTTAATTGCTCCATTCCTTGAGATTGGATAGTTTGTCTAAATTCCTGTTGCCCTAATAAAAAGCTTTGCAATAAAGGCTGGTTGTTAATTTGAAAATTTGAAAGCATGCGCAGCTCTTCAACAGAAGCAGCTGGTAAGTTCTGTACTTCATCCACTACCAGTAATACCCGTTTACCCCGCCGGTCACATTCCCTTAAGAACTCTTCAAACTGACGTAATAAAGCTGTTTTACTCATACCCTCATAGGGTAGATTAAAGGCAGAGGATATCATCTTAATTAAGTCATCGGCCCCCAGCCGGGTCGTAACAATATTAGCCGCGATGATACGAGTTTGATCTAGCTCAGCAAATAGATTGCGAATTAGTGTGGTTTTACCAGTACCAATATCACCGGTAATAATAATAAAACCTTCACACTGGCCAAGACCATAACGTAAATAGGACATCGCCCGACTATGGCCACGACTATTAAAAAAGAAACGTGGATCAGGACTCAGCTGAAAAGGCTTACCGGTTAGGTTATAGAAAGTCTCGTACATCGTTGTACCAATTTACTAAAAAGTTTTCCTTATACTGACACTAATGCGATTTTCTGTATATTCATTAGTTTCTATATCACTTGTGCGCTTTTGGGTTGCAAACTCCAAAGCACCACTCATGTCTCGACTGAGCTGTCGTTGCAGCTGAAATGTAGCCGTCCAGGTGTTACTATCGGAATTATCTTCAAAGTCATTAGTTGACCAACCTAAATTAACATTTGAAGTCACTTTACGACTTAAACGGCGGTTCCAGCCCACATTTATACCATGAACTAACTCATTATTGTTACGGGTTTGGAATTCTCTTTCCTGTCGGTAGGCATTTACATTAAACGAGTCACGCTTTCTGACATGATACCAACCTAAGTTTGTATCTTTACTAATAAAATAATCATCAACTTGACTTGTAGTTCCACCTGGAAGCTGGAGAACAATTTCTTTACCTGATTCAGGGTTGTCACCAACCCTAAGCTGTTCTTGTCCACAACCTGGCCCAATCAGTACTCCTTCAGGACATACCCAAAAATTTCCAATTAATATTTGGTCCCTAATAGTTTGCTGCTGCTCACTATAACTTAAAGTAAAAACAGATCGTTTACGCTGATGGCTTAGGTTAAAGCCATAAGTATCCCCATAGTAACGCTTACCATATTGGGCTGATAAAGAGGTTTTTCGACTTAATGCCCACTCCATTCCTGCAAGCCAAAAGGCACCATCAGTGTCATTACGAATATTATCTATATCATTGTCCTGACTTTCATAACCGACTGTTAATGAGGTGTTAAACTTTGGAGTCCATTGATAACCTACTAAGATAGACTCTGATTGGCGCTCTGTATCATTTTGTGATTCATAGTCTACTTCATCATAATTATAATCAAAACGCCAAAAAACAGGCCCGACCCCTGGGGCACTATTAACTGACCAGTAAAGAGACTGACCACTACTGTCAGTACCACTACCATTATTACCGCTATAATTCACTTCATTATAACGAACCCCTAACACAGTTTCGGTTTCCGAACCTAACTTTTGTTGCCAATAGGGATTTATTTCATAGGTAAAAACATCTGAGAGGTTATCTGAGCCACTAATATTATCATTTGAGCCACCTCTGCGTTCATCAATTAACTGTTGTGTAATATTTGCGGTAGCGTTTAAAAATAAATGATCTTCTATAAGTTCACTACTTAACCCTGATTGCAAGCGATGATTCACTTCATCATCATTTGTATTTTCAAAATAATGTAAACCCTGTGCATTATAATCAAAATTTAATCGTAAACGCCGCCCTTCCCCTTGAATTCTAATTGCAGGTACTATTTCCAGTACTTGATCACTTTGCTTATTATTATTTGATAAATTAATATTATCTGAGTAGGTATCTTTGGCAGTAACCGATGGAGTAATTGTCCACTGTGCTCCATAGGCAGTTACTGAGCTAATAAGAAAAAGTGAAAGAACACATCTGCTTTGCAAGAGGTTACGGGGGCCATTATCCGTAATACCCATAATAGTTGCCATCTTGATTATACTTACTCTTATTTAAAACCAGGCCAATATGCATTGAAGGATCCAGTAACGACAGAGCATCTTTAACTGTTTGTTGATGCGTTTTACCCTCTTCAACAATCAATACAATTTGCCCAGCCAGCCTGGCTAGAATAGAAGCTTCTGTCGTATGAAGTAAAGGTGGTGTGTCAACTATAATGATCCTATCCTGATATCTGTTAGCCATTTCATGCATTAAATTAGACATATTATCACTGGCTAACAATTCATTGGTTAAATGGTGTCGTTTACCGGTGGGAATAACACTTAGATTTTCAATGTTAGACTTATAGAGGATATCAGTGACATCATTAATATCGTCTGATAAATAATCAATTAAGCCTTCTTCCGTTTTAATACCTAATAAATTATTCACAGAGGGATTAAGCACATCAGCATCAACCAAGAGCACATTCCGCTCTTTTTCTAAGGCAATGCTCATCGCCAAATTCACTGCATTATATGTTTTACCTTCACCAGGTGAGCTACTCGTTACCATGATCAGGTTACCATTAGGCACCTTTTCAGCATGCTTACCAAATGCTTTATTCAGTAATGGACGCTTAATTTGGCGAAACTGTTCTTTTGTTAAAGAACGGTCTTCACTTGGAACAATAACGCCCAACTTGGCTAATCGATCAAACTGAATTTCAACCCGCCGACTTTCTCTATCTTCCTCAGAAGAGGCATCATGATCCGGGCCTATTATCTGGCCTGGAGCAACATCACCAGCAAGTGCTTTTTCAATATCAGAGAGATCGGGTGCTGGTAATTCATCACTTGACTGTTTATCACGAGAAATAAATTCTTCATTAAATTTCTGCTGATGTTTTTGCAGAGCTTTTTCTATGGTGTCCATACCAGCCACCTTAATGAAACAGAACCATAACTGATGCATAACTTGCAATAAAAGCGATACAAGTTAATGTAAAAGTTAGATTAAACAACCGTTGTCGATGCCGATAATGATCATTTACTACCGCATTAACAGCCCCTAGCACTGGCAAACCAGTGACATCAGAAAGAATCTTTTTACTGGTAAAGCTTGGTTTTAATAGCGCAATTAGCAAAGCAACTCCTAACCCCAACATAATTGAGAAAATAAACACTACAGACATTAGCAGTGGCCGGTGTGGACCAACAGGTTCATTTGGCACATGGGGAGGGTCTATCACTTTAAATTGAATATCATCAGTTGCTTGTGAAGCTTTACGAGAAATTTGTGCAGACTCACGCCTAGACAGTAAATCTTCATATTTTCGCTTGGTCACTTGATAGCCGCGATTCAATGCAATTAACTGAGCTTCAATTTCTGGAATGGTATTAACCATTTTTTCAAGCTCATCAACCTTCTCTTTAAAAGATTGCACTCGAACCTGCATTGAAGACTTCTCAGCTTCCACCTCACTCAGGTTGACTTTCAACTGTTGATAGACAGGATTTTGATCCAAACTACTGGAGTTTGATGGGCTTTGTTGCTTTAGCTGCGCTAATTCTTTATTTCTTGCGCGTTTTAATAACCCCAATTGTTCACGAGTGGCTTTTACATCTGGATGTTGAGCTGTGTATTTCAATAATAAACTATCCAACTGTTCTTCCAGACTAGCTATTCGTGAATCATAGCTGGTTGATATTGACGATACAGCAGGCTTTTCAGTAAAACCAAAGCTCGGCTCTTCTCCTTTAAGCTGCCGTTGCAATGCTTGGTGTTTTCTATCAAGCTCCATCAACTCTAATTTAGCTGAATCATATTTAGCTCTTGCAGCCTCTAGCCTCTGGTAATAGTCCCCCTCAGAAGAAGGCATAATACCCGCATGCTTACGCTTGAATTCCTTGAGTTTATTTTCATCTTCTTCAAGGCGCTTTTCATACTCTCGAAGCTGTTGATCGATAAAACGTTGAGCACTGACAGTCTCTTCACGACTTTCGCCTAACGAGCTTTCAACTAATACAGTTAATACTGACTGCACTACATTTTTTGCGGTTGCAGAGTTTGCATTAGTATATTCTACTGTATAGACATTTTCCCGCTTAGAGCCTTTTAGTTTGATGTCCTTACGCAACCTGGTCATCAACGCTTCAAACTCTTCAGGGTTACTTTCATCAACCCCATAATCCAAGTCAGCCATTAAGGCAATCTTTTTGGTGTTAGGTCGACTTAACAAGGTTTTGACAATCAAGTTAACTTGATTGTCAATATTCGTTTGCACTGTCAAACCACGCAGTAGTGGTCTTAACAGGGTTTGAGTATCAACATAAAAGCGAGCCGAGGCCTGATACTGATCTGGCAATTTAATAACAACAAACCAGCCTGCCAGTGCAACAACCACTGAAACCAGTACTACTAGCCAACGTCTTGACCATACTTCGCGTAGGTAGCCTACAACCAACCCGATAATATCTTGCATGGATGACTTCCTGTCCTATCGTAATTAAAAGATAGCTTCTGGAACGATGATAACATCACCTGGCAAGACATCACCATTAGCAGAGATATCTCCTTCTATTAAATCTTCCAGCCTAATGGAGTATTGCTTCTGTCCCCCATCTTCAACTCGAACCAGGGTGGCCTTATTACCTGCAGCAAATTCAGTTAAACCTCCCACAGCAATCATAACATCCAATAAAGTCATATCTTCACGATAAGCAATGGCTTGAGGCTGGCTGGCTTCACCCACAATTCGTACTTGCTCACTATAAGGGCCAGTAAACCCTTCAACTAAAACAGTGACTATAGGATCTCGAATATATTTAGCTAGTTCTTTTTCGAAGGCACGTGCTACCTCAGTTGCTGTCTTTCCGCTAACACTAATATCTTCAATTAAAGGAGAAGTGACTTTACCGTCAGGTCGCACTGACACATTGGTAGATAACTCTGGGTTTCGCCAAACAAATACTTGTAGCTGATCACCAGGACCAATTCGGTAATTGTAATTACTGGGATTTGTTGTTAAAGGCTGTTTGGTTGTCGTTGCCCCTAAAGATGGGTATTCATTATTTGCACAACCAGCCGCCAACGTTAAGATAGAGAGAAAGAATGCTGCTTTCTTCACATCCTTGATCATCAGTTTCGCTCCAAACCTAAGTGATGGGATGCAATCATTATAAACCTTGCAACCTGTAACGCATGAATTTTTATTAAGTTAACAAATACTTACATTTAAGTATCTATTCTAAAAGCGAGTAAACATTAGCATTGATAACTACTTTGATAAATATAGTAGTTCACAACTTCAGCGTCACTTGTTAAAAGAAAACGTCATGACAATTAAAGCAGGCATTAGAATCAGATCAAATATAAGCGCTGTGATTAAACCAGCTGCCGTAAGAAAACCAAAGTGAACAGTCGGCTGAAATAATGAGAAACATAACACAGAAAATTGAAAACCTAAGATAATCGTTGTTACAGTTACTGCACTGCCAGACTGATAATAACTTTTTAGTAATGCTCGAAGTGGTTTTGCTCCATGCTTAATACCATCCTGAAAACCATGAAATAGGTGTATTGTGTCGTCCACTGCAATTCCCACTATAACACCTGCAATCATCGCCGTTGCCATATCCAACCAGATTGAAAATAGCCCCATCAAAATAAACATGACTACAACTGGAGCCAAATTAAGAAACAATGTAAGTAAAGCTGTACTTAGCTTACGCCATAGTAAAAACATCATGACAAATATCAATATTACAGCACCAACTAAGCTGTTAACTTGCCCTTCAACTAACAGGATTTCTTGATCTTCGAACAGTTTTCCATAGCCTGAAATAGTCCACTTCAAGTCATGCGTAATATTGACATTTAAATATTCTGTCAGTTTTTTTACCACTTTTCTAATATCACGAGAACTATGCACATTTAAGTTCAATAAAATACGGGTTCGTTTAAACTCTTTGTTTACAATTTCATATAAGTCATTACCATCGTATAACAGTAAATACTGGTTAACTAGATTTTGCTGATCAGGAATTACACGGTAACTAGGGTCTTCTTCATGAAAACCCCAGTGCATGTCTTCAACAAAGTCAACAACTGATTGAGCCTTTTCAACTTCTGGCATTTCTATCGCGTGTGTTTGTATTTTTTTGATCAATTGTAAGCTTTCAAGCTGCTTAATTGCATCACGCTTCTCTCCGTCAATGACAATTTCTAATGGCGTTACGCCTGTCAATTTTTCTTCCACTTTTTTAGTTGCAATAGTTATTGGGTGGTCATCAGCAAAAAATGCTAGTAAATTGGTTTCTGCTTTAACATTAAAGATTTGTGGAATACCTATAACCAGCCCAATTACAAAAACTACCAACACATGAACGGGATAACGAATTGCTATAATGGTGAGTTTTTTTACAGTTCGGGTCAGCCCCTTCATTAGTGGATTATCAGATGGCCAACTGGCTTTATCCCAACAAGTGAAAATAGGAGGCAATAATAAGATAACAATAGCAAAGCCGAGTAAGACACCAAACGCAGAAATAATTCCAAAGTATCGGATAGGCGGAATTTCACTCGCAGCTAAAGATAACAAGCCTGCTGCAGTTGTCGCTACAGTATAAGTAGCAGGCTTTTTAATTTCCGCTAATGCCCAGTCAACACGTTTCTTTCCTTCAAGCTTAAAGCCTGACGCAAGCCGTAGTCCGTTAAAAAAGTGAATAAGCACAGCCATGGTCAATGCCGCAAGCAATGAGGGAATCATACTTGAAATAAGAGTATAAGGCTGACCTAATGGGATAAACCATAGCAAGGTAACATTCACTACTCCCCCAATGGTCAGAAGAGTCATTACCACTGCCAACAAGCGTCGGAACAGTAACGCAATTAATACTACTCCTAGTAATACTGTGATGGGGACAAATGTGAAGGTATCACGCAGCATCGAAGCTAACTGGTAGGTTTCCAAAGGCACAGGGCCTGCTACTGCAGTAATCAAATTTGTCAAACCTGCTTTATCTAACTCCTGTAAAGCAAAATCTAATATTTCTTGGCGAGCCATAGTATCATCTAATAACTCTGGCCTTACTACCATCGCCAACACATCATCCTGTCTGCCAATTAGTGCTCCCAACGCAAACCTATCATCTCGAATATAAGCAGCACGCTCAGACTCTTTTATCTGACGCAACCGCTTACTATTCATCAAAGGCAGTACTTCAAATCCATCAGCAGTGCCTGCAATATGATCAACAGCGGACACACTAATTACTCGATCAATTTTAGCGTGTTTCTTTATCGATTTAGTCGCTTTTTCAAGCTTCGTTAAAACTTCATTACTGAATAACCCTTCTCCTTCAAATAACACCATCAACACTTGATCTTCGGGAAATTCTTTTCTTAGTTCATCACTAAACTGGACACTTGGTTGAGTTTTAGGTAAATACTGCTCAGGGGCATTATTGATTGTTAAGAATAATAATGAAGGAATACAGTTCATTATTAATAAAGTCATTAAACACGCAATTGCTTTCCCTCGGCCTGGCATTAGAATTCTCCCCGCCAACCAATAGTAAACATATTATTGTTTTTAAAAAAACCACCAACACTTCGTGGGCTACCATCAAAAAAATAGGAAGCTAAATAAAGCTCATGAGGTTCCCAACCAAGAAAAGCAATTTCAGTTCCTATAAAGTCATCATGCAAATTTAAACCATGATTAAAACGAATACGTAGTCGCCAACGCTCATTACTGTAAAGCCCTTCAAACTGACCATTTAACGAATAAACCCTTTTTCGATCAATCAATTTATCATTTGAATTAATAGTGCTACCAACCAATTGAAGGTTTAAACGATCATCTCCATCACCAGGATAAAACTCACCACTGAACACCCAATCAAACCCATCATAAGTGGTATAATCAAGTGTTTGCTTGGTTGCCGGTTTTTCACTCGAAAAAGCCCCTTCTAGTCGCCAAGTTACATCCCATAATTGAAAAGTAAGGTCTCCACCGACAACCCAACTATAAGGGTGAGTTTCTATTAAATTGTCATCACTAGCTGTTAAAATAGCTAAAGGGTTTGGGTTAGTCCTTAATATATCCAACGTTTCATTGCTTAGTTTGTAATAAGGTAAAGAGCGCTTTACCCGTAACAAAGTCACTGCATAATCAAACCCTTCAGCAGTGACACTATAGCGTACCCCTCCACCACCAGAACCTTCATCATCCTCTCCAATGGTAATTTGAGACACTTGAAATGAACGTAGTGGCGCAAATATTTGTCCAGTATCTCTTCTAATAGGAGCCCAAATACTGTCATCATTAGGCAACTCTGCAGCTCTAAAATCAGGCAACCAAATTGCGTCTAGCTTTCTGTTATCCATAAAATACTCAAACCTTAACATGGGATAAGCTCGGTGCCGATCTTCCCAGTCCGGAATCAATCCCCTCGTCAAGTCCTGAACACTCACTTGATCAGTAGGTGCTACTTCATCAGCTACTCCCCAAAGTACTATTTGGCTACCAATCGTAAAACTAAATTGATCTGTTCGATATCGTAAAAATACTTCATCATAATCAAATTTTAATGCTTCAAAATCTGGGCTGCCCACTTGCTTGTCATAATCAGCTCGTATACCCAATTGCCATTCCCATTTTTCACTGGGCTGATATTGAAGAAAAGCATTTAACTGACCATATTCATAATGACTGACATTACTGGCTGATCGACTTAACCATGAGCCAGTAATATTTGTACTCAAGCCGTAATTTAATCCTGAACTGTCTGTAGATTCTCCAGCAGCCAACTCTTCCAATGCTTCTATGTCTAATGAGTCATTGCCAGTATCTGTATCCAATAAAATTTCTTCATCACTATCACTGATTTCATCCTCAACCTCAGTATCATCTGTAATAATTATTACTTCGCCTTCATCAGGAGATGGCACATTTTGCGCAGAAGCATCAGCCCACCAAAGCAATTTTAACTGTTTAAATGCAGATGATTTATTATTTTCCTGCGTTTCAGCAGATAAGGCATGCTCATAGCTAGTTCCGGCAAAAAAAACACTCAGCCATAAAAAGGCATGCTTCTTTGGAAGCTGCTTTAACATTTTTTTTCTCATAATAAAATCGATAAAATTTATTTTTGTTCTAGTTGTTTTGGTCTATATTTTGTCTCTCTAGAAGGGTCCTCCAATACCTGTACCGTAAACATATCATCCGCTAAGCCTTGGTCGTACAGAACATTTTTCACCTTCATAATGGTTTTATGCCCAGAGTCCAGATCAGTGACTGTAGACTCTAAAACTGTCCAATAACCCTGAGTTTTATTGATTTTATTAACTATCAAGCGTTTCATTGGCTTGGTTGCACCATCCTGATAGTACTCAACTTTAAGTGCAATTAATGAGCTTTCATGGATCCAGCTAACTTTTTTGGAATATGCTGAATCATCTGCTTTTTTAGGTATGCTTTCTAAAATAATGGCATCAAGTTTATTTACTTTTGCCTTGCCAAGGACTTTATGATTGTCTTTTGTATATAAACGGTTTTGCAAATCCTCATAAAAAATATCAGAACCAACAAATCGCCCCCCCTTTCGACTAGAAGAAATTCGTCTGACTCGATCGAGGCCAGGTAAATACACCCACTGTTCACTGTCTTTCGCTTCAGAGTCTAAAGTTAACAAGCCAGTATTTGCTATATCCTTAGGTGATGTAAAACGAATTAATGACCAAACATCACTATAAGATTTATCTTTACCATAACTAAACATCCCTCTAACCCTTGGTTTATGACCTTCTTCCACCAAAACCATATAGCCAAAGCTAGCACGGTCATCCCCATCGGGGCGCTCATATACTCGTTTAGCTAATACTTCAGCATCACTCGCTGCAAAAACAGGAAGGGAGATAAACCACCCAAATAAAAAAAGTCGGGATAACCATTGAGTCGGTTTCATGATATTTCTCTTAAAGTGATACAACATTAACAGATCAGTATAGATAGAGAATAGTCACTGTGGTGAATGTTACGATATCTGTTCATCGTAAACTTTTGTCAATAGGATTTAACCACTTATAAAAAAGCCCTCTTTGCTACTATCATAAGTGCCCATTAGTACATTTAGAAAAATAAGTAAGTATTATTACAATAAAAAATTATATTAATATAAAAAAAATCCTTCTATTTAATTACCTCAACTAAACTTGGTTTACCTATAGTTAATCATTAAGTCCGTTGTATCAGGTTGTAACTTTTATGCTCAACCCTAATGCTATTGTTGATCATTTTTATCAATACTTTAAGCCCATGCTTGCTAGTGACCTGTCCTTGGTACAGCACGCCTATCGAATTCGTTGTGATGTCTATTGTAAAGAGCTCAAATTTGAGCCCGATACAACATCAGATTTGGAAACCGATGACTTCGATCATTATTCCCAACATGTACTAATTGAACACTTATCAAGTCAAAGCTATGCAGGTTGTGTTCGTTTGGTTGTTCCTCCTAAAAATAATCGAGATGCACAATTACCATTAGAAAAATACTGCTACGACGCACTTGATAAATCAATTGTCGATATCGATAGTTTTGAGCGTGGTACTTTTGGTGAGATTTCTCGCCTGGCAGTTAAAAGCCAATTTAGACGACGGTCAGGAGACTCTAAAACACCAACAGGAGCACCTGAGGTTAAACAAACTAATCAAGCGGAAGAACGTCGTAATTTTCCCTTTATTGCAGTAAGTTTGTATTTATCCGTCACAGCCATTGCCAAGCTAAATGAAATTGAACACGTCTTCGTAATGATGGAACCTAGGCTTGCTAAACATCTGGGAATGATGGGTATAACATTTCAACAAATTGGCCCCGTTGTTGATTACCATGGCCGCAGAGCACCTTTTTATATTAATGAAGGAATTTTTCATAAAAACCTTCCTCATCTGGCAAAACCATTTTTCGAGCGTGTATATAACGATCTCGCAGATCAGTTTTCTCCTGAACTGTCTATACATAACATGTCTCATCAACGAACCTTAACAGTGAAGAAATAACATGGAACAGGCTAACTTTGATTATGATCTTGCATTCTCACGTAATATCGGTTGGGTGACTGAAGAAGAGCAACATGAGTTACGCAATAAAACAATTGCTATAGCAGGCATGGGTGGTGTTGGAGGAGCCCATTTAGTGACATTAGCCAGACTGGGTATTGGACACTTTCATCTGTCTGATTTTGATAGCTTTGAAGTGGAAAATTTTAATCGTCAAGCTGGTGCTAAAATGTCATCCGTTGGTCAGCCCAAACTTGCAACACTAGTCCAAATGGCCAAAGATATTAACCCCGAATTAACGGTAAGAGAGTTTCCAGACGGCATTAATGAAAAAAATGCTAAAGACTTCGTAGAAGGGATTGATCTTTATGTAGACTCATTAGATTTTTTTGCCCTTGAAGCCCGTCGAATTGTTTTTGCTGAATGTCATAAACGAGATATTCCTGCAACAACTGCTGCACCTTTAGGTATGGGTACAGCTGTTCTTAACTTTATGCCAGGAAAAATGTCTTTTGAGGAATACTTTAAATTAGAAGGTTCTTCTGAAGAAGATCAAGCACTTAAATTTCTTGTTGGGCTATCCCCTGCTATGCTGCAAAGACCCTATTTGATGGATAAAAAACGGGTCAATTTAAATAATAAAAAAGGGCCATCAACAATCATGGGTTGTGACTTATGTGCTGGGGTGGCAGCCACCAATGTGCTAAAAATTCTTCTGCATCGCGGGCCTATTTTAGCTGCCCCTTGGGGATTGCATTTTGATGCTTATAGAAATAAATTAAAAATTACTTATCGCCCAGGAGGCAACGATAACATGCTTCAAAAAGGCATGATTTGGATTATTAAAAACATCATTCTAAAACACCAACAACAGATTTAATTACATTATAAAAACTCATCACCACCAACAAAAAAGCTGGTGCTATTTTGGTAGCACCAGCTTTTTTATAACTCCAAAAGGGCTAAATTCAATTAAGCTCAGATAGAAACTTTTCTGCCTCTGTTTTTTCAGAAAAATTTACATTTTTACTTAATAGTGTTTGTAGTTGTTCTTTTGCCTGTTTAGTTTTTCCTTTTTTAGCCAGTGCGACAGCGTAATGGTAAACAATATCACCATTATTAGGCGCGCCCTGCAAAGCCTGCTGTAACAGCTTTAAAGCCTCATCCACTTGATTATTGTCTAATAGAATCCAACCATAAGTATCAGCAATTTCTGGTTGTTGAGGCATCAAATTATATGCTTTCTTTGCGTAACCTAAGGCTTTCTCCTTATTGCTGCTCATATAAAACCAAGCAAGGTTATTAAGTGATTCTATATGCTCTGGCTGTAAGGATAATACTTCTTCATATACTTTTATCGCTTCATCAACTTTGCCTTGCTGATGCAGGTGTCCAGCATATCTTGCTTTGATTGAAGGGTTTTTATCAAACTTTTTAGTGGCTTTAGCAAACAGTTCTTCAACCTTTTTCTCATCTTTGTTACTTAGATAGTATTGATAAACAGGTAAGAAGACTTCAGGTGCTGCAAGCTCATCGAAAAGCTTCTGGTAGATTTGATCAGCTTTATCTTTGTTTCCTTTTGCTACTTCTACACTGGCAACAAATGTTTCCAACGCTGGTTTACCAGGATTTTTCTTAATAATTAGCTCAGCCACTGACATCGCTTTATCATATTGCTTATCAGCCATTAAAATCTGATACTTCATGAGTAATAAATCCATATCTTCTGGGTTCGATAAAATTGCTGTATCAACCAGTTTGATAGCTCCAACAGCATTCTTATTACTCATACGTAAGTTAACCAACTGGCCCAATAAATTTTTATTCTCAGGCTGTTTACCATAGAGCTTTTCTAGATAGAACTGAGCTTTATCTTTTTTATCTTGATTTAAATAAACTTGATAAGCTAAATCCAGCAACCCTAAACTATTAGGATTTTGGCTCAATGCTTCACTAATCGTTTTTTCAGCTTTAAGTGGTTGCTGAGACCTCATATAGGCTTCTACCAGTAAGCTGCTGGTTCTGGTATGACCCGGGTTAATTTCATTCGCTTTCTTTAGCCACTCAATAGCGCCGGCACTGTCCTGTTCACTTGATGCTAACGCACTCAATGCGTAGTAAGCTGGTAAATAGCTGTTATTAATCTTGGTTATATTTTGGTAATGTTCTTTGGCTTTAGCTTTTTCTCCTTTATCTGCAGCTAACGCAGCTAATGCCATAATTGAAGGAACATACTTGCTATCTTTTTCAAGAGCCGTTTTGAACAACTTTTCAGCTTCTTCTTGCTTATCCTTTACCTGCATTATAATTCCTTTTAAATTATAATAAACAGGATTATCTGGCCATTTTTTAATCCGCTGATCAACAAGCTCTGAGGCTTCGTCATATTTTTTCTGTTGGACCCAAGTCCTGACTAATAATAAATCTGCATCATTAGGTGTAGTAGCTTTATCAGATAAGGTTTTTAACTCTTTTACTGCGGTATCTACATCCCCTGAAAATAAGTGACCAACTGCAGCTTGTGCTCTCAATCTAGAAACATCTGGCTCTAGCTCTAATGCTTTATCAAGATACTCAGTTCCTTTAACATAGTTGTTTTGCTTCATATAAGCATTACCAAGTAAAGCAAATACTTTGGCTTGGTGCTGGCTATCACGACCAGTTAATGGTGATAATACTTTGATTGCTGCTTTTGGGTTATCTTCTTTTAAATAGATTTGAGCCAATAAGATATTGGCACCTTCATTACCTTTAACACTAGACACATATTTTTCTAAACTTTCTGCAGCTTGTTTATAGTTTTCGAGACCATAATTAGCTATCGCATGTAAGTAAATAACAGGTAAGAATCCTGGCTGAATGCGCAATACTTTCTCGGCAGCTTCTTTTGCTTCCTTAAACTTATTTTCCTTTAATAAAATCTTTGTTAATACAAAGTTTGCTTCAGGATGGTTAGGCACTTCTTTAGCAACAGTTTCAACATCCACTTTTGCTTCTGCAAGCTTATCTAAAGTAACCAGCCCTTCTGCCCGTTTTAGCAATGCATTAAAATTTTTACTGTTCTTAGCTAACACTTTGTTAAGTATCGCAATAGCTTCCTCAACTTTAGCTTCTTTTAACTTAAGTTGAGCTTGTAAAGTAAGCGCATCTGCATGATCTGGCTTTTCTTTTAGCACTTTACCAACATAACCATAGGCGGTCATTATATCCGCTTCCGCAAAGGCAACTCGTGCAAGCCCCATTTGAGCAGAAACATCAGGCTTAATTGCAATTGCTTGATTAAATGCATCCTTTGCATCAGCCAACATACCCTGCCCCAAATAGGCAAATCCATGAATAGCTAATGCTTCTGGCTTTTGCTCATTTTCTATAGTGTCCAATTCAATTAAAGAAATAGCTTCCGCATATTTGCGCTGCAGTAAATATAACTCTGCAAGATCTAGCTTATCTTGACTGGATAAAGCACCTAGTTTACTTGCTCTTTCCCACTCTTTAATAGCAGATGAAAAGTTACCGTCTTTTACATAGACACGACCTAATAGTGCTCTTGCTTTGCCATCCTTAGGACTTTCTTTTAGTAAGTTTTTTAGTTGAATAATCGCTGTTTTATATTCACCATCTTTATAGTATTTTTCAGCTTCCTGATAAAGGTCAGCAGCAAACAAAGGTTGTAATGGTAAAGAAATACCTAAGCAAATTGCTAATAGCGACTTTTTAAAATAGCTAGACTGCCTTTTATTAGTTTTATCCTGTTTCGTGCGATTTAACATTGTCTTATTCCATTATTCCATATTTATGCATAAGTGAGTATAAAGTAGGTCTTGTAACGCCGAGTAAATCCGCCGTTTTAGAAATATTTTTATTGGTATAGCCAATAGCTCGATTAATAACTTCTTTTTCCGCTTTCTCCCTTACTTCTTTTAAATTAAACGGGAACTCATTCAGTTCAACATTTTCTAACTCAAGATCCTCAGCATTAATCATTTTGCCATCAGCCATCACCACTGCTCTTTTCAGGCGGTTTTCCAGCTCGCGGATATTTCCTGGCCAGTGGTAGCTAGAAATGGCATCTAGCGCATCATTGGTAAAGCCTTTTAAATTGCGTTTGTGCTGCTCATTAAAGCGCTGTAATAAATTACGAGCAATCACCACCGCATCACCATGCCGTTCCCGAAGCGGCGGTATTTTCAAGGTAATTTCACTGATTCGATAATATAAGTCTTCTCTAAATCGCCCCTCATCAATGAGCTTGGGTAAGTTTTGATGCGTTGCACAAATCACTCTTACATCAACGGGAATTTCTTCACGGCCACCGACCCTTTCAATGGTTCTTTCCTGCAAGAAACGCAATAGCTTTGCTTGTAATGACATGGGTAAATCCCCCACCTCATCTAAAAAGAAAGTGCCGTCTATCGCATATTCAATTTTTCCTTTGGTTTGTTTAACCGCGCCAGTAAATGCTCCCTTTTCATAGCCAAAAAGCTCGCTTTCTAAAAGGTTCTCTGGAATAGCTGCACAGTTAACGGCAACAAAATTATTTTTCTTTCTTTCACTTAAATTATGAATGGCACGGGCTAACACTTCCTTACCAGTACCACTTTCTCCCAATAGCAGCACACCCACATCCGTTGGTGCAATTTTTTCAATGCTTCGAGTAATTTTTTGCATGCTCTCACTACAAGCAATAATACCCGACAGAGGCTCTGCATTATATTTTTGCTGTAAGCGTTGATTTTCTTGTTCTAAAGCATGGACATGAAATGCTCTTTCAATGATTAGCCCCAACACATCAGTGTCAATGGGTTTTTGATAAAAATCATAAGCACCTAATGCAATAGACCGAATAGCATTTTCACGGTCATCATTACCAGTCACCACAATGACCTTTGTTTGAGGCGCCAAAGATAAAATTTGCTCAACGGTCTTCAAGCCTTCACTGGCATTTGCAGGGTCAGGTGGCAACCCCAAATCAACTGTTACCACTTGGGGTTCAGTGCGCCTGAGATGCTTAATCGCCTCTTCACGCGTACCACAGATAATAGTTTCATAACCCTCAAAGCACCACTTAAGTTGCTTTTGTAACCCCGGATCATCCTCAACAATAAGCAATGTCCGTTTTATATCTGACATGCTTGTTCTCCTTCAGTGCTTTTTGTTGCTTCATTGGGCAACCCCTGGTGTAACGGTAAACGAATCATAAACTCGGTTCCTTTGCCAGGTTCGCTGTTAACTGAAATTATGCCATCTTGAGACTCAATAAATTCTTTGGCATCAAACACACCAATGCCCATACCCGCATTTCCTTTAGTTGTATCAAAAGGTTTAAAAAGTCGTGTTTTAATAAACTCAGCATCCATTCCTACGCCATTATCAGTAATGCTAATAATGGCATTATCAGTATCTTGCCCTGCTGTTAATTTAACCCAGCCGCTATCTTCTGTTGCATCCTGAGCATTTTGAACTAAATGACCAAGCACCGATACCAGCTTAGCTCGATCAATGTTTAATGAAATCGTTTGATCTGAGTTGACCAGCATCACTTGTGGTGTATACCCCGATTGCTGCCTAGCTACTTCTGCAATAATTGTATTTAAATCTACTATTGATTTATTTTTAGTGGGTATTTTCCCTTTACGTAACTGCTCTAGCATCCGATTCATTTTAGCCACAGCATTAGTTAGCGTTTCTAGGGCATCATCAATAAATTCAGGGTTATGCTTGTGTTTAGATGCATTAGTAACAATCAATGATAGTTGAGCCACGACATTTTTTAAGTCATGTACTACAAACGCAGACAGCCGGTTATATGCTTCAAACTGTCGTGCATTCGCCAGCTCTTCACTGGCATCTATTAACGCTAAATAATTCGTTAGTTGATAGCCAATCATTTTTAATAAATCATGCTCTTCCCAGTTTATTGTTCGCTTTGCTCGTGGTTTAGCTAATACAATAAAACCAAATAAATCATCGTGATTGATTAAGGGTACTATTAGCCAGTTATCTTCGTTCTGGGTAAACCAATCAGGAAACGCAACCCCATCATAAAGCGACTGGTTAGCATCATATTCAGTCTTGTTAATCACCCATTTTTTCACCATAAGAAAGCGGACTAACTCCGACTCTCGGGTTTCTTGCCAATGATCAGAAAAACGCATATTCCAACCATAAACTGGCTGAAACACAGACTTTTTATCTTTGCACCATAATACACCCGCCGGACTATCTACCGTGTCAGCCATGACTTTAATGCAACGTTGTTGTAGTGGCTCTGTGGCATCAATAGAAACCAGCGCATTATTTAAACGCATCCACTCATCACGATAGTCGTATTTAAAATGAAAGAAGTGTTTATTTATTAAGACTTTAAATTTTGCACGAATTTGCGCAGAAAATAACAGAACAAAAAAGCCAACAAGCGCAGAAGTGATAAAAACAGCTAAAAAAACTTCGCTCCATTCACCTCCAAAATCCCTGATGTAATAACCTGCAATCGCCATTACCAACAGGTAACCACCTGTAATCACTAATACAGATGTTCTATAAATAACTCGTCGGGAAACAAATACGTCCACAGCCCATTTTGGATTACGGGTAGCAGACAATGCGATGAGTGGTACAATCAAAGCATCAACCAAGCCTCTGGCATTCCACATTACCAGGTTAATATGGCTGTAAAGTAATGCTTCAGCATAAAGAATAAAGTCAAAGGCAAAGGCAACTGTTAGTCCTAGATATAAGTGCTTAACTGCCCAGCGCTTATCAACTTGGGTATTTCGGTATAGTTGTTCAATCAGAAATAAGCTAATAATAGCCAATAACAAATGACTAATAATACGTAGATCTGAAGCACTTTGTTGCTGCACTAAGGACAAGAAGTCTGAGTCCACCTCTAACCAAACTAATAAAGCAACAGCCACTAACAGAGCGGGGCGTCCTACCGCAATAATTTTACTGCCTGCTAAAGCTGTATAACCTAACAACTTTAATAAAAACCAACACCAAAGTAGTGCCCTCACTGCTTCTACAGGAAGCACATCAGCAAGAAAGACAGTTTCATCCCAACTGGCATAGGCAGCAATACCAGCCCATATCGACATACCCGCTGTTGCCAGTACCAGCCAACCACCAACAGTTCCTTCTTTTAGCCGGGTACAAAGCAAGAAAGTAAGGGCAAGGTAGGCAGTGGCGGCAATGCTATAGCTGACGAAGCCTACTGAATCCATAGCTACTTCCTGTTGTAATCAAGTGGCAAACACCACTTTTCATATGTGATTCCTTAATAGCGACCAGTGTAGTGGAAAATGTGTAAGCAGGTCTTATCGTAGAAGTGAAATACAAGCTAAATCCTCTCCCCTTGCTTAAACACAGCGGCAGTCAATCAGTTGTGTCTTTATTATTTAAAGAGGCTACTGCCAAACTGTGATTAAGCTCCTTATTCACAAGTGTATGAGCTAATAGTTAAACTGTCGACAAAATTTACAGGTTTAGGCTATCTTATTGAAATAACTAATATTATTTAGTCTAACAACGGAGTATATGAATTTCTGTGATTGTCTTATGAAAAAAGTCATGAAAACCCAACGAGAGCAATATTTTTATGTCGGTTAACTCACAGCAGTCCTTTGCACGAATTATATCCATAGTCAATCATATATTTAAGAAGCTAGCCCTACCATCAGCAAGGAGCCTGTCTATCAAATAAGACTTATTACTGTGTTATTTTTTATTTAAAGGCCAGTTTTGTACAAAATCTGTCAAATTTAATTCAGGTACTCGTTTAATCGAGCCTTGTGGTGTACCCACATATAAAAAGCCCGCAAGCAACTCGTCTGTACCAATGCCTAGCCCAGCTTTAACATGAGCATGATAAGCCATCGCGCCTGTTCGCCACATAGCTCCCAGCTTCATGCCATGACAAGCTAGCAACATATTTTGAGTCGCTGCGCCAGTTGACAGGACTTGCTCCACTTCGGGGACTTTTGGGTGTGACTTTGGGCTACAAATCACCACAATAATCATGGGTGCACGCAACGGCATTCCTAAATATTTGTTCAACGCTTCTTCACTTAAGTCAGGCTGATCTTGTTTAGCGGCATCAGCAAACAGTTGCCCTAACCTCTCTAGCCCTACCCCAACTATCGTTAAAAAGCGCCATGGTTTTAGCATGGCATGATCAGGTGCTCTTAAAGCCGCCTGAAAAATAGCCGCTAACTGTTCTTCTGAAGGCCCAGGCTCAACTAATCTAGGCTTTGAGACTCTGTTATGTAGTGCAGTTAAGATTTCCATTAATATTCACTTATCAGTAATAAAATAGATTTACAGGAAAGGAATTTTATAAACACGCTTCCATTAGTTCTATACTCAGGTTACGATTAGAAGAGACTGGTATTAAATAGTTCGAACATATATCTTTAACCAATTATTAACATATGAAGATACATCAGCTGCATCCATGGAATATCTCACCCGCTGAGGCTGAGTCTATTCAAAAGTGCCTGCGTGCCTGGATTGTCACTGATGACCAGTTTACTCATATCCAGTATGTCGCCAGAGCACAAGTAGAAATCAACTTAGACCAAGACTATTCCACCGCTCATATCACTTTGCTAAGGCTCCCTGACCATAGGGTAATTGAGCGACATAGCGCAACAGAAAAACTGACCTTTCCTAATCAAAATGGCTTAATCTCGTTTAGAAAAGCACCAGTGTTACTCAAGGCCTTGGCTAGTTTAAAAGTGAATCCTGACCTGATTCTATGCGATGGCCGAGGCTTAATTCCCCCCGACCGATTTGGTCTTGCCAGCCATATTGGGTTATTGACAAATACCCCTTCCATTGGAATCCGCTCAATCCCCCATATGCCAGTGCATCACAAGCTTTCACGGAAAAGGGGAACCTGGATACCTCTAAAAACCCATCAACAAGCTCATAGCGCAATTTTACGTTTACATGAAGATTATCCACCTGTTTATATCTCAGTAGGACACAGGCTAAACTTAGAAACTGCTTTAAAATACACCTTATTAACACTACCTCGCGACTTAAATGATCCAAAGTTATTCAGCTTGGTTTCTCCAGAGCCTTTTGAAGAACAGGCTAATGAAGTCAGTAGTAAGCTCAAGCCTGTTATTACTCATATTAATAATGAACAACATCTAACTATCATATAGTGATCAACATATAGCGACCATCAGCTCCCCATCATTGCGCACTAAAGCTATCTGAGCTAAAGATCTCAACATTTATTAATATAACTGACGCTTGCAATCCATAATCCAGCCGCCTTCCGCTATTCTTGTAATAATCTAAAGGTAATTGGGCTCCCTTATGCCGCTATGCAGCAGGGTAAAGCTCAACACAAAATATTGAGCAAAAACTAAAAAATACTATCAGCTATTTCACACTGTATATTGCAGAAAGGTAGTGGCAAAGGTTAAGATTGGTTCCTAACCTCTTGAATTAAAAGCATAATTGATAACAGCCACACCAATTGCTTGTTGTCGATATTGAAGAACAGGCCATTAACGTAGATGAGTGCAGTAACTAATAACCCCTTGATCAGGGACTACAATGTTCGCATCCTGGCTTATCTTGCAGGTGCTGTAACCATCGCATCTGGCTCCTATACCGGGCACTTAGCCCATAGCATTCTCTGGGTAATCCCTTATGCTTTACTTTACCCACACATCACATACCTTATTTGCCAACGATTTTTCCATTTTGCAAACAAAGCAAGCCGACGAACACTTCATTATTTAGACACAATTAATACTGGCATAATCATTGGGTTAATGGGGTTTTCAGCAGTCCCCACGATCTTGTTTATATTAATGCTGGAGTTTAGCACCATTGCATTTAGTGGCAGGCAAACGCTATCGACAACTAACTTATTTCTCATTGCCAGTGCTATGGCAGGTTATATACTAGGCGGGGGCCAGCTGGCAGGGCCAACTCCAACACTCATGGCTGTTGCAGCAGGCATCAGTAGTGGTGTTTATATTTTATATATTGCTTACCAATTTCATCATACCGGGGAGCAACTTAGAACCAGCAAAAAAGAAGTACAACTGCAAAAAGAAAAATCACTACAGCTAGCCAACAACTTATGTAAATACGTCTCGCCTCAGGTATATGAGATGATCTTTTCTGGCAGGCATAAGGCCAGACTAGAAACTCAACGTAAAAAGCTATCGGTATTTTTTTCTGATATAAAAGGTTTCACTGAATTGACGGAAGAAATGGAAGCCGAAGCACTCACCGACTTGCTCAATAACTACCTGACCGAAATGTCTAATATTGCCCTCAAATATGGTGGCACTATTGATAAATTTGTGGGTGATAGCATCATGGTGTTTTTTGGCGACCCAACCAGTCAGGGAGCCAAAAAAGATGCTATGTCAGCAGTATCAATGGCCATTGCCATGCGTAAGCATATGAAAGTATTACGTCAGCAATGGCGTAGCCAAGGCATTAGCAAACCACTGGAAATCAGAATGGGGGTTAATACCGGCTATTGTACAGTGGGCAACTTTGGTGCAGAGTCTAGAATGGATTACACCATCATTGGTAAAGAGGTTAACCTTGCCAGTCGTTTAGAAGGCAGTGCTGAGCCTAATGAGATATTAATTTCTTACGAAACCTACTCGTTAATCAAAGATATCATCATGTGCCGAGATAAAGGCAATATTAGTGTTAAGGGGTTTTCTCGGCCTATTGCTATTTATCAAGTTGTTGATTTTCGTCGTGACCTGGGAGCCACACAAAGCTTTATTGAACATGAGCTTGAAGGTTTCTCAATGTATCTGGATACAGCTAATGTCCAGCGCTATGACAAAGAAAAAATTATTGCAGCCTTACAAGATGCAGCCAAAAAACTACGAGATAAAGTCATTATTTAGTATCAAACCAGCCTGAACTTCTTCCACGCTACAGCAATATTCAGGCTAGGTCCTATCAATCACTTTAGTGCAACAGTCCTTTGCCTTTATTTAGCAGTCTTAAGCTATACACAGTCAGCAATATACTAAAGAAAACCAACATACCAATGGAAAACAGGATATTAATACCATCGGCATATCCTAATAAGCCATAGCGAAATGTATTCACCATATACAGTATAGGGTTAGCATGCGATAGGTGACGCCAAAGCTCAGGTAATACCTCTACTGAATAAAATACGCCACCTAAGTAAGTCAAAGGTGTTAACACAAAGGTAGGGATAATCGAAATATCATCAAACTTATCAGCGTAAATTGCGTTAATAAAACCACCCAGTGAAAAAACAATGGCTGTTAATAACACAGCTATCACCGTCACTCCAATATTCACTATTTGTAAATCAGCAAAACCCAGTGATAACAAGGTAACGACTAAACCAACTAACAAACCTCTGGTCACCCCTCCTGCTACAAAACCTGCTAATATGACCCAGTTAGGGATTGGTGCTACCAACATTTCCTCAACACTTTTTTGAAATTTATTACTAAAAAATGATGAAGATACATTGCTGTATGCATTAGTAATAACCGACATCATCACTAAACCTGGCACGACATATTCCATATAGGAAAAACCACCCATCTCCCCTACTCGAGAACCAATGATGCTGCCAAAAATCACAAAATACAGCACCATCGTAATCGCTGGTGGTAATAAAGTTTGCGGCCAGATTCGGAGGAAACGACGTACCTCTTTATAATAAATAGTTTGAAATGCAATCCAAATATGCTGCCAATACATAACTCATTCTTCCTTATTTACTGCTGCCATTACCAGCTTCTACCAAAGACACAAACAATTCTTCTAGCCGATTGGCTTTATTTCGCATACTGGTCACATCAATTTGCTGCTGAGATAACTGGGAAAATAACGGATTAAGCCCCTGGCTTTTTTCAACCTGTACTTCCAGCGTATGGTCATCGACTAATTTCATAAGGTAGCCATTAACCTCTGGTAGTTCATTAATCGCTTGGCGAGTATCCAGAATAAAGGTTTCTAAATGAAGCTGTCTCAATAGCGATTTCATACTGGTATTTTCAACCAGACTACCTTTGTCAATAATGGCAATATTTCGACAAAGTTGTTCTGCCTCTTCTAAGTAATGAGTGGTTAAAATAATAGTAATCCCCTTATTTTTATTAATATCCGTTAAAAATTCCCACATAGAGCGGCGCAACTCAATATCGACCCCCGCCGTTGGCTCATCCAGAATCAATAGATTAGGTTCGTGGATTAAGGCTCGCGCAATCATTAGCCGCCGCTTCATTCCTCCCGATAGCATTCTTGCGGGTACATCACGTTTATCCCAAATACCTAGCTGCTTTAAATAGTGTTCAGCCTGAGCTTTTGCCTGTTGTGGCTGCATTCCATAATAGCCACCTTGAGTCACCAAAATATCCTTGGTTTTTTCAAACTGATTAAAGTTAAACTCTTGTGGTACAACGCCTAATTGCTTTTTTGCCAGATAACGCTGCTGAGCTAAGTTGTAACCAAAGATTGAGACATCACCTGCCGTTTTATTGATCAATGAGGAAATTATACCGATAGTAGTGGATTTGCCTGCTCCATTAGGCCCTAGCAAAGCAAAGAAGTCGCCTTGCTCAACCGTTAAATTAATACCTTTTAAGGCTTCATGGCCATTGTCATAGGTTTTATGTAAGTTGCTTATTTCAAGTGCTAATGACTTCATGCAATTTAACCCATAAGTAAGTCTGACTAGACTTGATGCAGATACCTCCTTAGACACCAATACTGGGTCAAGAAAAATCAACATCAGAGCTAAGGTGTAATCAACTACTTATTAGCAGCTGATTGTCCAACAAGATAGGTAAGAGGTTCTGATAATTTATACATTTTAATAGTGATAACAGGCTCTAAATCGGCTACCCTTTCTCCTTTAATTGAGGTTCATCATTAGAAATCCAAGCCTATGTCAACAACACCATCATTAGAAGCCCTATTTAATCAACTTGCCAATGGGATTAAACAAGCCAGTTCCGAAGTCAATCAAGAAACATTGACCAATTGGATAAACCGCTGCCAAGAACTGGCCGAGTGTTTCAAACAAGGTGATGAAGCCGCCTATCAACAAGGGCAAGATACTGTATGTCAGCTGATCAATTACTGGCCACAACTGACACACCTTATTTCCAGAGACTTATTATGGTTACTTGGTGGGGAATGTTTACACTTTATGCCTGAAGAAGAGATTGCTGTTTATCAACAACTGGAAGAACTGCAGGCTTCAGCAGAAGCTGCCAATCAATCTTTTGATTGGCAAGAGACCAAACAACTACTAAACACACAAAAGACAAACTCACAAGTAACAACCAACAAACAGTTTCATTAGTACAACATATACTGTATCAGCAGACATACCCATAAATCTGCAGAGCTAGTGATAGTCACAAAAATTAAGCACCAGTTCTGCAGTTTGTTTTGGCTGAACTATCGGGAAAAAATGGTCACCTGCCAATAACTTTAAGTCAGCGTTAGCCATTAGCCTTGCCATCAGCTTCATATTGATGGCAGGTACAACCATGTCATTGTCACCCGCTAATAACAAAGTGTCATTTCTCACTTTACTTAACCATAAAAAGCTGGTCCAACCATAGCCTGTCAATAGCTGGTACGAAAACCCCCGAAGTCCCTGTGAAGGAGGCTTTTCAGGCAAACTCTCATGGCGACTGTAGTTATTAATTAAGGCTCCTCTGACTGCCTGACGAAAATATTTTTTAGGCTGCCATGCCATTTTCAACAACTCAGAAACATGGCCTGGCACAGCAACTACTCCCATCGTGGTAGCAGCTAAAACCAGTTTACGGCAACGTCGACTGAAATCATGAACAAACTGTTGTGCCAATGCTCCACCCCATGAGTACCCCATAACATTGACTTGCCCATAATTGAGTTTATTAAGAAGCTTTACCGTTAACTCTGATAAACCGGCAAACCGATAAGGCACTAGTGGCGCTGGTGACCCTCCTGATCCAGGAACATCAAAGGCAATAATCTCTACACCGGTTAACTCGTCAGCTAAAGGCTGTAAAAACTCCACACTACCACCAATACCATTTAATAGAAGCAAAGGGGGTTTATTTTGAAGGCTGCCCGGGCGAATGGCCACACGCAATTGTTGCCCGGCGACTTCCTGGTATTGAATATCAAAGTCAGGATATCTAGCCCATTTCTTTTCAGCTGCTTTACTCATTGACTGTATACTCATGAAGCCTGGTTACTCATGAATCTTATTTATTCATGAACATAAGTGCCTGGAGCAATATCCGTTGGAGGGTATAAACTACTACCGATTTTTTTGGGTGCTTCTAACTGCTCACCCGATCTTACTTTTATCCAGCCTGCCCAGTGATCCCACCAACTACCACGATGCTTGGATGCTGTTTTGCGCCACTCTTCAGCCCGTTGCGGGTGGCTGTTGTTAGTATAATAAAATGATTTTGGGTTACCTGGTGGATTTAAAATACACTGCACATGACCACTATTACTTAATATGAAGTCACAATGTCCTTCAAAGAGTAACGTTGATCGATAGCAGGCTTCCCACGCGGTAATATGATCATTCAACCCAGCCACTGCATATAAGTCACATTCCACCTGGCTTAAATCAATTGGCTCATTACAAATTTTTAATAAGCCTGGATGATGAAATGGGTTTTCTTCATACATATCTAGAAATTGTCCATGCAGTTCTGCAGGAAGTCGAGTGGTATCATTATTCCAATAAAGCACATCATAGGCTGGTGGAGGATAACCTAATAAGTAATTATTAACCCAGTAGTTCCAAACCAAATCATTGGGGCGCATCCAGGCAAACACTTTCGCTAAATCCCGCCCTTCTAAAACCCCCTTACGATGAGAGTAACTCTTAGCCTGTGCCAATGAACGCTCCGTAGCAAATAAAGCGACATCTGAGTCAATATTCATATCCAGCACACTAACCATCAAGGTTAATACATTTACCTTGGTTTTTGCCGCTGCCTGTAAATACCCCACCAGCGTGGCTGCGGTAATACCACCAGAACAAGCGCCTAGCACATTAACATTGTTAGCACCGGTAATTTCGCAGGTAGCATCAATGGCATCTTCCAAAGCAATAATATAAGTTTCTAACCCCCAATCACGATGTTCAATATTCGGATTACGCCAGCTACACACAAAAACTTGAATACCTAAACTCAGCGCATAATGAATAAAGCTTTTATCTGGTGTTAAGTCAAAAATATAAAATTTGTTAATTTGAGGAGGAATAATAAATAAAGGTCTGCTATAAACTTGCGGGGTAATAGGCTTATATTGAATGAGTTCCAGTACTTCATTACGAAATACCACTGAACCGGGTGTGGTAGCAAGATTTTCTCCTACACTAAATGCACGTTTGTTTACCTGTGCAGGCATTCCACCATTATGCAACCAATCATCCAACAAATTGACTAGCCCCTGTTGAACACTCTCTCCAGCCGTTTCAAAAATTCGTTTAATAGCTGCAGGGTTTAATAATGAATTAGTGGGCGCCAATGCTTCCGTTATCAGTGATAAAATGAACCTAGAACGACGTTGCTCAGCATCTTCAAATCCGACTTGTTCAGTCCATTCAAACAGTCGATTACACCAGGCAAAGTAAAGCTGCATATAACGTTTATAAAATGGGTTATCAAACCAGGTGGGATCATTAAAACGTTTGTCTTGCTTGGTTGGTTTTAAGTCAGAATTACCTAGCAAGACCTGTACAGCATCACCTAATAATTGCCAGCTTTGGTATAAGGCTAGTTGAGGGTGTTTAACAACCTGTTTACCCATGACCATTAACGTATCAGTAATATCTTTGGTATGAATACCAATAATGGGATTGGGGCCTGCCATATTTTCAAAATCAATATAAGCATCAGCAATGCCATCCACATCTCGGCCAATAATCTTTGCCAGCTGTTTACGGCATCGGCGTGCGGCTGCTACATCTTCCTCTTCCAATTGTTCGATAGCTAAGCCAATTTCTTTAATTCGTTGCGAAATATCCTTAGCAGCAACTGTTTCCATGAATAACCTTTTATACCGAGCAGCTTGTACTGGACCATTAATTCTTAGCAGTCAGTAATTGCTAAATAAATTAATAAAGCCAGACCGATGAGTTAACTCGTCACTAACCTTAAAAGTACAGTCTTTAAAGCTCAATTTAACTGCTTTACTAACAACTGAACCTATCTCCCTTCGGTTATGACAGTGTTAAGTGTCAGTTTAATGAAGTCACTGAAAGATTCCTAGCTTTTTATTCAGTAGCCCAACTAATACTAGACTAAAATAATAGTACTTAAATGAGTGACTACTGCCACTTAACTTTAATATATTCTTAATCAGTTGGTCTGTTGTATGGAACTTGTCAAAGATAATGGCCTCACATTGGGCCCACTCAAAAATGCAGCTCATAAGATCTGGCTGGCCGGTTTAGGTGCATTTGTTCAGCTAGAAAAAGCTGGTCAAGAAAGTCATCGCTTATTTGATCATTTAGTTGAAGAAGGAGAAAAGTTAGAAAAGCGCCTTCACGAGCAACAAGATAAAGCAAGCCAAGATAAATCGGCACAATCTGTACCAGACTCATTATCGAGTAAGCACGAACACACCAAAAATACAGCCAATCAAGAACCAGATATTCGCACCCTATTAAATCAACTCTCTACAGAGCTTACTCATTTAACGGCTATTGTCAAAGAGCTGCAAAATGACCAACAAACCGCAGAGCAAAGCAAACCACGCTCGGCTTCTTCTCATTCATCCAATCATAAAAGAAAAAGTCGTCACTAACTAAGAGTGGCCATATCTCTAATACAGAGAGCCTAATAACAACTCAAGTATAAAATACAGTTTTACCTTGGCAAAATAGCAGCCAAGGTAGCTTGCAACTCTGCAAACTGAAATTCAAATCCAGCTTTCACTAATCGATCAGGCACCACTCGTTGTCCTTTGAGTAATAAATCTGCCGCTTCACTTAACATTAGTTTTAACATAAAAGCAGGGACTGGAAATATCGCGGGGCGCTTTAGCTGATCTGCTAACGCTTTACTAAATTGGGCATTTGACACAGGATTTGGACTGGTAATATTAAATGGGCCTGATAACTCGTCATGATTTATAAGAAAATCAATAGCATTGAGTAAATCTTCCAAGTAAACCCAAGACATCGTTTGCTCACCTGTGCTGATTCGTCCACCTAAACCCAGTCGAAACGGCAGCAACATTTTTTGTAGTGCACCGCCTCCCTGCCCTAGTACTACTCCAAAACGCATCAAACATACGCGAATACCTAATGGTTCAGCTGTTTTTGCCGTTTGTTCCCAGTCTTTACAAAGTGTTGCAGCAAAATCATCAGCAGCCGGGCAATTCTCATCAATCGACTTATCAGCTCGGTGATACCCATAAAAGCCAATGGCGGATGCATTGAGTAATGCTTTTGGTGGAGTGGCTAACTGCTTTAAAAAATTAATCAAATGCTCAGTTAAATCAATTCGACTTGCTCTTAATTGTCGTTTTCTCTCACCAGTCCAACGTTTATCAACAATCGGTTCACCAGCCAGATTAATCACAACATCAAAGTCAGCAGCTTGCTCTAACTGGTCAAATTGACTAATACAAACCACTTGGTTATTCCAATAATCTGTCCACTGTCCTGGCCTTCGAGTCAGCACAGTGAGTTGATGATTACTCTTAAGCCACCGTTTAACTAGTGCTTGCCCAATAAACCCGGTTCCGCCTGTCATTAAAAGTTTCATTGCTTCTGCTAAGTTGCCCTAATAATGTATGGTCTACAGCCTGTAACTTAGTATGGCACGCTAAGCCCCCCGATGAGCAACACTATTACCAAGTAAGTTATACAAGCTCAAAAAATTCTTATACAATAATAATAATTAGTACAACTTAAGGATAACCCTGATGACTTTGCATTACCAAGCCCCCCTACAAGATATTGAGTTTGTACTATATGAATTGCTGGGTGGCGCCAAATTAAACCAGTTACCTCGATTTACAGAGGTAACCCCTAATCTTGTTATGGCCATAATCAGCGAAGGGGGTAAACTCTGTGAGCAAGAACTCTTCCCTTGTTATGCCGAAGGAGATCGGGTTGGCTGCCTCTATGACCCAAGCGATCAAAGTGTTAAAACACCCCCTGGTTTTAGGCAAGCCTATCAGCGCTATGTAACCGCTGGCTGGAACGGTGTAACCCTTGATGAAGCTTATGGTGGCCAAGCTCTGCCCCACTTAGTTGGTTTTGTGATGGAGGAGCTTTCCTGTGCGACTAACTTGGCCTTTAGTGCCTACCCAGGCTTAACTGGAGGCGCAATTAATTGTATCAGCGCCCACGCCAGTGAAACATTAAAGCAACAATATCTACCGCCAATGGCTGAAGGTAAATGGTCTGGCACCATGTGCTTGACTGAGCCACAATGTGGCACTGACTTAGGGTTAATCAAAACCAAAGCCATTCCCTTTAATAATAACGACCAGTTTCGTATTACCGGCACTAAAATCTGGATCACCTCTGGAGAACATGATTTAACCGATAATATTATCCATCTGGTGCTTGCCAAACTGCCAGATGCGCCTGAAGGCACCAAAGGTATTTCATTATTTCTGGTACCCAAATTATTACCCGACGGCAGCCGTAATGGGGTTTCTTGTGGTGGGGTGGAACATAAAATGGGACTGAATGGCTCCGCCACCTGTGTAATGAATTTTGAAGATGCTGTTGGCTGGTTAGTCGGCCCACCAAATGGCGGCTTGCGTTGCATGTTTACCATGATGAATAACGCACGACTGATGGTGGGTTTACAAGGGTTAGGGCTTGCTGAAACCGCTTATCAAACCGCACTCACCTTTGCCAAAGAACGCTTGCAAAGTCGAGCAGTCACCGGCGCCAAGTTTCCTGAATTACCTGCCGATCCAATTATTGTCCACCCAGATGTACGACGTATGCTGTTAAGACAAAAAGTCATCAATGAAGGCAATCGTGCCTTAGCCTACTGGGTGGGCGCAGAAATTGATATCAGCGAATATCATCCAGATAAAGCAGAGCGTCAACAAGCCGATGATTTTATCCAGCTGATGACACCAGTGGTAAAAGCTTTTTTAACCGATGAAGGTAGCTACTGCTGTAACCTTGCTTTACAGACGTTGGGGGGAGCTGGTTACACTAAAGACTGGGGGATTGAACAACTCGTCCGCGATGTCAGAATAACCCGTATTTATGAAGGTACTAACGGTATTCAAGCTTTAGATTTAGTCAGCAGAAAGCTTCCTCTTCATCAAGGGCGTTTGTTTGCTGTATTATTAACCAAAATAAATCTATTAATTAAACCCTATACTGATAGCCCTCACTTAACTCAACAGCAACAAGCAATTAATCTGCTTAAAGAAACAACCCAATGGTTAGCCATCAATGGCAGTAAAGACCCAGAACAAGCTGTTGCCGTGGCTACTCCTTATTTAAGGCTAGTTGCTCTAGTGTGTTTAGGTGCCCTATGGCTAAAAATGGCAGCACTGGCTGATCAACAATTACAACAAGACGCCTCTCAAAAAAACTTTTATCAGGCCAAAATAAAATCTGCCCACTTCTTTTTTAGTAAAATTTTACCGGAAATTGAATTCCTTAGTACTGATATTCAGTCCGGTAAAACCAGTTTAATGGATTTTGAGTTAGATGAGTTCTAGTACCTATTTAATGTGGTTTCGCAGTGACCTAAGAATTAGCGACAATACTGCCTTATACGAAGCTTGTAATAACGGCCAAGTCATTGCTGTTTATTTACTATTTCCTGAACAATGGCAACAACATGATGACTCACCAAACAAAATCAAGTTTCAGCTTGCCCAGCTAGAAGACTTAAAACAAGCACTTAACGAACTCAATATTCCATTATTGATCAAGAAATTTCATCACTTTAATGAAGCCGCAGAATTTCTGTTAAGTACAGCGAAACAATACCAATGCAGCGGTTTATTTTTTAATGAAGAATACGGGGTTAATGAAATCAATCGAGACCGGCAAGTTCATCAGGCTTTTCATCAAGCACAACTAACTTGTCAAAGCTTTACCGATCAGTTGCTATTTACCCCTGGTACTATAAAAAATCAGTCGGGTAATTTTTATAAAGTTTTTACCCAGTTTAAACGCAAGCTATATGAAAAATTATCGGTGGTTAATCGATTACCCCTTCCTACCCCAGCCAAACAAAAAAAACTCAATATAAAACTAACTCAAGACAGTCTTGCTCTAGATTATTGCAATAAAGCCATTACCAAACTCTTTGATCATTGGCCCATAGGAGAAACAACAGCACAACAACGGTTACAGTTATTTATCAACGACAAAATAGTAGCTTATCAGGAAAACCGCGACTTCCCTGCTCAACCCGCTACTAGTCAGCTTTCCCCCTATTTAACGGCAGGGATTATTTCGATTCGACAATGCTTACATGTAGCACGCAGCGCCAATTTAGGAGAATTCGCTTCAGGCAAGTCTGGAATTACTTGTTGGATAAATGAGCTTATCTGGCGAGAGTTTTATAAGCATATTCTAGTTGGATTTCCTCAAGTATCTAAACACCAGCCTTTTTTAGCGGAAACTCAACTTATTCCCTGGTCTAATGACAGTGATCTGCTAAAAGCTTGGCAGCAAGGCAAAACTGGATTTCCAATCGTCGATGCAGCCATGCGACAACTGGTAGCAACTGGTTGGATGCATAATCGATTGAGAATGATCGTCGCCATGTTTTTAACCAAGGATTTGATGCTAGATTGGCGGCTAGGCGAAAAGTTTTTTATGCAACATTTGGTAGATGGTGATTTAGCTGCTAATAATGGTGGTTGGCAATGGTCAGCATCGACAGGCACGGATGCTGCTCCTTACTTTCGAATATTTAACCCCACTAACCAATCTAAAAAATTTGACCCTCAAGGGCAATTTATCAAACAGTTTGTTCCTGAGTTACAACAGGTACCCATTAAATATATTCATCAACCCCAAGATTATTTACAGCAAAACCAGCTACACAACACCTACCCAATCCCAATCGTAGACCATAGCCAAGCAAGAGAAAGAGTACTTTCAGCCTTTAAACAGTTAAAAGAAGCAAAGTCCTATCTACAATAGCTGATCAACATTGTACAACGCAGTGAAAACTCACCTCATCAATAACTTATTGTTTTTTAATGATAAGTTAAAAATTCATGGGGGTATGAGTAGAGTCTACTTTACAATCTTATACAATAATACTATTTTGTATAATATAACTCTATTAATTACCATGGAGTATGCACAATGAGTCCACACCAAGCAAAGCCTCACATTGGTATCAGTGCTTGTTTACTAGGCCAGGAAGTCAGGTTCAATGGAGGCCACAAGCACTCAAAATATTGTACCCAGCAGCTAGCAGAGCATTTTCAATTTGAGCCTGTTTGCCCAGAAGTGGGGATCGGTTTGGGAATACCCCGAGAACCCATTAGGCTGGTTGGCGACATTACAAACCCACGTGCTGTAAAAACTCACCACCCAGAAGAGGATGTTACAGCAGCTTTGGTTGAGTTTTCTCAACACAAGGTGCAACAGTTAGCTCACTTAAGCGGCTACATCTTAATGCAGAAATCTCCAAGCTGTGGCATGGAACGGGTTAAAGTTTATGCTAGCAATGGCTATGCTCTACCAGGTGGCGGTGTTGGGGTATTTGCTAAAGCATTAATGAAAGCCTATCCCCTGTTACCCGTTGAAGAAGAAGGCCGATTGCACGACCCAGTGATTAGAGAAAACTTTATCAACCGTGTTTTCGCTTATCATGAATGGCAAACAACTGTCGTCCCACATCTTTCCAAGCAAGCTATCATTCAATTTCATAGCCGCTACAAATATTTATTGATGGCCCATCAACAAAAAGAATACCGGTCACTGGGCCGTATAGTGGCGCAAATAGCCCACAAACCACTAAAACAAATAGCCGACACTTATATTACAGCTTTTATGAAAATCCTTTCAGTAAAAGCCTCGCGTAAAAACCATTGTAACGTCTTACAACATATTTTGGGCTTTTTGAAAAAAAATGCTTCAGCCAAAACTAAACAGCAAATTCTTGAGTCAATTGAGTCCTATCGCTCTGGCATACTACCTTTGATAGTACCTGTCACTCTCATTAACCATTATGTAGAACAATATGGAAATGACTATATTAGGCTACAAACATACCTGCACCCTCACCCTCCATCACTTGGGCTAAGGAATCAGCTATAAGCAGATACCCATGTTATTATTATTTGGTTTGAACAAATAAATGACTGTTTATCGTAATTATGACAATTGAAAATACCGACACTCCACAATTAATACCTATTAGGGAAGTTTCTAAACTAACAGGGGTTAATGCTGTTACGCTACGAGCCTGGGAGCGGCGTTACGGGTTAATTAAGCCCCATCGAACAGCTAAAGGACACCGCCTTTATTCAAACGAGCACATTACGCTCATTAAGCAAATTGTTGAATGGATAAATCGTGGTGTAGCAGTTAGCAAAGTTAAAGGGTTACTCGAAAAACAAACCACCCAACCTGCCACCATTGAAACACCATCGACAGAATCAACCAACAATGAACAGTGGCTATCTTATCAAGAGCAAATTTCAACAGCTGTCCAGCACTTTAACGAAACAAAACTCGATGACCTGTGTAATCAGGCACTAGCTATTTACCCCATTAATACTGTCAGCAATTCATTGCTTTTACCCATATTAAAAGCGCTAGAAAAAACCTGGCAACATGAATATGGCAGCCAAGCAGAGCGAATTTTTTTCTATCAATACTTACGCAACAAGCTCAATATTAAACTATATCATGCCAATAAACAGGCAACTGGCGATAAACTCTTATTGATAGCCCCTCCTACAGAACCAACCGATATTTATTTGTTTTTTCCTGCTCTGTTAGCAGTTAGCTATAATTATCAAGTACAATTTTTTGGACCCGATTTACCAATCAACGAAATCAGTTATATAACGACCAAAGCTCACTTCGATAGTGTAATTCTCGTCAGTCACCACTCAATGAGTAGCCTTTTTAAACGAGAGATACCTCAGTTATTAAATAGTGTTCAATTACCCTTAGCCATCATTGGGGAAGCCAATATTATTCATGGTAAGCAATTCGACTCACTAGGTATTTTACACAGCACAACACTAAATAAAGATTTTCTTTCAACTCTTATTGATGGCCGAAAATAAACAGAAAAATCCTATCACCACAGACCAGTTTTCACTTTTTAACCATACGACCAGTGATTAAAAAAAACCAGCGATAAGGCAAGAAACGCAGAAGTTTTATCCAGATTACAAAACGCCACGGAAAGGCAATTTCAAATGTTTTAGCATTAATCTTTTTAATAATTTGCTGTGCAGCTTCCTCAGCAGAAATAATCGCAGGCATTCTAAAGCGATTTTTTGCGGTAATTTGGGTGTCGATAAAACCTGGGGTAATCAGTCGTACTCGACAGCCTAGTGCAGCTAATTCAGGTTGAATTGATTCGGCTAAACTAATCAACGCGGCTTTACTCATACCATAGCCACCGCTTTTTGGTAACCCCCTATAACCCGCCAGACTAGTCGTAATAAACAGCTGCTCTGGAATTAAATCAGATTGCGCTAAAATAGTAGCTAATGGATTCAAAACTACATCAATATTAGTATGAGCAATATCTCGCCATTTACGTTGCTCAAAAGGAACAACCGAGGCAGGCTCATATATCGCTGCATTAAGAAACACCCAGTCAACTTTACCATATCGCTGGTTAATTGTTTGCCATACTTGCTGGCAAGCGCCTTCATCAGTGGCATCAAGCTGAATAGTAAACAGTTGTTCGCTAATATTATGCCGTTCTGCCAACTGTTCCAGCTTTGCTGTATTTCGAGCAGATACCACAACACAGTAACTTGCCAATGCTAGTTGAATAGCTAGCTCGCGGCCAATCCCTGTACTTCCCCCAACAATCCATATGGTTTTCATTATTGATAAAGGCTCGGTTTATTTTTAAGCATCACTGCTAGTAGATTTATGCGTAAACTCTGGTAATCGTCTTAAAGAAGCTATGTCTTTAATTTGTACATTGACTACTAGCCATGCTTTAACTTCAACACGAGTACAATAGAAGAAAGTATCAGTGTAATAACATTAGCAATGATCATTGGCCAGTTGCCCAGCATAATCCCATATACTAACCATAGCGCTACACCAAATACAAAAATACAGTACATGAAGACTGAAATGCCCGCAGTATCTCGGTGCTTAATAATATGCAATACCTGAGGTAAAAAGGCTAATGTTGTACAAAATGCAGCAAAATAACCTATCAGTGCATCATTCATAACTAAAAATCCAACACCTATTAAGAAGACTAACCACTTCGCTTAGTTAGCACCAAAACCCGCACTATATGGCTTATACACCAGATACACAGTTATATCAGGCATATAACGACAAATAAGCATACAAATACAGCAAAGTTGCTGCCAACAAACCAAGTAGTTACTTATCACTAAGTTAATAGTAAACGCAAAAAACCGCCTATTCGAAGCGGTAATAAAATTCAATTATGAGGGTCTTTTTAGGGTTCACCTTCTATTAGTAACAGCTATTAGTAAAAACTAACACAGGTGATTTTTATTTTGCTGATGTTAATGACTGGCAGTAAAAGTGGCGTCCCCTAGGGGACTCGAACCCCTGTTACCGCCGTGAAAGGGCGGTGTCCTAGGCCACTAGACGAAGGGGACTACATAAAAACCTTCGTTAATGAATAACGTTGCCAACTGATGCTGGCATTTTAAATTGGAGCGGGAAACGAGACTCGAACTCGCGACCCCAACCTTGGCAAGGTTGTGCTCTACCAACTGAGCTATTCCCGCAAACGTTAAAGTGATCTATTAGTCTAGTATCACTTTAACTTAATAGTGGCGTCCCCTAGGGGACTCGAACCCCTGTTACCGCCGTGAAAGGGCGGTGTCCTAGGCCACTAGACGAAGGGGACTGCATAAAAGCCTTCGCTAAGGATCAAAAAAGCCGACATCTGTCGACTTTCAAAATTTGGAGCGGGAAACGAGACTCGAACTCGCGACCCCAACCTTGGCAAGGTTGTGCTCTACCAACTGAGCTATTCCCGCAAACATTAAAGTGATCTATCAGTTTAGCATCACTTTAACTCAATAGTGGCGTCCCCTAGGGGACTCGAACCCCTGTTACCGCCGTGAAAGGGCGGTGTCCTAGGCCACTAGACGAAGGGGACGCATTTTAAAACTTGGTGGAGCCAGGCGGGATCGAACCGCCGACCTCTACAATGCCATTGTAGCGCTCTCCCAGCTGAGCTATGGCCCCAAGCTTTGCGTCGCCTTATGTAAGGCTGTGTAATATACACCTGCTTTACATCTAGGCTTTCACTTTTCAATTCTTCATTTCAGTACTTTCGCGCTTGGCTCAGCCCCGAAATGTGGTGCGCATTCTATGTAGCAATGTCTTTTGTGTCAAGCATTTATCTACAAAATCTTTAGGGCTAGGGATGATTAACCCAAGGCTGGTTTCAACCAGACTTGGGTTTAGTCACACTAGTTAAACTGACGAAACTCCTTCTCCCAGCGTTTCGCTTCTTTCTTCGACATACCACCCAATACTTCTGCTCCATAGCGTAATCTGGCGCGGGAGAGATCTGGCCCGAGTAATGCCATTGCATCCAATACCGACACTGACGAGCCTGAGCCGGTAATCGCGACAAAGATTGGGAACAGAAACTCTTTAAACTTCACCTCCATATTGTTGGCTAACTGGCTCAGTGCCTGATAAATGACATCCTTATCCCAATCTTGCAGCTGTTCCACAGTCCAAGTCGTAAACTGTAGTATTTTTCGGCAGCTATCTAAGTCTAATTTCTTATGACTAAAATCAGCCTCGCCAATTTTCAGCATGCCGGCTAAAAAGAAACCCGCCAGTGGTAGTGCATCAGAAAAAGTTTCAACTCGGCTTTGGATTAACGGAATAATTGGCTTTAAGTAGCTTTCATTAACAGCCCACTGCTGCATCCGCCCTGCAAACTCATCAGCCGTTAAATTACGCAACCACTGACCATTCAACCAGCTGAGTTTTTCCTGGTCAAAAATCGGCCCACCCAGTGACACTCGCTGTATATCAAAGTACTCGATCATTTCCTGTAAAGAGAACTGCTCTCTTTCATCAGGCATCGACCAGCCCATCCGCCCCAAATAATTTAACAGCGCCTCTGGCATAAAACCCATGCGCTCATAATAGTTAATACTGGTGGGGTTTTTCCGCTTACTTAATTTGCTTTTATCTGGGTTGCGTAACAGTGGCATATGACACAGCTGCGGCATTTGCCAATCAAAATACTGATACAACAACTGATGTTTAGGTGCCGAGTTAATCCACTCTTCACCGCGAATTACATGGGTAATAGCCATTAAATGATCATCCACCACATTAGCCAAGTGATAGGTAGGCATACCATCTTGTTTCAGCAAGATCTGCATATCCACCTGGGACCATTCAATTTCGATTTTGCCCCGCAGCATATCATCAACAACGCAAACACCTTCTGCCGGCACTTTCATCCGAATCACACGAGGCTCACCAGCCGCCAGACGCCGTTGTACTTCTTCTTCAGGTAGGGCTAAGCCACGCCCATCATACTTAGGGGTTTCTTTGCGGGCTATTTGCTCTTTACGCATTTCATCCAGTTCTTCTGGCGTAGCAAAGCAGTAAAAGGCATCGCCCTGTTTGACTAACTGTTCGGCATACTGACGATAAATACCCCCCCGCTCACTTTGCCGGTAAGGACCAAACTCGCCACCCACATCTGGACCTTCATCCCACTCTAACCCCAACCACTTTAATGACTCCAAAATCATCCGTTCAGATGCATCAGTACTCCGAGCCTGGTCAGTATCTTCAATACGTAAAATAAACTGACCACCGTGTTGACGTGCAAAACACAGATTAAATAAGGCTATGTAAGCAGTGCCCACATGGGGATCACCCGTCGGTGAAGGCGCAATTCTTGTGCGAACAGTCATAAGTATTTTCTAAATAAGTGTTGGTTTATGTCTAAGGTAGTGAATTATACGAGCAGTTAGGTGATATCACTAGCCCCTAAAACTAACGAACATGGGCACCTGTTATTCCAGATCAGACATTAGACTTATTTCCAAAACCCTTTTGTGACAGGAAATATTGACAGTACTTTTACTTATTAGTTAGCCTGTAGACTATTTTACAACCACACCTCACAAGGGAAGTGGTTGAGTAAAATAAGCCAAAACAAACAATTAAACAAAAAATAAAAGAATGCCCAACAATCTACCGATTTACCGCATTCTGAGTATGCAAAACAAAGCGGATGTTGCGGCTACTAAACCCAATGTGAAGGGTATAATAAGATAACAACTATGATGCAGTGATCCTGCATATGAGGATAATAACAATGTGCTACTTAACAAGTACCTGCTTTAGATTCACTTTCCCCCTTCCCGTTCAACACAAAATAGACGCAAACCAAGCTGTCTCCTATCGAATCGATTTATTCAACCCTTAATAACTCATCAAACTAAACATAAAAACAAAGAACAATTAAACAAGCTCAACTTGTACCATTTTTATAAAAGGTTGTTTGTAACAGAGTATATACACTCAAAACGAAGGGTATAGCGGTAACTGCTCTGCAACAGCCTTATGAATAGGAGTCAACCATGGCACTCGCAGCGGTTAGCCTTGATGATAAATATAAGCAACAGCAGGGAATGGTATTATTAACGGGCATTCAAGCCCTAACCCGTCTTCCATTAATGCAGGCCCAATTAGATAAACAACATGGGCTGAATACAGCTGGATTTATTTCAGGCTATCGAGGATCCCCCCTTGGCAGCTTTGATAAAGCCCTATGGGAAGCAAATAGTCACTTAGCTCAACATAATATTGAATTTATTCCCGGTATTAATGAAGACTTAGGGGCTACGGCAGTATGGGGCTCTCAACAACCCCAACTTTTTCCAGATGCCCGCTATCAAGGGGTATTTGGCCTTTGGTATGGTAAAGGCCCCGGTGTTGATCGCACGGGGGATGTTTTCAAACATGCTAATGCAGCAGGCTCCAGTCAGTATGGTGGCGTCCTTGCTGTAGCGGGTGATGATCATGCTTGTAAATCTTCCACCCTCCCCCATCAAAGTGACTTCGCATTTATTGATGCAATGATGCCAGTGCTCTACCCTGCCAATGCCCAAGAAGTCATTGAATATGGTTTATACGGCTGGGCGCTCTCCCGCTACAGCGGCTGCTGGATAGGCTTTAAGTGTTTAGGCGAAGTAATGGATTCCAGTATGCGGGTAGATATTGGCCTGAATAATTTTCAAATAATGCTACCCACCGACTTTACTTTACCAGCAGGTGGATTAAATATTCGCTGGCCAGACCCACCACCAGAGCAAGAAGCTCGCTTACATCAATTTAAGCTACCCGCTGCGCAAGCTTTTGTTAGAGCTAACCAACTAGATCGCCCTATTTGGCGCACAAACACTAGCAAAATAGGGATTATTACTGCTGGTAAGTCTTATCTTGATGTTATCCAAGCTTTATCCGATTTAGGTATTACTGAATCCATAGCCAAACAAATCGGTCTGACAGTCTATAAAGCGGCTGTCGTATGGCCTTTAGAACCAACGCAAATTAAGCAATTTGCCAGTGGGCTAAATAAATTGATCATTATCGAAGAAAAGCGTCCGCTGTTAGAAAATCAAATTAAACAACTATTGTATGAGCTGCCTGACAAGGCCAAACCCAAAATTATTGGAAAAACCCACCCTGAACAGCCACCATTATTACCTTCAACGTTAGAGCTTAGTGTTAGTCAAATTACGCAAGTATTGGCACAACAGCTGTTAACTGATATTCCATCCTCCCTGCTTAGAGAAACATTAAATATTGAACAACAACTTAAACAACTGAATGAAAAGCAGCAGGCATTAGCCGAACCTAAACAACGGCTTAGCCGTACCCCCCATTTTTGTTCTGGCTGCCCGCATAACTCTTCAACGAAAGTGCCTGAAGGAAGCCGAGCAATGGCCGGCATTGGTTGTCATTATATGGTGACCTGGATGGATCGAAACACAGACACTTTTACCCAAATGGGGGGCGAGGGAGTCACCTGGATTGGCCAAGCCTCTTTTTCTAACACCAAGCATGTTTTTCAAAATTTAGGGGATGGCACCTATTTTCACTCAGGGATATTAGCTATCCGGGCTTGTATTGCAGCTAAAGTGAATATTACCTTTAAAATTCTTTATAACGATGCCGTAGCAATGACTGGAGGCCAATCAGTCGATGGCCAATTATCCATACAACAAATTAGCCAACAAGTGTATGCTGAAGGGGTACGGAAAATTATTGTGGTTAGCGATAATCCCAATCAAATAAATATCCAACAAGGCTTTGCCCCTAATGTCACCCTTCATCACCGAGATGAATTAGATGAACTACAAAAACAGCTAAGAGAATACATCGGGACTAGTGTATTAATTTATCAACAAACCTGTGCTGCCGAAAAGCGCCGCCGACGTAAGCGCAAAGAATTTATTGACCCACCCCGTCGTTTAATGATCAACCCTGAGGTTTGTGAAGGTTGCGGGGATTGCAGTGAACAATCAAACTGCCTTTCCATAGTGCCCAAAGAAACGCCTTTTGGCAGGAAAAGGATGATCGACCAATCTGCCTGCAATAAAGACTACACATGTAGTAAAGGATTTTGCCCTAGTTTTGTTAGCATCATTGGTGGACAAATCCGTAAAAAACAAGCAGGCCAACAACCTGATTTACCCAACAATCAACCTAAGATTCCTAACTGCAAAAAACCTTACAATATTTTAATTACTGGCGTTGGCGGTACTGGCGTAGTGACTATTAGCGCCATTTTAGCCATGGCAGCTCACATTACAGGTAAAGGTGTTACAACCCTTGATCAAACGGGGTTAGCGCAAAAGTTTGGTGCAGTTACCAGCCATGTGCGAATTGCCGATGAACAACAATCCTTAGCCTGTGCGCAAATCCCCACTAATAGCGTCAACCTGCTGCTGGCCTGCGATCTTATGGTCGCCAACAGTGATGATGCATTAGATAAGTTATCAGCAACCCTCACCCATGCTGTGATTAATACTCAGCAGTCCATGCCAGGTACTTTTGCCAGAAACCCTGACTTAGCGTTTCCCAACCAAGCAATGCTAGCCACACTAGCTCAATATACCCAGCAGCACTTCACAGTGGCCGCCCAACAGTTGGCAACTGCCCTGTTAGGTGATGCCATCGCAACCAACCTATTTATGATTGGTTATGCCTGGCAACAAGGGTTAATTCCCTTACCTGAGCGAGCAATTATGCGAGCCATTGAGTTAAATGGGGTGGCTGTTAGCTTTAATCAGGCTGCCTTTATTTGGGGACGTAAAGCAGCTGAAAACTTAACAGCCGTAGAGCAGCAAGTGAATTCAGCACCACAACAAGAAATTAAAAAAGCCAATGAAAAAAGCCTGGACGACATTATTAACCAATATACAACCCTACTAACAGCTTATCAAAATGCAGCGTATGCTAATCGTTACGAGCAACTCATTAAAAAAGTTGCAGCCAAAGAACACAAAAAATGCCAAGGCCAAGAGCAATTAGCTAAAGCAGTCGCTGAAAATTATGGGAAACTACTTGCGTATAAAGACGAATATGAAGTAGCGCGTTTATATAGCGATAATTATTTTTGGGAATTAATCAATCAGCAATTTGAAGGCAATTACAAAGTAGCATTTCATTTAGCCCCGCCCCTGCTAAGCAAACGCAATCCAGCAACTGGGCTGCCCGAAAAACGCCAGTTTGGCCCTTGGCTAAAACCTATAATGAAAGGGCTAGCCAAACTCAAATGGCTACGCAATACCCCCTTCGATCCCTTTGGTTACACCGCAGACCGAAAACTCGAAAAAATGTTAATTAATAATTATGAAGAAGACATTGAGCTGATTTTGGAAAAACTCAATTTATTTAATTATGATATAGCCATCCAAATAGCCAAATTACCCAGTAAAATAAAAGGCTTTGGTCATATAAAGGAAAAAAGCTATCAACAAGTGCATCAGGAGTTTGAAGAACTACTTAGGCATTTCCGTTCTAGAACTCAAGCTAGCCCTGTGAAGTTCATCACTGTTCTGCCGTAATCCAACACATGCTTACTAACAAATGAAAACGCCCAGCTTTAACTTTAAAGCTGGGCGTTTTCATTCAAACTTGTATATTTCTTTATATAGCTATTACTTAATGCTTTGCTTGTTACTTATTGATTACTTATTGCTTGCTTATCTCTAGTTTAATCATGCAGATTTAACTCGATCAGGAACAGCTAGCTAAGCATCAAGAGTAAACTCGTTCACTTCAACCCTAGCGCTTGCTTTTCTACCATCAGTAATTAGATACATGCAAGTAGCAACACAGCCTACAACTAGCAAAACAATCGCATAGTTATCACCAAAGTTAAAACCTATGAGAGCAACTGCAATAAATGCTAAACCTAATAACTGCATGTTCTGACAACTACCTAATCAATAACGAATTCTAATTAATCAAACCAACCCTTAATCACTATGACTTATAACAAAAAGTTGTTTAATAAATCAGTAGAATATCTTGACCGCTATTCTACCATGCTTGCTTGTTGTTTATTGAGAAGTTCATAACTAATAAAAGTATGAGTAATACTCAGGATTAAGAACGCATCGAATTCAGAGGTATAGTCAAAAGTAACAAATCTATAGATATCAATACTGTAGACAGTTTTTGGTCTTAAAATGGTAGGATTGAACCAAAAATAGAAACTGTGAGAATGCGGTTGTCGAAATCGAATTGTCACAGGAATCTATCTTTGGAAAGCATAGTAGAAACGGTTTTACGCTCAATGTCCAATGTTAATAAACCTCAACGAATATTTATTGTTGCTTTATTGACGACGCTGGTAGTCTTTCAAGGCAAAGCGACCTTTAGAAACATGAGCCGTTATAGCCAAATGAGTGAAAAACGTTTTAGCCGTTGGTATAGGCGTCAGTTTGATTTTACCCAGTTCAATAGGGATACATTAACACTTGCTCTTCCTAAAAATGGCCGTATCGCGGCTATCGATGCCAGCTTTATTAACGAAGACTGAGGGCTTAGGGTGGTTTTATAATGGCTCTGTTAGCCAAGCCCAGCAAGGCTTGGAAGCTTCACTCCTCGCATTGGTTGACCTTAAATTGAATACAGCTTTTGCTTACGATGTGCGTCAAACTATTGATCAAGAAAATAAAACGCGTATTGAAGTCTATGCAGAGCAAGTAGTGGAATTGGCTCCCCAGCTTCTAGAGCAAGGCATTCAGTACTTAGTCGCCGATGCTTACTACAGTAAAGAAAAGTTTATCACTCCCGTGGTGAAAGCAAAATTAAAGCTTGTCGGCAAACTGAGGGCCGATGCTGATTTACTGTGGCTTTATGAGGGTGAATACAGTGGGGTTGGACGCCCCAAAAAGTATGATGGAAAAGTGTATTTCGAAAAAGAACTACATCGTTTTGAGCAAGTAGGCTGCCTGCAAGAAGGCTTAGACATTTACAGCAAAACGGTTTATTCAAAGAAATTCAAACGTGCTATTAAAGTTGTAATGCTAAGGCAAACCTCAGATAAACAGGTTAGTAGAGTATTGCTTTATTCAACTGACACAGAACTGGATGCAATGACAATCATTGAATATTATAAAGCACGGTTCCAAATTGAGTTTTTATTTCGTGATGCTAAACAGCACACAGGATTGACCCATTGCCAGTCACGCAAAAAAGAAGCCATTCATACCCATTTAAATGCTTCATTGTCAGCACTGAATTTATTGAAGCTAGAAGATCAGCAATTAAAAGTGAGCTTCCGAGCTGATGGTGTAAATAGCTAAAGTTTTGTCTACGGGTAAAAATACTTTATTCAGTTGCCTTAAAATTCCATGGTAACCACTGATCAGGGTTGGTTTTCACCGACTCTTTATTGCGTTGAATAGCATTTAAATAATCAAACACATTAATCCTAGCACTTGCCGCGGTGGCAATAAGTGAGGTCAATACATCAGCAACATTAGCACCGGTTTGGGTTTGATAAAATAAGCTGTTTTTTCGACCTCTGACAATCAACTTCAACATGGCTTCCATTAAATTATTATCCACTCGAGCCCCAGTGTAAGTGCAAAACCGGGTTAACCCTTCGTAATGACGATCAAAATAAAGGATAGCTTTTCCCAATCCACTGTTTTCTTCTACGGCGCCTGTTTGAATTAACTGATTACCCCATTCGCGTAGGTTGGCCATCACTGGGAGTGAGTAGGTTTGATGATAAGCCAAGCGCTGTTCAGACGACAGTTGTTGTTGGCTAATCATTGATTCATTCACCCAAATCACTTGGTACTGCTTCAGGGCATACTCCACCTGTTCAGGAAAATGGCTAATCACATCAGCAAACTGGCGTCGTCCATGTGCATTACATAAAGAACGAATCGTTTCACAAGCCGCTTGGGGATTATTACTGGATAATGCATCACTCATCAAAATGGGTGGGGGTTGGTCAGGTGAACGTTTTTCAAGTAATTCGTCGATAAACTCACCGGCATGGCCGACACTGGTTTGGAACAAGACAATTTGTTGTTGGTTGATTAAGTTAGCAATAATGCCTGATGCATAAATACCCGTTCGTCGTTTGGCTTTTTTCTGTTTAGGGCGCTTTTTCATGATCGGCCCCTGTTTCAGGATACGATGGCGCGTATCATCTAGTAAATAATCGCCAGCATTTGCTGCTAATTGTTTAAATCGATCAAATAAGGGTTGAGCATCATTGGCAAGATAGCGGCACTGGTCATAAAAGGTTGAGCTACTAATGGTCACACCCAGTAAATCTTGCATGCTCTCCTGACGGTAAAAAGGAGAGCCAACAAAATATTTACTCAAAACCATTAAAGCGCGCGCTGAATAACCATATTGTTGTTGGGTATCGCCATCCTGTTTGATTGATTCAGGCAAGGAGGCTGTCAAATAAACTCCACAAGCATTACAACGTAATTGTTCTGATAAATGACATTCTCGGCTATAGGGGCTTTGTCCAGTGATTCGCAACAAGCGAGCGGGTTTAGTGGGGTAGAGCTTCCCTAGTGAGCATTCAGGACAAGCATCACCCACTTGATAATCAGTCAACGGATGATGCACAGTCACAGGAGGCGATTGAGGGGAAGTGGGTTTAGGCTTTCGCTGACGTGGTGGCTTGGAGTCATTAGCCTGGTCTTTATCCGTCTGCCGGCATAAAGCACTCAGCTTTTCAGAGCTGATTTCAATGCCCAATAGTTTACGCAGTTTGTGCAAGGTAATACTGTCTGTATGCAACTGTTGCTGAAGATGCTCTAAGGTGGCCAGAGCATCCAACACATGCTGGTTATCTTGCTCACTCAGTGATAAACCATAGGCCTGGGCATCACCTATACGTTGCTTCAGTTTTTGTATGTCACTGGCATTAATTTTAACGGTTTGAGTCACTGCAACACCTTATACTTAAGCCACCATAGGATACGCATTCGTCAATAAGTCGCAAGTCGTATAGAAAATAATTGTTCGATTTATATCGAAGAAAGACGTTGTAACGGTTGACCGCGAAGCAAGAGGCTCAAGTGTTTCGCCGTCATCGCACTGACTATCGTTTGGCCAAAGGGCCAGCCAGAAAAATACCCTTTAGATAAGCGCTTGGTCATTAACCAAAAACCGGTGCCATCGTAATGTAAGGCGCGAATCATGGTTTTATTGCGATTAATAAAGACAAAGACGACACCTGAACGAGGATCTTGCTGTAAGGCCTGTTGGCATAATGCCACAAATCCATCAATGCCTTTACGAAAATCAGCCGGCTGAGTGGCCAGTAAAATACGACTCGCTTCAGTTAATGATATCATCGCTCACCCCGCTTACCTGGCTGTAATTCACGCACTATCACACCAAGCTGTTCGCTAGACAGCTCGCCTTGAATCACTAGCTGGGTATCATTCGCTAGACATAATGTGACGCATAATGATGAAGAGGCTTGAGTGGGTTCTGGTAGAGTAATAAATGGGGTATCTGCTGACTTAGCTTCATCCGGTGGCTGTTGCCAGCGCTTTAATGCTGAGTGGCTTAACCCTAAGGTATTAATTACCAGAGAAACAGGATAATCATTTAAAAGGGCTACTGCTTGCTGCCGTAGCTCGGCTGGTATTTTTCTACGCCCATGGGTGCGATTTGTTCGCCAGGTTTTAAATGTGGAGGCAACAGCCTCAAGTGTTGGTACTGACATTGTAATACCTCTTATGAAGTGAGGCCGTCAGTTAATCATGGAATAAATACTAAGTTGAGCTACGCTCTCGGAAGCTCACAATTAAAAGGAGACAATGATGAGACCGTTATTTCAATAACCTCATGGAAACGTAAGAAATTTAATCAGCATTTAATGGAAAAACTTTTTGATAAGTTAAGTCTGAGCAAAAGTAATAAAAAAGTCGCTCAATTGTATGAGCAGTTAAGCGACTATGGGGCTATTGCTGCATAAAAGTGTCTACAGTATTGTTATATAAAACAATACTTTTATTTGTTTTGCTAAGATAATAATTATAAATTTGCTTTCTAATAAACTTACCAACTCCATAATCCAATTCTTCATCTTCAGGGTCAATTTCAGGGAATTCAGTAATCTCGAACCAATTGCGTCTATCAAGCTCAATAAGAATTTTTCCGCTCTCAACAAGTTTGCCATTCTTAACCGTGTGCACATCATAATGTGTTTGAGTATGGTCTTCTTCGTATTCTATTGATAATTCATTTTCAACTTGGATATAGCTATCTTCTTCTACATAGGGAGCGATATCATTCAATACTTCAAAAATAGTATCTGATCTAGAACCAAATTTAACTTCATTAACAAAGCCATATAGTTCACCATCATCAGATATATCAATGCCTATCCTATCCAATAAATCACGCAATGTTCTCGGAAAAGAATAGCCCTTAAATTCATATGACTCTTTCTTTAGCTTTTTTATAAGCAAGTCATATATCTCACTATGTTTTTCTTTTGGAATATTAAACCTACATGCGTCCACCCAACAAGCAATTCCCATAAATACTCCTATATGGTTAACTGTTATCCAATTCGTTAATACAAAATTATACGATAACTACTGTTTAATTAACCAGTATTGTATTTATTTTCTGATTTAAGAGTTATTGCTTGTTACCCGTAGGTATCGCTATACCATGCCCATGGCCATTATAAATATCCCGGTCGCCTTGCATACTACGCGTGTGGTCTGTTATTTCTTGGGAGGCTTTAATATTTCCATCCACAAACAAGTCACCCACAAAATGAATACCTTTAGGGCTAATTAGTGCCTGACAGAAAAAGCAGTTATTTTCTCTTTTGGCTGAAATTTTCTCTGTTTTTATAAATTAACAATGACCATTTATGTCATCTTTTTGCTTGAAGGTGAAAATATGAATGCTTTCTGTACAGTTACTCCTAAATTTACTGTTTAGCAGTCAGCCGGACCTCTCCAGCCTAGATTGAATGTGTTGTTTTATATAATGGATCGAAGGTGCTGCAGCTAAGCTGCTTTTTTTCGTGACCTTTTTGCTTGGTGAAATCGTTCCTCTTTTTCTTGCTGATAAAGTAAGGCTCCCAATTTTTGAACATTCCGCGCTAATACCGCTAATGAAACATAACGCCTAAAACCATTAATGCCGTGATCTGGGCATCGATCAAGACCATGCACTTCGAGTGCATTAATCGCTGACTCAACAGCTGAATGCTGTTTTCTTGCTTTTTTAAACTTTTCATCACTTTCGCGTTTTTTTTCTTTTATTGATAAACGCCCTTTTTTCGGCAGCACCACTTTTTCTAACTCGCTGGCCAACAGCAACTGATTATCGGGTGAATGAAACCCTTTATCAAAACTACACTGGTGAAGCATAGGAAATTTGGCTTGGGTTGCTCTAACCATCACGACGGCAACATCAACATCTTGCTCATTTTCCATCACTCTATGGTGAAGGATAAAACCATGCTGACACTCCATTACACATACTTTAACGCCTAATTCCACTGGTACACCTGCTTTTCCTTTGCTTACCCACTCGGTATGGGGTTGAAATATTGAATATATCTTTTCATCATTTGGGATCTGTTCGCCCTTCAGTACTCGCCTGTGAATCTGCGACACTTGCCGTTGGGCATGAGAAAGATTGTTGGCAATATGTCGTAATGTCCAAACCGGGGCAGCAAGTAATTTGAGCTTCTCTAAGGTGAATTGGACTTTATCAATAAACCATTGTGTTTTGTTCAGGTAGTGTGTATGTGCTTTTTGTTTTTGTGCTTCAGCACTTTTAGCTTTTGACTGATTACTTTTCCGTGCACTTTTAAAGAGTTGTTTAAGCTCTATAAGATTATGCCTATGTTGTCGCCAATCACTTAAGCGATAATCCCTGCATACATTAGCCATCTGCTCAATCACTGTTCTCATGGCATCCCATAATAAATTGATATCGGTAGGGTAATGCACAGACGTTTCAACCACAAATGAGTCACAACGAGCTTGAAGGCTTTCTTCTTCGTTTTTTTTTAACAAAGTATGTCCAGCTTCCACAACTACCGTATTAATCTTATCCAGAATCTCTGGAGTCAAAAGCGATACATTATCTTTTAGCGTCTGCAAATGGTATTCAGTAAGGTCTTCCCAGTTGACGCCATGCCCTAACATCGCGCGAATGGTTCGGTGCTGATTCACCAGCTCGTGCAAACGATCATAATCACAATTTAAGTTAAGGCGCAAAACACCCATCACCAGTATTTTCCACAACTCCATACCAGGGCGACCACGATTTAGACTAACCCTATTCGCTATGGCGCTTTCTAAAATAGTGAATACTTTATGTCTAATTTCTGGTGTGACATAAATGTGTTGCAATCCCTTTAACAACTGAGGCACATCATCTCTGGATTTTGGATCAAACCTAATCTCTGAAATATCGGTTTCACCAAACTGAAGTTGTGGGTTTTTAACTAGCCTCATGCTATTTTCCCTGTGAAGTTTTGCTTATTTTAACTGAAAGACTAGGTAATTTAAGCATTTATTGTAATCAAGAAGGCAAACTTCGATAACATGTATCTTGCGCTAGGCCTTGGTAATAAAGAGGTTGCTCTTTTTCGGTCAGACACTAATTACGGCGTAAAACGTAAGGTAGTTAATCCCGGTGACGATAGTCAAATACCACCAGAACCACCGATTATGGAGGCTGATGAAGACTTTAGGCGTCGTATTCAATTAGGGCCTGAAGGTTATTCAACCGCTGGCCCAGTGGGTGCCTATTTAGCTCATGCGCATAATGCCCATGATCAAATTGCGGATGTCTCTGTGTATTCTGATGAGCCTGGCGAGGTGATGATTACTTTTTTGCGGCGACCTTTAGCTAATGAAGCCGATATGGCACCGGATGATGAAATAAAACAGGCGTTGTTAACCGCGTTAAATGATGAAGATGTCAGGCCGTTAACCGATCATATTACCGTGCAAGCCGCTGCAATTATCGACTATTCCATTGATGCCAAACTGCATGTACAACAAGGGCCGTCTTCTAAAGCCATTATCGATACAGCTACAACAGCACTGAATGAGTATGTCGAGCAGTGTTATAAACTGGGTAAAACTGTGGCGCTTTCGGGTATTTATGATGCGCTCCATATGGGGGGCGTTACCCGTGTGGAATTGCTGTCACCGACAGCAGATATTCAAGCCAAAGTCTTTCAAGCACCTAAAGCCAAATCAATTGCTATAAACCTCGCTTAAATAATCCATTTTTTCTCATGAGTTTATTACCCAACAATGCAAGCCCTTTAGAGGAAGGATTGGCTGATAGCACTGGTCGTATGAGTGACATACCCGCTTATCCTAATCACGTCTGGAATCCTGATACTTGCCCAGCGAATTGTTTGCCCTGGTTGGCTTGGGCCTTATCGGTGGATGTATGGAATCCAGATTGGCCTGAGTATGTTAAACGACAAACCATTGCGAATAGTGTGGCGGTGCATCGGATTAAAGGCACAAGAGGTGCGCTTAAAAAAGCACTAGACGCATTACATGTGCAAACCGAAATTAAAGAGTGGTTTGAATACAATGGCAAGCCCTTTACTTTTCAGGTTACTGCCTATGCCAATGATAATTTAAATACATCAGGTGATATTTTAAATAAAGAATTAATTGAGCAAATCCAAGAAACTATTCAACGTACTAAAAATGTACGCAGCCATTTTAGTTTTCAGCTGGGTGCCAAATTTAATACAGGCATTACAGCAAGTTGTGTTACTCGAAATATCAATAGCATCAGAGTCACCAGTGTTGGTCGCATTGAGCAGCAAAACACGCTGGGTATTTGTGCGACGGCTGTAGTCCGTCCACTGACAATTATTCGTGTATAGGAATAACCATGCAAATTAATCCTATTATTACCGATGCAGGATTGCAGGCGGTATTTAATGCCAGTAATGATGGTTTACAAGCCACCATTGCTGAAATTGCGCTGGGTGATGGTCGTTACCTGCCTAACGCGAAACAGACTCAATTAAAAAGTGAGCAACTCAGGTTGCCTATTTCAAAAAGTGAACGTGCCGGTAAAACACATATCATTTTAAGCGCCATAGCCGATGGTGAGTCAGAGTTTTGGATTAGAGAGTTTGGCATATTTTTAGAGGATGGCACTTTATTAGCGGTTTGGTCATCATTAGAGAAAGCCTTGCAGTATAAGGCTGCAAGCGCGCCTTGTTTTTTCTCGACTGACTTCATACTCAGTGGCATGCCTGCCGACGCCATTACCGTCAATGACCAAGGGGCGGATATTGCCATTGCCTTATTTTTAGAGCAGTTCGCTATGTTAAGTCAGGCGCAAATTGACCAAATGCGTCGCCACCTGGAATTGTTATTTTCATTTAATCAATACGAAAAAACAGCGAGGAAATGATGACTATCGAACAACGGTTAGCAGATGCGGTACAGGCCAGTAATCAATTAACAGAAGTAGTACAAAATAAAATCAATGATATTAATCAGCAACTGAAAGCCGCTGAAGATCGTTTTAATGCTTTTATGTTAGAGGCCCATAAGGAAAGCCCCTTTTACCGACAATCCAAAAATCAGTTTGGAAATTTAGTGGATAAGATGTTAGATGGATTTGATAAAAGCGAAGCATTTTCTATTGAAGTCTCATTATATCGAGAAATTAAAACTGGTATAGATTGGGAGCAGCGAGATAGCGAAGAAAAAGAAATTCTGACGTGTATGGGGCTTAAAGGGCATAAGTATTTACAGCCGACCATTCGTGTACTGAGACTGAAGTGGAGCGGTTATGATCGAGATACACATAATGCCTACTCTATTTACCCCACAGTTCCTGCCAACCGTTCAGTACCACTCACTGTAGGCTGCTATGCAAAATTAATCTCTGGTGATATTCGTTATACCTGGCTTAACGGTGTTAATCATGAATGGGGGGTATGCGGTGCAAACTATGAAAGCCAGCCTGGCTCATATTTTCATGCTCACCCTTATGTGTATTCTCCGGCAGGTGAAGTGTTATTTTTCTGGCCTGCGATTGTGACGGGTTATGTGCCCATTGATAGGGATAAGCCGCTATGGGGCTATTATCCTTCAATGCACGGCGAAAATCCTTTTGATACAGACCCTTTGCCTGACCTTGATCGTGAGAGCCGGCGCTCAATCGAACGATCATAGTTAGCACTATACTCCCCTATAAATTAATTCAAAAAGGAACCCTTATGCCTGAAGAATTTCTCCATGGCGTCGAGGTCGTTGAAATCGACAGCGGTCCACGCCCAATACGTACCGTCAAAAGCAGTGTGATTGGTTTAGTGGGTACAGCGCCCGAGGCTAAAGACGACGTTTTCCCCTATGACACCCCAGTGTTATTAGCCGGTAGTTTAAAAAAAGCTAAAGAATTAGGTGAAACAGGTACTTTGCCTGCCGCCTTACAAGGTATCTTTGACCAGATTGGGGCGATGGTTGTCGTTATTCGGGTAAACGATAAACCACCAGTAGCCCCAGAAACGACGGATAATGAAAATACGGCACTGAGTGCCATTATTGGTAAGGCAGGCGAACCTAATACCGGTATTTATGCACTGCTTGATGCTAAAAGTACCGTACATGTCGAGCCACGTATTTTAATTGCACCAGAATTTTCACATATCAAAGCCGCTGCTGATACCTTGATCATAGCCGCTGAACGATTAGGTGGAGTGGCAATCATTGATGGCCCTAATACGACAGGTGAAGAGGCCGTTAACTACCGTAAAGCATTTGGTAAACGTTATGCCTACCTAGTCGATCCTTGGGTTAAAGTCTGGAATAGCGATGCAAATGAAGGTAAAGGCGGCATTGTCATTGAACCACCCTCAGCCCGAGTCGCGGGACTCATGGCTAAAATTGATAACGACAACGGGTTTTGGCATTCACCCTCGAATAAATTAATGAACGGCGTGCTAGGTACCGCAAGACCGATTGATTTTAAACTGGGTGATAAAAACTGCCGAGCCAATTACTTAAATAGCCATGATGTCACCACCATTATTCAGGAAGATGGCTACCGCCTGTGGGGTAACCGTACCTGTAGTGGTGATCCTAAATGGGCCTTTATTAATGTAGTGCGCACAGCCGAAATTATTTATGACTCACTGCAGCGGGCGCATATGTGGGCGGTTGATAGAAATATCAGCAAAAACTATGTGGCTGATGTAACGGAAGGTGTCAACAATTATCTACGTCGGCTAAAAAATATCGGGGCTATTTTAGGCGGCACTTGCTGGGCTGATCCAGACTTAAATACCCCAGACGCCTTAGCGGATGGCAAGGTGTATTTTAACTTTGATTTTACCCCGCCCACCCCAGCTGAACATATCACCTTTAATGCGACGTTAACCGACGATTATTTTAAGGAGGTGCTCAGTGCACGCCAATAATGTCACTTATGCCACCCTGTTTATTGATGGGGTAAGCCAGGCAGGACGAGTGCAGTCTATTACACTCCCAAAGCTCACAGTTAAAACCGAAGAGTTTAGAGGTGGTGGCATGGATGGCGTTACCCACCTGGATATGGGGATGGAAGCCATGGAGCTGAGCTTTACCATTGATGACTGTAATATCAACGTACTGAAAGAGTTTGGTTTCCAGCAAGGTAAGCAAGTGCCGTTCAATATCAAAGGTGTATTGCGCAACCCTGGTCAGGGTGATCAAGGAATTGATGCGGTTTGCCGTGGCCTGGTGAGTGAAATAGATTTTGGTGAATGGAAACAAGCCGAGCTATCCAGCTTAACGACCACGGTCAAACTGGATTACTACAAACTCACCATCAATAACAAACTCATTTACGAGATCGATGTGGTTAACCATGTGCGCAAAATAGAAGGCACTGATCACATGCAAAGCGTCCGTGAATTTTTAGGCTTATAAACTCTAAACCAACATACAACACAATAGGTGCATCATGAGCGAATTAATTACTTTAAATTACCCTATCGAACGCAATGGCGAAGTGATTAACGAAGTCACTTTACGCCGCCCCAAAACCAAAGACATGAAAAACATTGAAAAACGCGGTGGCGGTGAAATTAGCCAAAGTATCCATATGATTGCGGATTTATCGGGCTTGGATATTAAAACGATAGAAGAGCTAGATGCCGCTGATTTTCAACGCCTTAATGATGTGGTGGCTGGTTTTTTAGACTCGACTGGCGATCGGTCCAGCAAATCTGCCTAAACCTGTCTTATTATCTGCGAGGCACCCCATTGTCAGAGTTGTTAGACATGGACCTTGAAGACCTCCTTGATTGGCATAAATCCCTTCCTAAGCAATAATCATGGCTAATAGACTCAATATCGCTATCGGCGCTTATATTGATAAGTCGCTGGCGAAGTCATTTAAAAAAACCGAATCTGCTGCCAGTCGGTTAGGTAAAGCTTACCGGGAAACCAATAAAAAACTAGCCGCTGTAAGACAGGTGGATCAGTATCGCCAGCGTCTTGCTCGATTACGCCAACAGCAACAACAAGCGGGTGGTAGTAATCAGCAGTTAGCCAATGCGATTCGGCGTACTGAGCAATCCTTGTCGCGGGCTTCACGTTCTGCACAACGCTATGGAGTCAATTTAAATAACTTGGCACGTACCCAACGACAGATGCAGCGTACCGCCCGTTTCCAAGGACTTCAGCAATCAGGGATGCAACGGCTTGGCCAGTTAAAAACCGCCGGTAAATGGGCCGCTGGTGGCTTAGCGGGGGCTGCAGGTGGTTTATTGGCCATGGTGAAATCCACGGCTGATCGAGGAGACCCCATTGCCAAGCATGCGGCTAAACTGGGCTTTAGTGTCGAAGGGCTCCAAGAATATCAATATGCGGCTGAGCGTTCTGGGGTGTCTACCGCGCAATTTAATACTGCCTCCCAACGGATGGTACGACGGGTGTCGGAAGCTGCCGCAGGCATTGGTAAAACCGGTAAAGCGCTCAAAGAATTAGGGCTGGACGCTAAGTGGTTAAACTCGCTGAAACCTGAAGAACAGTTTGAGCATATCTCGGAAGCAATTAAGCATATTGGTGATGATCGACAAGGAGATAGAGTCCGGTTGGCGATGAAGCTATTCGATACCGAAGGTGTTGGGCTAGTCAATATGCTGAAGGATGGGAAAAAAGGACTCGATGCACTAAGAAAAGACGCCAGGGCCACCGGTAATATAATTTCAAAAGAAGATGCCAAAAATGCCGAGGATTTTCAGGACGCCTTTTTAGATTTTAAACTAACCATTGGCAGTGTCAGTAAATCAGTGGGTGCCAAGTTTATGCCCTTGGTGACCAAGCTCATGATTAAGTTTAAAACTTTCCATGAAAAATACGGCGCTCGCTTTAATCAACTGTTAATCCAAGTGGCTGATTCATTAGTGAGTGTGGGTCGGTTTATGTGGAACCTGGGCAAAGCCGTCGTTACTGTGGCTAGTACAGTCAGTCATTTTATTGAGGAAACCATTGGTTGGAAAAATATTGTGGCTGTTGTGGGTGCATTAGTTGGTGTGAAATTAGTCGGTGCCGTATTAGCCGCTGGGTCTGCATTAATAGCATTTATTCCAGCGATAAAAGCGGTTGGATTAGCCATGATGGCCAATCCCATTGGCCTAATCATTAAAATCATTGCGATTGGTGCGACATTAATTATTACCCACTGGAGTACTGTATCCACATTTTTAGGCGATACATTTGATACTGTTGCTAATGCTTGTAGTTCAGCATTTGAAACCATTAAACACTACTTTTTCAATTTTACACCGCTAGGTTTGCTGATATCTAATTGGGAACCAATTACAGACTACTTTGGTAACTTATGGGAGAGAGTCAAAGCAATATTCGGTGTAGCCTGGGAGGCTATTAAAAACTACTTCTTTACTAGTACACCTCTAGGCTTATTAATCGCTAACTGGGACCAGATCAAAGACTATTTTAGTAATCTCTGGGATTCTGTGCTTAATGCATTCAGCTCAGGGGTAAATAACATTAAAAACAGGCTTTCTAGTTTTTCAGCTAAAAAGCTATTCATGAAAGTCTGGCAACCAGCAATTGATTGGCTTCGCAGTAAATTCCAGTGGATTAATAAAGCCATAGAGAAACTAAAAGGCATCAAGCGTTGGTTTACTGGTGATGATGAGGAAGAAAAGAAAACAGTTGCCGGAAAAATTAATCAGCGAACGCAGCAACGCAGGGCCCAGATACAAGAGACACAAGCCGTTAATGCTAAGCAAATAGAAAAGCGGCTACAGCAAATCAACCAGCAAAAGAATATGAATGTTACCACCCACCAGGGCAATCGCATATAAATTTACACGGAGCAAATTAACTTCATTAAATACTCATGATCCCAACCAGCAGAAAGCCTCTTATTTTTTATACCAATTTTATAAGTGTCATCTTGTTTAAGAATATTAAGGGCTATTTGCCTAATCCTAGACATGTTTTCTGCTGAATGACCTATACGAATTCGACTATCATCTTCCCTAAATGCAACATCCAAACTCCAATGTAGGCTGTTCTCAATTTGCCAATGATGTTGAATCATTTCACTGACAGCTTTTGCTGATAAGGGCTGGCTAGAAATATAATAGCGTTGTTCTTTTGATTTTTTGCCTTGCAAGGTACGTTCTGTCTCAACCCTAATGACAGCAGCTAAATCGATCCACTCTGTTGCTATAGGTAGTTTAGCCACTGAGTGATAAACCCAGCAGCGTCGTATCTCATGACGGCCATGCTGTTCTTTTTCTGAAGAATGAAAGTCAATAGCTGGACGTTGATACACTTTGGCTTTTTTAGAATACAGTTGTTCTTGAATAGCAGAATATAAGCGACGCTGGTTATTTTTAACTGCCAACAAGTAATGAGCCCCTTTTTCACGAATTTTTTTAGCAATGGCTTTATGACACCCCATCGCATCTATTGATACAACAGCACCTTTAACCGCTATCGCTTCTAATAGTTCAGGAATGGCGGTAATTTCATTGGATTTTATATCAGTCTTAAGTTGACCTAACACTAACTTATTTTCTATTGACCATGCATTAACCAAGTGAATAGCATTCTTCTTATCAGGTTCAGTAAATGATCGTCTAAGCGTTTTACCATCAATGGCTACCAACTTGCCAGGTAAGCTATCAGTGATTGACTGAACCCATTGGATGAAGCAGCTTTGAAACGATGTAGGGCAAAGGCGTGAGAAAAAACGACCAAAGGTATCATGAGAGGGTATTCCGTTGGGTAGCTCTAGAAAGCTCTTAAACCATGCTTCTTTGGCGTTACCAAATCGCTCAATAGCGACCCAGTCATCTGCCCCGCATAAAGCAGCACAAATCGTAATAGTAATAATATCAATGAGCTTATGACGACGACGGCGTTCCATTCGAGGATCATCTAACTGTTCAAAATGATCTAAAACTGTACTATTTTTTACCAATGTTGCACTCTATATCAGTTGCTTTTTATTCTATTATACTGATTTTGTTGTATTTTTATATGCAATTGCCCTGGCGGGTTGTGCCGTTTCTTGTTTTAATGTGGTATCAAATACGGTGACAGCTGGGTCTACTAAATACACCCTGGCAGAGCCAAATTTACCCCGGTATGTTTTAGCCGCCTCATCTGTCGTATTAGGGCCGTCAGCAATAATTATCGCCCGTAGTCGATCGGCAATGCCTAACAGTTCTTGTGTCACTGCCTCAATCTGGGTAAACCCTGGAACGATTAATAATTTCGGTTGCACTTTAGCCACAGACTCAGCGCCGAGTAATGCATGCACCCCTTCATAATTACCAGTGTTTTCATTAACCCCACCAATAATCGCGGCTAGTTGGTCGTCAGGTTCCGCATGCTCTTCCACCCGAATCACGACGACCATCGCCCCAGCTTGGTCAAAAATCGCATCCAATGCAGCGGGTAAGGTGCCGGTTTTACCCAAGGGAGCGGCTTCTTTACGATTACCCGCAATTAATACCGGTTTATTAATAGGGAATTGTTCGGCTTTGGCTTCGGGTGCGGTCCCGACAATGCCAATCACACTGCTTCTAACAGTACGAATGGGACGGGGACCGCTGTCAATTTCAACGACCTCCACCCCATGGAGAAAATGTTCGGTCATGCTAATATCCTCATTTTCGGATTTAGGCTCAGCATGCCGTGTTTTAAAATGGGAAATTAGGGGAAAAGTTATTAACGCTCTGTAGATCGCCGGCTTTCTCGATCCATGTTAGGTACTGGGTCCGTATCAAAAGGATTTTCGCCATGCATTGAAGGATAATAACCCCATAGTGGATTATCTCTATCAATGGGTACATAACCCGTCACTATCGCAGGCCAGAAAAACAGTACTTCACCTGCTGGAGAATACACATAAGGGTGGGCATGAAAATACAAGCCCGGCTGACTATCATAATTTTCTCCGCATACACCCCACTCATGATTAACACCATTGAGCCAGGTATGGCGAATATCACCAGAAATTAATTTTGCATAACTGCCTGTTGTGACAGGCACTGAACGGTTTGCAGGAATTATTGGCCAAATAATGTTGCTGTTATGCTTCTCTTGATCATAGCCACTCCAAACCATTCTTAAAATACGAATCTTAGGCTGAAAAAACTGATGGCCTTTTAACCCCATACACGTCAGAATTTCTTTTTCTTCGCTATCTCGCTTTTCCCAGTCAATACCCGTTTTAATTTCCCGGTATAGTGATACTTCAATAGAAAATGAGTTACTTTTATCAAACCCATCTAACATCTTATCCACTAAATTACCGAACTGGTTTTTGGATTGCCGGTAAAAGGGCCTTTCTTTACGAGCCTCTAACATAAAAGCATTAAAACGATCTTCAGCAGCCTGCAGTTGCTGATTAATCTTATTGATTTTATTTTGCACGACTTCTGTTAGTTGATTGCTTGCCTGTACCGCATCCGCTAACCGTTGTTCAATAGTCATTGTTTCCTCGCTATTTTTTGTGTTGATTAAATGAAAATAACAATTCCAGGTGGCGGCGCATTTGATCAATTTGCGCCTGACTCAACATGGCGAACTGCTCTAAAAATAAGGCAATGGCAATATCTGCCCCTTGATCATTGACAGTAATGGCATCGGCAGGCATACCACTTAAGATAAAATCGGTAGAAAAAAAACAAGGCGCGCTCGCGGCTTTGTATTGCAATGGTTTATCCAACGACGACCACACGGCTAATAACGTACCGTCAGCTAAAAACAAACCAAACTCTTTAATCCAATACTCCTTTTCTCCATCCGCCACTGCACTTAAGGTGATGTATGACTCCCCTACCCGTTCGCTCTTAGAGATAGGCAGCCGCTGTCGTTCACTTTGTAGCTTGATAAGTTTGGTGTGGGGAATATAGCGCCCATCTCCTAACCCTATCTCTGTAATAGTCGCCTGCAACCCATCATTACTGGCATTAAATACTGCCTGTAAGCCTGCATCAGTAATCACCGGATTAATCTGCATAGAATTCTCCTAAACACGAATAATGGTCACGGGGCGCACTACAGCAGCTGTACCTATACCTGCTGTTACGGGTTGTTCAATAACAGGCGCACAACTGGCCCGGAATATCGTTAAATTCCGTGCAGTACAAACCGCCGCGATACCTGTGTTAAATTTGGCACCCAAACGAAAATCAAAATGACTGCGGGTATTTTTAGTGCTTTCAATAGTGGTGCGAATTTGATTAATTAACGCTTTGTTTAAAATAATGCCTGGCGTATTTAAATTATCATTGGCATAAGCCGTTACCCGAAAGGTATAAGGCTCTCCCCCCATTTCAAACCATTCTTTAATTTCAGTGCGTACATGCAACGCGTCCAGCGCTTTTTTCACCGCACCAATGGTGCCTTTATGCTGGTGCACTTTAATTGAGTTTTTAATCACCTGGCGTTTCGTCTGTTCATCCCAGTGTTCGTCCCATTCGTCAACGGATAAGGTCCAGGCCAACCAGGGTAATAAAGGCAGTGGGCAGTGATCCGCTTGCCATAGGGTTTGGAAAGTAACGGGGGCTTCCCCGGCTCTTGCTGTCGCTTCCGATAAGGCTTTTTCTTGGGGGTTCGCATTGGGTGGCAGCAATGATTTATTCATCTGCAGCCCCTTTGCTGATGACAATTTGGGTGCAATAAGCGGCTTGTGCTGGGGATACGTTAATATTTTGATTGGGGCTAATTAATTTAACGTTTTGCACTCCAGGGATATGCAACGCCGAATAAATTCCCGATAAGGTAATATCCAAGCCCAGTCGATGCTGATTGTTTACATAGTCATTAATCCGCTGGGTGGCTTCATCCGTCACCAAGGTAATATCCGGCCCAGTAAAATACGTCAGCTCGGCATTAATTTGGTAGTTAATAATTTCCGCCGGTTTGACGAATACCTGATCGGTTAATGGCCGAATATCCTCGTCATTTAATTGGGTTTCAACGGCTGTAATAATATCCTCAGAAGGAACGCCCTGCCCTTGGGTACTTAATACCGTAACCACTACTTGGCCTGGTGAAGGGCTTTCCACACTGACATCTTTGACCAAGGCACTGGCACTTAACGCATGATATCGATAAGCGCCTTTAGGGCCTGCTGTGCTTAACCCTTCTAACGAATAAACAATCCGCTCCCGCAATCGATCATCACTTTCCCATTGGTCTTCAGTGGGCGGAATCGCATTAGGGTTACCTTTTTCAATGAGTAAACGATTGATACGAAACAAGGCGGCTAAGTGATCTAAGTCCTTGCCCCGAGCATAAGCCACCATCACCGCACGGGCAGCATCATTAATTCGCTGACGGAGTATTAATTCTCGGTAGGACACTACCTCTAGAATTTTATAGGCTGGGTCCGACTCCACTAAGGCAGTAAATTCACTATCCCGCTTTTTTAAATCCGTTAAAATCTCATCCAAAATGGCTTCATAATCCAGCGTCTCAACCACATCGGGTGCGGGTAATTGGGATAAATTAATGGCATTGGTCATAGGATTAAGCCTTCCAACGTAATTAATTGGCCATCAGGGCGATATTCACCGCTGAGTGTCACGGTAACTTGTCCACCCCGAATGTCGTGTACTTGGATTTGCTCCAAACGAAACCGAGGTTCCCAGCGGTCTAACGCCTCAGCCGTAGCAGCATAAATATCAGTAATGGTTTCGGGATTAATCGGGGCATCAATCAGCTCAAATAACCGGCTACCATAGTCACGGCGCATGATTCGACTGCCAATGGGTGTGGTTAAAATATCCTGGATCGACTGTTTTAAATGGGCATGGCCCTTTAATCGTTTGCCTGTTACCCGATCAATGCCGTGCATTATTGTTTGGCTCCGGTAGGTACTGCGGTACCATGCCCTGGTACATCATGGCCGTGGCCGTTATAAATATCCCGGTCGCCTTGCATACTGCGAGTATGGTCAATGATGTCCTGGGTGGCCTTGATTTGCCCTTCCACATACACATCACCTTCAATAGACAGCCCTGAAGGACTTACAATGTGTACCGTTCCTGCCGTGGGTAATTGCACTACCAGCCGGCTAATCTCCCGGTCATATTCCACTATTGCCCCATCCGCATACATCACCCGATGGATACTGGGCCGTTGATCCAGAGCAGGAAATTTATTTTGATAAAGTGCAGGTAATACGACACCCAACGCCGGTTCACCCTGGGGGTTGAGAACCACTACCTGCTCGCCAATTTCCGGTGCCCAATAACTGACATCATTGGCTGCCCGGTGAGTAACCCAAGGGAGCCAACCCGTCACTAATTCAGCTGAGGTGGCTTGTACTAACGAACGCTCAAAATCCACATCAGACACAGTGGCAATTAATACTAAATTCGCCAGCTGACGCTCCAACTCAGTCAAGCGAAACAACACGTCATCCGTTGAGTAAGTCATAGCGTTCCTCCTGGCCAAACTCGGATTCATCATCAGCCACATATAAACGGGAAGGAATAACCTGGCTGGGCTGCCAGATGTTTTCCTTAAGGCGCATCACTTGATCCCAGGTAACTCCCCAAATAGCTAAGCCCTGCCGATCCGTTTGAGTACTGAATAAATTACTGGCTTTAATGCCACTGGCCGCTAATACACCCTCTACACCCCAGCGTTGTTCAGCAATTAACAGGCTTAGGGCTTCAATAATATTGATGGCCGCCTCATCCTTGGGTAATTTGCGACTGTCACTCACCATCACAAATGCTGCTAAACGCAGGCTCACATCCCACTGTTCGGTTTCTATCGACTTGAATTCCCAGGCTTCCATGAGTGCCACTTTGACGGCAGGTGTGTAGTTGGCGACCCTCTTTACCTCGCCCAAGTCAAACCGACCTGCATGGGTGGAGACATCCTTTAAGTCGGGTAAATGACTGTGGATGGTTTGGGTAATGGCTGAGAGTAATTGATAGATTTGCATGGCTCCTGTTATAGGAAAACAGGAGCGGTGAGGTTAGGGGAAATACTGTTACTGAATACCTGACAATAATTCATTAAACTAATAATTGATGCCTTGCAATATATACTTGACTTATTCAACCAGCAATATTTTTAAAAGTTACTATAAATAAAAGCTATTTCTTATTAGTGAATATAGCTTGATCACATTATATTTGCTATGGTACGCGCCTATTTATATCAAACTCAATACGGAAACATTGAAGTGAAAGCGATAGTTACTGCTATTTTAGTTACTTTATTAGTTGGTTGCGCCTCCCAACCCCCTGTGCGTAAAATAGAGAATAATTATTTAACCTCATCGAGAAGCCCACATTTAACATTTAAAATCCCCAATAACTGGCAGCCAAGTGATAGCTATACCACAACAAAATTTCAAAAATATAATACAGGTGTTGGTCAAGGACTTTTTGGGAGTAATGTAACTACTGATTATTTTGAATTTATTGAAACTGAAAGCAATTCATCCAAAATAGATAAAATAATAAAAATAGATTTTATCTATGGAAAAGAATTCTCATTCGGAGATGGTTTTGCAAACAATGCATACCACTCACAAAAAAGAGAAAAACTTGCTGATGGTTACAACTATTATACAGGATACTTATTAACTGATGTTTATTTAGGTAAAGTCACCAACCCTAATATAAGTATTGACAATCCAATTTATGACAAGAAAAACCTAAAAAACTGTTACTTACTTAAAGTATTTAAACGAAGCCATACCAAAAGAAAGCATATTCTTGTTGTAAGAGTATATAAAGGTGGAGTTACCTGTGACAAAAATTTCAAAAACAATCACGCTGAAGTTATCAAAAAGTATGAATCTGAACTCAACGCTGTAGCTAATAGCATTGTACAAAGCTCAAGTAGTTAAACTAAGTCCTATACCAAACATACTGTTACTTTTTATATTTTAATACGGAGAATAATTAAAGTGAAAGCACTAGTTAGCCTTGTTTTAGTTAGTCTATTAGTTGGATGTGTAGCTCCTCCTGTCCGCAATATTCAAGATGGTTACTTTTTTTCTTCCAGAAGCCCTAGTCTTAAATTTAAAGTGCCTAGTAATTGGAAGCTTAATAAAACAGACTCCCAATCAGGCTATGAAGATTATACTAAAGGCGGTGAAAGTGGCGGTCATTTAGGTACAAATATTACTAGAGAGTATTTCCAGTTTATTGAAAATACAACTAACTCAAACCAGGCTAATAAAGTTATTGAAATCGTATTTAGTCGTCTTGAAGGACAATATGGCTACTTTCCTGCTAACTTTACAAACACAAATTATCTAGCCCAAAAGAAAGAAGTGCTCGTTGATGGAAATAGATATAATACAGCCTATGGCTTTGGTAGAACAAATACTAACACTTACGGTCCAAAAAACTGTTACATAAAAAAAATGTTTCGTAGAGCTGTTGGAAACAAAAAAAATAGTATTCATATAGCTGTTTACAAAGTTGGCATATCATGCCAATTAGATGTAAAAAATAACTACAATAAAATAATCAGCCAATATGAGTCAGAACTAAATGCAGTGGTAAACAATATTATCCTAAAGCCAAGCGTTTAAACCAAACTCTCCACCCAATCCACCAACACCTGCTCAATCTCGTCCTGGTTATCATCGGATAGCCCCATAAAAGGTCGAGCAGGTATGGTGACCTCTTTAGCAAATACGGTTTGGCTGCCTAATTGAAATGCGAGAAAACGACCATTTTTGGGCTTAATGATACCTCCGTACTGGTGTATAGCGGCATAAAGTAAATTGGTCTCCACCGTAACATCATCAATACCCACCACATAATTAATGCTATCAAGTAAATGGCCTTCGCTTTGGAGTAAACCTTGATTACTATGCCGCGTGGTTGAATAGCCCGATGACCACTCAGGCCAGGGGGTACCATCCGGCGCGGTTTGTTCTTCTTCAATCCGCCGACGGATTTGGTCTTCCGCTAAGGCACCCAGCACATCGAGTATTTCGCTATTATCTGTGCCCAGAACCTGCAAACGTTCAATAAGCTGGTTTAGCCGATCTATTCCCCGGAGATTAATATCTAAACCTGCGCCTGCCATTAAAATCCCTTAAGCGACTGACGACTAAACTGTCGTTTACTGGCAGAGAAGGAAATACCTGTTGAATTAGAGGTAGGCGCATCAATCATCAGTTTAACTTCACCACTGGCAATTTTGGCCAAGGTTTTTTCTGCGTCTTCAAACCGCTTACGTCGTTCTTCGGATGCACCACCGCGATCTTCACCCAACCAATAAATGGCAATATCCACACAAAGGCGAGTTAATAAAGCAGAGGGTGTTGATAATGGGAGGGTATAACGACCAGTGAGGTATAAATCAATATGAGCACTGGCATCCGCTAAGGCGTGCTCAATCGCCAAGTGATCCAACTGGTCGTCTTTATCACGGTCGGCAACAATATACAGGGCATCGTTACCATAGCGATCGATTATGGCTTGTTCAATGGCGTACACTATTTCACCCGCTGCTGATATTCGGCCCAAGCCTGATTACGCTGGGCAGCTGATACATCTTTTCCGAGTAGCCCCTCTATCGCTTCAACCTTGGGTTTACCGTCTTTGGCCCAGTCATCTTCGTTGTGATTGGCATCCAACATACCAATCACTTCGATAATATCTTCCAGGGCATCAGGTGTCGTTTTATTAATTTCCACCTCTTCTGCTAAGCCTTCAAACTCACCGTGCTTAATAATCAGCCTCGGCTCAGCTTTGAGTGTTGCAAGCGTGTCAGCATCCAACTCATTTGTTGGAATCGTTATCCCCTCATAAGGAAAATAGCGATTGCAACGACGAAATCCTGGCGATTGCTTGGAGCGAATTAAATAACCTTCTGGCATTATTTTTTCCTCAAAAAAAATCCACCAGAAAAACGGACAACTTCACTCGTTTTTCGGTGGCAGTGGGACACACCAACGACTTACAGACGACGAGATATTAGGGTTTTGAATGCGCCTTTTAACTCATTAGACACAGTGGTGTTGCCATCCTGGATCAGCTCCCGGTTAAGGGTTTGAGTGATTTTCTTTTCCAAACCAGCTGGCGCCACAATTAAATTCGGGTTTAAATTCAGTGGACGGCCACCATCAGCTTTATATTCTGACATTTTAGTCTTGGCTTCCCAGAGACTATCAGTACTAAATTCTGCTTGCACAGCAATGGCCATCTGCCAGAAGCTAAAGCCCACGTTACAGCGTAAATCGACGCCATAGCGGTATTCGCCCCGCATAAACACCGACTCGTCTTCCTCTTTAGTCATGGCCACAAACTTAGGCTTTTTCCGCTCTTGGAAAATAATCGGCTTAATCGCTCGAGTGGTATCCATCACATACCAGGTAGGGCCTTTATAATTTGGGTCCTTAATAATATTGGATACGCTCTGATCCGTGCCCTGCCCGTCTACTTGGCTATTAACCGGATGGTCCTCATCAAAGAAGTTCTGGCCATCGTAACACAGGCTAATAAAGCCATTAGCCAATAATGGAAAGGTTAATTCATCAGGAAAAGCTGTGGTTGCCCTGCCCATCTCTTCAAACATGGGCGAATAAATACCTAAGTTGTCGTCTTCAATATCCGTGCGTTTCACACCCACAGAACTCTCGAACTGTTTATTGAAAATCTGGTAACCATGGGCTTCCATGGATTTAATCACCCTGTCCCCAATCCATTCACGAAACCCAGGCCATTGCCCTAACCAGCCGTAGGTATTACTGGCGGTGCTTGACGGTACAGTGGTAGCAATCTGATTATACTGAGGTTCAGCCATCCCCAGCCCTTTCTGAAAATTCGTTTTATAACCGGTAAATAAGCTTTTTAATAACTGAGGAGTAATAATGGCCATGAACGGTTCCTTTAAAAAATAAATACGCGCAAAAACAGCTAGCAATTAAAAGCTGATGTTATTTATGGGATGTAAACTCTTTTTCTGACAGACCTAGCATGTGGCAAACTGCTTTATCCTCTTCAGTTAGCTTGTCGCTGGATTCAGGGGGGTTCTTATCGAAATTACCCACATCCTGTACCACCTTCGGCCCTTGCATGACATACTGTTTAAACAGTTCCAAGCCTTTCTCCTGACGGCAACAACTTTTATGGTATTCGACACTCGCCGGGGTAATCACACCGCTTTTTAATGCCTTATCAATCAGCGTTTCAATCTCAGCATTCAAGGCTTTTTCCTGCTGCTTTTTAATTTCCAACTCGGCTGTTTGGGCGCGGTTAAGCGCTTTATCGTAATCTGAGCGTGGCACAAATTTATTTAAGTCTGGCGTTTGTTGTTGGTTTAACGCCTTCTGCTCATTGGCTTTTAACTGATTAATAGCATTAATTGCCTGCTCTACCGTCGCGCCAGGCTCCAGGCCCAACGCCGCTACTAGTTTTTCATCCATAGTGGGATCCTCTTGTGACTGGCGCTGATTGAGTGCTGTTAAATGAAGGTTTGGTTGATTGGTTAATCCCGCAGAAGACAAACGCAAAATACGCCGGGAGTCTGTTTCATAAGTAAAAACCGGCGAGAGGTACCGATACTGCTTACTGGTGACTAACGTGTCCCCCTCCCGGTTCCAGGCGACTAAGCCCCAGATACTACCGCCTTCACGGGCCTCCAACTGCTTGACCCAGGCCACTGCAGGGGCAGGTTCGCCTTTCGGCGCTTTATGCTCCGAGGCGTGCTCAATATCAATGGGTAATTCAACCCCACTACTGTTAAAGGCACGCACGATCGCTTGAGGGTTATCATTGATCCAGGTGCGACCATCACGGCCTACCACATCGACACCCGCCGGAATTAACTGCACCCACTGCGGGGCTTGGCTGGTTTCGATGGCCTGGAGAATTGGGTTTAGTTCGGTGTTGAGTGCAATAGTTTGGTTGTTCATGCCCGCAGGGTAATGCGGGCATTGGAAGGGAGTTAGGGGAAATTTTTATCTGTAAAGACTATGCAAGGCCATGTGACTTTTATCTCATATTCAAACACACAAGTGTTCAAAAAACACTCAATCATATATATTGCACACGCGCTTCGCTAACACATTCAAGGTTAGTGGCCATCAAAAAAGGATTTTAGATTTTTATCAACTTTAATTTGAAGATTGTTTTTTCTAAATCATAGCAGTGCGTAGTATTATGGCATCAAATAACGTTCTCCCTTTTTATCATCAGAAAGCCCTTAATTCATTTTTTAATGGGGTTGATACATCGTCAGAGAATATCAAGCTACGATATGAAAAAATGCGTTCTATCTATTACCAAGATAGAATCCAAGAAGCGTTGGAGCTTGCTAATTCACTGCTACAACTCAACTTAAAGTCAATAGGCAAAGGGTATTTAGAATCCAGTATTTTGCATTACAAAGGTGGCTGTCATACCCAGCTAGGGGAATTTAAGTCTGCGCTAGCCTGCTACAAGCAAATCACAGAAATTAACAGAATCAATAATAGTGCCTGGGCTGCTATCACCTTAATTTACTTGAAGCTAGGCCAAAAAGACAAAGCTGAACAGGCAGCCAATAAAGCACTGGAAATTTTTCCTGATGAAAAACAGTTTGACTTTATGAGAATAGAGTTGAATCTGTAGAACTATGCTTACTGGTCATCTCTCTTTTTAAAGAAGTGGATATAAAACAGTGATAGAATTATCCATGGGACACCAAAAGCCAACTCAAGTAGAGTAATCGGACCAAAAGCTTCAAATAATTTGTGCAACTTGGAAAAACTACTGAATTTATCAAAATTAACTACAGTAAAGCCAATTAACGAAAAAATAACTACTAACAAAGGAAAGTAGCATACAGACCAAAATGCTTGTTTATCTGTTTTACTTCTCATCCTCCACCAAGTTACTCCTACTGCCAAGAAGTATGGAATACAAAAAAACAATAGCCCTATTATATTTATCCCAAAAACCATTATAGCTGCTTCAAACTGAGTAATTAAGGCAAGCAACCAAATAACCACAGGGCCAATAACAGGCATAAATAAAGTCAGTTTTAAATAGCTTTTGTACTGCATCTTCACATCCATCTAACCAACATATAAAACCCCCATGTAGGGGGCTATAGTTGGGTGATTATCTCATACTTGGCAGACGTAAGCTAAGCCAAAACCCCCAGTAACTCCTTAGCTTTAAGCACGTTTTCTTTCTTCACCAGGGCGTAGTCTGGCATGCACTCCCGAACAAACTGGGCCAGGTACTTTGGTTCAGTCGATGTGAGTAGTTCATCTTCCTTAATTGCCCGTGTATGCACCAAATTGCCTTTTTCGAAAACCAACAACATCCGTACACGATCCAATAGGTTGGTAACAGGGGATTGCAAATTTAATTCGGGCTGGGCAGGTTGCGCTTCCTGTTGTAGCTTTTCCTTCAGTTGCCTTTCACACTCAATGAAGTAACGGCGAGCTTGGCGGCCTTTTTCGTTGCGTTCAACCATGGCTAGCTCTTTGGCCATGTCCAGGGTGATGAAGTAGTCTACAGAGCGCCTATCTCCGCCTTTACCATTGGTTCCCCCGTTTTGGTGAATCAAAATAAAATCCTGGCACTCTTCAAACTTGTACTGTTTAATTCTGTTTTTAATCCAAGTTGAGTAGTCACGACCAACCTCCAAGAAACTGTGTAATTCGCGAGCATTTACTGTTTCAACTTGTTGATCTGAGATTACTTGCGCATGAAAGGCAATAAGGTCAGTAGTCATCCAATGACTCCTTTTGGTTTTTTTCGAAATAGAGGTTGCCAGGAGGTTCGAAACGGCCCAAAAGATACCGCGGACTTATTCCCCCAAAGGGTGTTGTATTCGTCGCCCTCCCGGCATAAACCGAGTGAATCCATTATTTCAGGCATAAAAATACCAACGCTTTCGGGGTTGGTTTGTACCGCTTTTGGTGAGGTTTCGACGCCTCAGTTACTAAGCTATATCAACTTGGCTGGAAGATCAATACGAAAGTTGTTGCAGTTTTGTGTAATTTAGTCTGTAAGTTAGCATTAAAGTAGTCTTTTTGATAACTTCTTAAACTAGCGAGAAACTTAATAAAAAAACAATTATTTGTAAGGACTTACTATGCACTACGATGCTGGGCACATGAACTTTTTTAATGTTGATCACTGTGGTTTGTATAAAATTGGTAACAAAGAAACATACGGGTGTGAGCTTGGTGAAACTTTTGATTTAATAAAAAAATGGGTAAAAGGGCGTAATCTCGCTGATACAATTCCATGGTCAGAAGATAAAGCAAAGAAAAATATTTCAAAATGCTATTGTAAGGATATATATAAAGATAGTGCTACAGGAGATTTTCTCGTTGTTCTTTGGAAATCTGATACCGATAGTGCAGGAACACTTTGGGGGGCTCCAGAAGATAATGCAACAGGAGATGTTAAGGTTGTAAAGTATACAAATAACTATAGAGGAGAAAAAGTGATCTGGGGACGACCATGCTACTATTGGATAATTACAGAGCTTAATACAATAGTCTCGATTAAATTTGATCACTCTTTGTGTGATGCTAAGCTTTTTGAGTATTATGTTATCTCTTGTATAAATAATCGAGTTCAACATAAAAATAGAAAAAAAGAATATACTGATCAAGGGCACGTGCGGATATCATATGAGAATGGTGATGGGATTCAGTATAGGTATAGATTTAACGTAAGCCTAAAAAGCCTAAACACTTCAGATGTAAAGCTAAGTGAGCTTGCTTCTAAAATAACTCATATAATACGTAGGGAAACTATAAAAGTTGCATCAGAAGATGAGCGATCAGAGTGGTTAAAGTTATTTGATAAGTTGCCACTAGTTGCACCTAAACCAAAGTCAAAAAATCGAAAAATTGAAATTAAAGCAGAAGCAAAACCGAATGTTAATGAAATCAAGACAATTATAGAAAACAATGCACTAGAAAATAGAATGAAGCATGAATGGGATAATGTTGGGTTTGTTACTGATAATGGAAGAGTGACTTGGTGTGATAGATATGTATTAAGGGATCAAGTTAATGTTTATGATAATAAAACTAAAATATTAGAGGCAGAGAAACTATACAAAATAATTAAGAACGATAGAAAACGGTATTTAAATCCAATTAGTGATATGATTGATAGTTCCAATCAAGTGCTTGAAGAGGCGTAAGATGTTTTGCAGAATTATACTATATCTTCTTTTGTTTTCAGTGCTTATACTAGTTTTTTACTTGCTAGATATTAAGTATACTTACAGCGACCTTAAAGAGTATCTTTTAGTACTACTACAAACATCAATAATGGTGTTCACTATTATGGGGCTATGGATTGCTTTTTTATATCCAAATGCTTTGCAAAGGCTAGTTGACCCGGAAAAAATTGAGAATGTTGACTTCAGCGAAGCAAGTAGAGATGCAACTAGATTAGAGGGCTTAGTAGGGAGCGTCTTGCGATCAGCTTTTGTTGTCATGATGATCATGTTTATATTCATTTTGAAGCTACTATTTACAAAAACCACTATCTACAATAGTAACGCCAATATTATAGATTCAGCAGCATTATCATTTTCTATAGTTTTGGGCATACTTCAGTTTGAATCTATATGGAAAGTTATCATTAGCAATATTATGTTTGTTAATGACTTCCATAAAAAGAAGGAAGATAGACAAGCTGATGCTGATATATAGCTTTCTTTGAAGTGTGTTAGCCCATGATCAAAAATCTAATTTTCAGTACTGGGCTAACCACCTCTAAGAGTATTACCGAACAGGCATTCAAACTCTCAGCGCAAAGAATATCTCACTCTTTAGCTAACAAGAGAATCAATACGACCAATCAGTCATAAAAACCACCCTTCTCACCTCCTATTTTTACTTTAATTCAAGTACTTTATTCCTCTCATTCATTCCATGTCTGACAACTTATTTTTTTTGGCACTATTGTTAGATTTTTTTACGATTTGGTCTTCCATTTGTTACAAAAATGCTTCATATTCTTACGACTGTTTGATTAGCTGAAATTATAAAACAGTTGCTCAATTATCTGATTTAAGTAATAGAAAATAATTAAATGCGAATTCCAATGTAATTTAGCTATAGTCTTAGCTTCAGTGTATACAACAAGAGCTTTATAATTCCTCGTATTGGATGCGCGTCTATTTACGCCAAAGGGATCAGTATGGCTCATAGATATATAACTCGTATTATCACAGATCCAAATAATCACTTCAAAGCTGGGGATAGCGTGATAATTGATACTCAACAACAACCTGCACAGAATGAATTAGGCTTGTTTTTAACGGAGGACAATAGGGAACTTATTATGAAAAATACTGATATTTCACACCAATGCTTAGGTCGAGTGATATTGATAGGACGACCAGTTTAATTAATTTAACGCCTCATTAAACTCCTTATCTTTTTCTTGAGCGTGCTTTTTTAACCACTGCGAACGGGATTGACCAGGATTATAATTCCAGCCGGGGTCTATACCCTCGGGCACCATTTCCGTGCGCCCAGTGTATTTGTTTGTCCAACGAATGGGATTTATATCAGGCAATGGTGAAAGTCCTCGGCGGGTAGCATCTCGCTTAGTAATTTGCCTTACACGACACCGGCAGCCCCAGCCATTAGGGGGGAAATGGGTATTCCAAAAAACATCGTCTACCGGTAGGACTAAACCTGCCCATTTTTCGTGGAGGGGACGGTGCTCTTTGGATGGCCCTAGACTATACAACAGATAAGGCATAACCCGCTTAGCCCGTTGAATACGTTGCCATTGACCAGCCGCTCTTGCGACTCGCATATTGGTATCGTAAATTAATTTTAAGCGTCTAGGAGTACCTAACTCTACTCGTGATCCGTCTGGGTGAATGTTAATGCCTGTCCAACCTCGCTTTTCCAAAAAGGGCATTAGTTCTTTTTTAAAGGTTTCAAACGGCAGCCCCTCGGCCAAGGCTTTATCCAATGCAGATCGAATTTCCAGCAGTACATCCTGACACATGGCCTTAGCCACAGTGAAAGCTTCCGTATGCTGTGTTTTCCATACCTCACGATAATCCCAAGTGATTTTAATCCCTTTATCCCGAAAATAATCCAGTGCTTCTTTTGGGGCTTTGTTAGCGCCAGCCGGTTCATCACCTTTCTGCTCACGATTAAACGCAAAATGCATCAGTTGTCGCCCTCTGCTACACCATGACCATAGGCAATAAATCCGGCTTTGGCCAAGCTCTCCGCCAGTTGAGTACGATCCATTTTACTCAATAAATCAGGTAACAACTGTTGTAACTCTTCATAGCTTTGCGCTTGTTGAATAGCCGATATAAGGGGATCAATTACCGGTGTCAGCTGCTGTTGCCAATCATCCAACATCAGGGTTTCCAACTGGTCGATTTCGTCGGGCTGCTGGCTGTTTACTGCCTGGCAGTGACTACACGTCTGTTGCCGGTTATTCGCTTTATCTTCTTTATTGGACTCAGCGGGTTGTGTACTTGGGGCTGCTAATAATTCCTCCCCTTCCTGGGGCTCTGATAAACCTAATTTACTGAGTACTTCTTGCTGTGAGACTTTTAACCCCAGCGGCACCAGTTTGGCTAAATTATCCGCCAGATTTTCCGTATCATACGACTCTGGTAGGCTAATTTTGATGCGCGGGTATTCTTCCTGCACCCCGTAATTTAAATCAATATAGGGCTTAATTAAATCCCGGTTAATGGTGGTGGCTAATTGTTTCGCATCGGCGTCAATAATATCCTGTCTCACTTCATCATGGACTTGAGCTTGTGCGTGACTGCTCCCATCATCGGCGGTCATGGTCTGGCCGAGTACGGCTTTAGATAGCTGCCGGTCGATCCACTCCGCCAGTCGGGCAAACGCATCCGAGCCACTCGCCGTATGGCTTATTTCTTGAAACTCAATGGCCATAGTCCTGGGTAAGATAGCCGCTGCGTCACTGCCAATTTCATACACCGCACGCCGTAAGGTCTCTTCCTGCTTTTCATCAATTTCACCATCGTAATAACCGATTCGAAGCGGTACGCCATAAATTTCTAAAAAAGCCATCCAGTCCTTGAGACCATACATTTTACACAGGTAGGAAAAGGCTACTAATCGGGCTAACCCGCCTCTTAAGGTTAAACCCGATTTCAACCGTGGCCGATGGACAATAAATTTATACGGTGGAATTTCCAGCCCTGCCTCTGAGTTGGATTCGTCAATAATCCGCAGTTCTTCCGGGTTGTCTTTTAGGAACATAAAGTACCGAGGATCTCGCCACTTATAGGCCACGGGCTTCCATACGCTGCCGGTCTGGTCCCAGATAATTTCATTGACGCTAAACCCTTTGCCAATGGCATCCAGCGCATCACTCATCATGTCAGCAAATTCTGGGGTATCAATTAACTGCTGTATTTCTTCTGTGAATTTATTTTCAGTACTGTGCTCCACGCTAATATCCAAACTACACACCGCAAATTTTCGGGTGCGTAAGACACTGGCATAATGAGGCTCCCGCTCTTCCATTTCTTCCGCCAGGGTTAAATAGGCTTGCATGTCACCTTCGGCAGCTTCCTGTAAAACCGATGCTAATTTACTGGGGGTTAAGCCACTGGCGACCGCTTCCATTTCAAACGGGTTTCGTACTGCAGAAGGACCTGCTACCTCACGGGTGAGGCTTTTTTTATTCACTGCCTTTGTCTTATTCTCAGCCATGTTTACCAGGCTCCTTTCTTGCGTTTAAATTCAGTACCACACCCTTTCACTGGCTTATACTCAAACTGTTGTTTATGGTCATTCACCCATTTCAGGAATTGGCTAGTACTATCCACCTGGTCGTCATGTTCGGATAGGGGAAATACAAAGATTTCGCGCTCGTAATCCACCAGCCAACAGCCAGACTCTGGTAAAAACACTTTGCCCGCTTCAATGGTGGCACTTTGGCTGCTCATGCGGGTGAGTTTGTCGCCCTCGGGTTCAATGGCAATAATCGGTAAGCTGGTGGTGAGTCGTAGTTCCTGAATTAAGGATTGGCCGCTGGCTTTATCTTCGATAAGTATTGCCTGTGCCCCCCACTTGTCGGCTAATGCTCTAACAACGGTTTTTAAATGGGGATATTCGACCCGCTCCCGCCAGACATCCACCAGGTAATAACCGAATTTCGTTTCCATCCACACAGTCGCCACTGACGGGTCATTAATTTGATCCGGTTTATAAGCCGTATCCCAACTATGAATAATCCGAATCGGGTTAGCAGGCAAAGCCTTATAGCGTTTAATCCAAGCCCGTTTAATGAGCCCACCTTCTGCCGGTGCTGGCCGTTGCTGATAAAGCGCATCCCAGTTACGGCTACCTTGGCTAATTCGTTCTTGCTGCCAGTGCTCAGGGCTAAACCAATCCGTCCATAAATACTCGCCTATTTGCCTACCTAATGGGTCATCCTCTCGCTCACACAGCGCTTGAAGACAGATGACGTACCATTCCTCACCATCCTGAGCATTCACCCAGCCTGATTGTCCCTCATAGCCAGGGGGTAATATACGACCAGATAAGTCATCCTCATGCCAGCGAGTTTGAATAATGATAATCCAACCAGACGGCTTCAGTCGGGTACGTAAATCCGTTAAATAAGCATCCCAGGTTTTATCTCGGATGGTGACACTTTCAGCTTGTTCAAAGCCTTTCACCGGGTCATCAATGATTAATCCATCGGCCCGGTTACCGGTAATCCCTGATAAAATCCCACCCGCCATATAAGTCGCACTATTGGTTAACGACCAGTTATCCACCGCCTGGTTATCTTGATTTAACTCGGCATTAAAGATGGTTTTAAATTGTTCGCTGCGGGTTATTGCTCGACATTTACGCCCGAATTTTTTCGCCAGGTCACTACCATAGGAGGTGGAAATAATATTTTTTCTCGGATTGCGGCCCATAAACCAGGTGGGAAATACGACACTGGCATAAGTCGATTTCGCCGAGCCGGGGGGCATAAATAACATCACCCGTTTAATACTGCCCTGCTCGACTTGCTCCAGGGTTTTATTAATTAATTGATGATGTTCGGCGGGCTCAACGGTATCAGGGTAAAAACATTCACAGTCATCATCCGTGAGTGGCACGCCAGGAATTTCAATAAAACGACAGTAGGCGTCTAATGAGTTAGCAGCCCGTAAAGCCAATTTCTTTTCCAGCAAAGCTAAGAGTTTTAATTTCTCTGCCATGGTCATGACAGTTTTTTCGTTAATTCCGCTATGCGCTTATCCAGTTCAGCTTCCGATAGGTTTTGGTTTTTGATGGTGCCGCTGTGTTCAACTTTATCAATAAAAATACCGTGACGACGGCCCAATAATTCCAGGGCTTTTAATTTGTCGTAGAGTTTGACTTTAACCCCGTGAGCGGTTTGGGAGATTTCCTGGATAGTGGCCGTTACTTCTGGGGATAAGGTATCAGAATCTTTTAATCGTATTGATTGGCAAGCTATGGCCGCTGAATGATTTGGCTCATCCTCATTGGACTCCAAGGTGATTTCACGCCAGTCAATTACATCAGTAATATGACTAAAGGCAATTTTGGCGAGTTCTTTTTCGATGCGGTCAGCTGTCACATCAAGACGATTACCCCGCTTCTGTTGTACTTCCCCTAACGCTGCTTGAATCTTAACATTTCCTAACAACCTGGCTCCTTGCTCACTGGCCGTCTTAGCACTATACCCCGCACGAATCGCTGCCTGAGTAGCATTTAAATCCACCAGGTATTCTTTGACAAACATTGCTTGCTTGGGGGTTAGCTTACCGCTCATTACTTCGTTCGCCCTCCCAGTTTCTCAGCCGTTCTCAGTGCACCTAAGCCTAACAGCGCCATGACCAGCTCTGTCATTACATCAAACGGCAGTTGTGGTCCTGGTTCGCCAGAGGCCCATTGCAAAATGGGATTAATCAAAAAGGTAAAGGTTAATCCCAGGCCACAGACCCAACCAATAAACGGACGCCAACCAGCCACAAATAAACTTCTGTGCTGGGCCTCTACCTTGTTCAGCTCAATTTGCAGCAAGCGCGGCTGCTGTCGTATGCGGGATAATAAAATCTCAGCCTGGGCACGCTCAGCGTCACTAGTCGTCACTTTATCCAGCACATTACCAATAGCTTCGATGGGCTCAGCTAAACCACCGCCTATTAATTTACTCCACCAACTCATGGTTACTCCTTCCGCCGACCCAGGTGGGCGGCAATATCCGTATAAATCCGCACCAGCACGCCAATGACACCGACAATAATCCCCAGTGCACTCAACCAATCCATAGTGCTCCACTGCTCAACGGTCGCGGCACCTATGACGGTGGCAGAGCCCACCACATAACTGACAACACCTGATTTATCCATCATCTCCCTCGACTAACTCAAAATGGACCAAATCATTAAAGGTCTGGTCACTCACTTGATGGTTACGATTCCAATCCCCACCCCAGCGCAAGCGATGCTTCATGCGTCCTTCTTTAAACAGCTTGATTGCTGTGCCCACCACCAAGCCACCTAAGTAATAAAACTGGTTATATTCCTCCCACTTAATCGGATAAGGCGCTACGTCTACAGCAAACGCCGGGAGTCGATTGTGTTTACTGTGGGGAAATAGCAACGTAGATTTACCTGCTACATAAGCCACATCTTGATCTTGCTGGTTGCGGTGACCAATTAAAATACTGCAATCACAGTCTTTAATGATCTCGCTGAATAAAACTTGTAGGTCTTCGTGACAGGTGGCTAAACGTTCTAATGATGTAGGGCTGAATTTTGGCATAAACTCCTCAGGATCTGGTTAGGGATAGTGAGGAGTTTTAATAATTTAATCAGGAGAAGTTAGGGGAAATTTTCTTTACTTTCACATAGAAGTGAAGACCTCTTATTATTTCAACTGAGCTATAATCAAACCAAGTTATATCAAACTGAACTAGTTCAAAATGCAAAAAAAACCAATCTTATTTATCTTAATTATAGCCTATAATTTAACCTACTTATCAAATGCAGACGAGCATTATATTCGTATTTACTATCATGAGCGAACACCTTACTACAAAATAGAAGATAATAAGTTAACAGGCATTGTTGGCAGCAAAGCTCAACAAATACTAGAAAAAAGCAAAGTTCCATATCGTTTATCAAACATACCTGCAGCACGCCAAATAGAAGAAGTCAAAATCAATAAGAAACATATATGTGCAGTGGGCTGGTTTAAAAATAAAGAAAGGGAGTTATTTGCAAAGTACACCATGCCTATCTACCAAGATAGGCCCGCAGTATTAGTTACAACCAAAAACCAGTTAAATGTACTCAATAAAAAAAAACATCGACAACTTGCTATCCGATCAAAGTTTATATATCGGCATTAAAATAGGATATTCATATGGAGGGTTTATAGATAAAAAAATTAGCCAGCATAATCCAAAAAAACTACGTATGTCTAAGGACAACCTTGGAATGATGAAAATGCTAAAAGCTAATAGATTTAACTACTTCATAGTCGCAGAAGAAGAGGCAGAAGAACTAGTTTTAGCAAACAAAGGTTTTTTTGCAATCCATAAACTTTCAGATCTTCCTCCAGGGAGTAAGCGTTATTTTATGTGTAGTAAAAAAGTAGACAATAGTATTATTGACAAAATCAATCAAGCCATAAAAAGTCTAAGCTTTTAAAAATATCGTAAGATATATTATCATGAAACAAACTCCAATAGTCATAATAGTCACAGTTTTTTGGTTTTGCAATATATATGCTAATGATACGATAACTTTTGATACATACCCTCCACTGACATATATAAACTCAAAAACAGGGAAAGCTGATGGACCAATAGTCCAGCTCATTAAATAAGCAAACAAAAATATCAACCATAAAATTGAAATACAACTTCACCCTATTTTGAGAATGTTTAAAAACTTAAAAAATCACAGCACACACGCAGCATTTGGCATGAGTTATAGAGCTGAAAGAGCCAAAAAATGGTATTATAGTTATCCAATAAATTATATAAATTATTCTCTATATGTTAACAAAACCAATCCATTAAAATATTCCAAACGAGAGCAATTAGAGGGTTATACAGTTGCTACTTGGGGGCCAACAAATATGTCTAAAACCTTGAGTGGTTTTGCTGAGCTCATTCCAAACCTAACGATTAAAATTTTCCCAGAATACAAGAATGTTTATAAAATGCTAGACAATGGACGATTTGGAGAAAAAGGAGCCATTTATGCTCCTGATTCCAATGCAGAACTATCAATTAGAAAAGAACTGTTGAGTAACATAAGATTTGCCGGAGTTGATAAAAAAAATATCTATTACATAGTTTTTGTCAAAGACACCACACCAAAATCCTACATTTATAAATTCAATGAAGCTATATTAAACCTATATAAAAATGGGAGGATGTCTGAAATTTACAACAGTTTCTCAAAACAAGGGATCATAGCTAAAGTACCTTTAAAAAATGACTTCAGAATATTGAGTCAATAAAAAGGAGTTATCTATCTATTACCCTAACTCCAAAACCACCTGTACCGGCTCCACCCCAACCTCCTCCTCCAAACCCTCATCCCTCAAAATATTCAACGCCTGCCGTCGACAGATACCATACTTAGCCGCCAGCCAATCCACCCGAGAGCAGCCACCACCGGACTTTATCGTGACATACTCCTTGCGTATTAAGTCATTACGCACCTGCTTAAACTGCTGCTTAGTGGGTAGCTCGATATGCTCACCCTGAAAGTAATCACTGAGTTGCTCTGCTGCCTCAAAACCAATGAGCGCTACTAGAATATGTTCATCCGTCATTCGATGTGGAATATACAACCGTGCCCCTCCCAGGTTTTGACCCAGCTTCAATGTAGCCTCAGGGCCTATGATTTCAGCGAGTTCATGTAACAGGTTCATAGCTTCCCCCTCGATCGAAACACGGTATTAGGCGGCTTGTTGAGCTCTGGCAAGTAACAACCTAATAGCCTTGATTGCACGGCCACTGGTGATCAGCTGATCGTTACAACGGTAGATATTCCAGCCCAGCAACGTGGCTTCATGATATTTTTCCATGTCACCTGCAAAGCCCTTGCCTCGATTATGGCGACCATTGATCCAGCCACCACCTTCCACCTCCACCGCTATTTTTTGATCAACCCAGGCAAAATCAAACCGCCACCGTCTAACAGGGTGAAAACGGTACTCCCTTATTGGTTGTGGCACTTTATAAGCTCGAAAGTGTACTTCCAACGTTGCTTCCAATTGACTCATATCAAACCCCTGTCTTTTTTATCACTTACATGGTCGTTCGTTGCTAGCGAAATAAACTACGTTTGTTGTATTGTTTAACTGGTCACAAAGACTGTTAAAACTCACTAGTTACGCATTGCCTCAGCTGCGCTTCCTTTCTTTTGCATCCGTACTTATTTGAGGCAATGCTTTTTTCTATTTTCCTTGTCGCCATAATATTGGTTGCTTTACACATCATTAGCAGTGAACTTCTTGTCTAAGTGGAGGTCATAGCTATTACGTTTACCTCCGTGTGTTTTATGCACTGCTTTGTTGTACTACCCCCAAGCCCTAAACCAGCGTTGACGAAGCAGTGCTTTTTTTATTTCCTTCCCAACATCCGATATATTTCGCTCATCGCCTCTCGCGGATTATCCAGCTGATCAAAGCCCTTTTGCTGTAAATACTTCTGCTGTTGAACATCGTGGTAGGCTTTATTTTTTTCCGCGATCGATTTAGGTGTTTCGTCTGTCAGCGCTTTGGGGATATCCTGCAGTGGCTCCCCTGCCATAACCTGTTGGCAAATCAGTTCATAATTTCGCTCAAATACTGGAAAAATATCTCGCTCAGGCATGGATTTTAATTCGAAAAATCCTGTGTTTCTGGCCGCTGAATACACCGCTTGATGACTCCAGTTGAGTTGGCCAGGATTTAATTCATGGGCTTTCTGACAAGCTTCCCGGTAGGCTAGCTGCGGCTTGGGTAAGCCAAAATCTTCTGGGTCACCATTGCACCAGGAAATAAATTTTCCAATGCTTGGGATAAAATCACCTGAAGCCTGGCGCGCTTTGTTCAAACCAATACGAACTTGCTCAACCTTGAGAATTTTGTTTTCGATAAATCCTTTGGTCCAATTGCGCTTAGCGCTGTTGAGGGTTTCTGTGTCAGCAAAGGCCTGTTTCCATGCAGGGAAAATACCCTGTAATTCACGAAAAATTAAATTGACTAACTGGGCTGCATGCTCTGAGACATCCTGCGAGTTAGACTCCGCTTGCTGAGGCTGCGGTTGATTAAAATTAATTCCTGAAATAATTTCACCTGATTTTTTCATCCTCAAATCCTCACAGTCCTAGGTTAAACCGCCAGCTGGTATCATCCCAGTCTAATTCGCTAGTGTTGGCTGGGCCGACCGGTTGAGTTTGTTTTTCAGCCGCAAATTTTTGAGCATTACGCATCCAGTTTCTCCAAGCCGATGCCCAACACTTGAACGTCGAACCCTTGGCTCGGTGGTAATCCAAGAATTTTTCAGTTTCAGCCACGAGATTTACCTGGATTAATTTTTCGTTAGCCCACTGAACCAGCTCGGGAGTCAACTGGAATTTTTCCGGTGCCTGGGTGGCTCGTTTGGTTGGCGATCGAGTTCGAGATTTCGAAATCGTGTTGGTTGGGTTTTCCCCCTGGGGGGGGACCATAGGGGGGATATTGTTTTTTGGTATAGTGTTTTTTGTCTTTTGTGTCTGGCTGATTTCTGCTAGTTTTTGTGGCCGGTTTCTGCTAGTCGAGTAGCCGTTTTCTGCTAGTTTTTCGTTTTCATTTGTAGCGGTTTTCGGCCACTTTTGTAGCGAATTTCCGCTAGTTTTTTGGCCGGTTTCTGCTAGTTTTGGCTCTTCAGTAGTAGCCATTTTCTGCCAGTTTTGTGGCCGATTTCTGCTAGTTTTGACTGTCTTAGGTTTTTGATAGATCCACTCAGATGTCACTAAATTGATACCCTTATTTCTCCCTTTCGTAAATAAAATATTTCTCGCTTTTAATATCCGTAAATCTGCATAGATATGTGAAATATCCCCCTCATAATGAATTAACTCGGCAATTTGTTGAGGTGCAATCCAATCCACTTCAAGATTGAAACCAATGGTTTTTCGGATAACTGCCATCAGGATTCGAAACTGACGACCACTAACATCTAAGCGCGAAATAGCTTCTATTAACTCATTAGCAATTCGCATGTATCCATTATTAATATCCACTTTGACCGACTCCCCCTGCTTCCTAAACTCCGGTTTTTCACTACTAGGAAAAGCTAAAACTTTGCATGATTCAGAAAGTTGATTCATACTTATATCTCCAACACTAAAATTAAAAGCTGCTTTTCTGGATATGCTCAGCTGGATTGGCAGCTTTTTTCTTTCTTCAGTGAAATAAACGGGTAATTTGTTTCTAAGGCTTCAACAGCCGCTTGAGTGGTTGCAGCCGATTCTTTTAATTCACGATGGGCATTTTTTACAGCATCTGCCGTTGGGTTATGGCCCAGCTCAATCACTGATAGTTGAGCCTCCATATTTTCTTTGGTTAATCGGGCTGCCATGGTTTGACTGCAAATACCTTCACTACTGGATTGTTTAACCCCGATATAAACACCGGCAACATCGTATACTTCGTTTAAATAAGCCATACGTAGATCAAGAGGCAAGGCAGCTACTATTACTGCTTCAACAAAAAATAATTTGCTGGGCGAGGGCTTGACTTCTTCATAATAACCAAGCCATCTAAAAATTTTTTGTGCATGTGTACGCATATCATTAGACACATCATTGGTCCGTAAAAATTGAATGCCCTCCTTTATTAAGGCTTCATCAAAGTTTAATTCATAAAAAATTTTTACAATTTCTTCACCTACAAGGGAGCGTGACATTTTGGGATGATCTAACCACCGATGAATATACTTAAGTAACAAAGTAATTCTGTTTCTATGTGAAACGTAGTTCATGATTTACCTCCATGGCTTATTTATAGTCTTCCTATCTACTTGTTAGTTTTTTCATGATCATCAAGCAGTTCATCTACAGTCACTAAACCATTTGTGGCTTTAGAAACAGCACGAATAAACTTTGCAGGAACTTGGTTATGCCTATTCAACCAATGCCACACATTTGATTGTTGTATCCCTATCAAACGGGCTAATGCAGTTTGTCCTCCAACAAGTTCAACTGCTCTTTCAATTGCTGTCATATAGTTATCTCCTCCCTAACTATAACTAAAGTTATATACAGATTAAAACCAAAGTAATTTGAAGTCAATTACTAATGTTGTAACAATAGAAAGATGAACATTGGCGAACGAATCAAACTAAGACGCAAAGAGCTGGGGCTAACCCAGGAACAACTTGCACGCATGGTAAATGTTTCTCAGGCAGCTATTCATAAGCTTGAAGAAGGGCGAACTAGACAACCCAGAAACATTCTCGACCTAGCTAGTGCATTAAAGTGCCAACCAGAGTGGCTGCTCCATGGAGGTGATGAGCCTGTCATCTTGCCTGTTACTCCAATCAGTGCACCCATAGGCCTTTACCCAATTATCAGCTGGGAACAGGCTTCTCAGTGGCCAAATATTTCAACCAATCAACTAAGCCTCCTAGAGCACCTACCTTGCGGTGTTCAATGCAGTGAGCAAGCTTTTATTCTTGAGGTGCAAGGCATAAGCATGGAACCCATCTTTCAAGAGGGTGAAATGATATATGTTGACCCCCAAGTTGAACCTAAAAGCGGCAAGTATGTTGTTGCCCAGCCCAACAAAACTAGCGATGTAACTTTTAAACAGCTTTTCATTGAAGGCAGCAATAAATACTTAAAGTCAGCAAATCCTAACTGGCCTGAGCAAATAACACATCTTGATGCCAGTTCACGCATCATTGGTACTGTTATCTTTTCTGGACGGCGTTACTAGCCCCAACCTATAACACCAGCAGCCTACCCGAAGCGCCCAGCACTGATGGCGCCTTCCCCCTGTTTACAACTTTTCTTATTAACTTCTCCAAAAAAATATTACTTTTATCATTGACACCATAATTACTTTGGTTATATTTTATTACTGAACGCAGCTTAAACAGTATGGAGAAGCATCATGCGCAGGAAGAGAAACAGCAGGCGTACGACCTTCACAGTATCAAGATACATGGCAACCCCCAACAGGGCAGCCACTAATAATGATCGCCTAAGCGCTTATAAAAAGCGTCAGGAAAAATATTGGCAAGCTTACAACACCTTAGGCCAGCCAATTAAATTCCCACTCCCCATAATAAAAATATAAGGAGCTTATTATGCAATGCCGCGTTATGGCGGACTTAGACCGCTATTACCAAAAACAAGAACAACTGGAAAATGCTTTTCTAATTAAAGAAATTGATATTAAACAAACGGCAAAAGATTTATTAAACGACACACCCGTAAGATTTTTCAACCAGACATGGACGTTTGATGATGTCTATGATCATGCCGCTGGTACAAGTAAATTTACTGACATCACCAAAAGCATGGCCTGCCATGCCAATAATCCAGAGGATTTAAATAAAACATTAAATCAATATCGCCAACTACTAATTGAGTCAGCTTTCGAACTCGCGTGTATCATTCATGGAGAGGATTAAAATGGATATTGACGCAAAAATTCATAATGAATATGTCACTAACTTAGCAGCTCAACATAATGTAGCCGAAATGTCAGAGGAAGAAGCCTGGCACTTTAATCGTCGAATGGGTATGGGTGGTTCGGATATTGGCGCTATTTTAGGATTAAATCCATATAAAACGCCGCTACAGGTGTGGAAGGAAAAAGTCGGTGAAGTGGGTCCTGATCAAGCAGGTGAAGCAGCCTACTGGGGCACTCAACTAGAACCCGTCGTTGCCCAGGAATATACCAAACGCACAGGCCATAAAATACAGCGCATCAATCGTGTTATTCATCATGCCGACATGCCCTGGATGGCCGCGAATATTGACCGGATTATTTGGCAAAATGGTAAAGCGCCCGTTGTTAAAAATAAAATTCGCTCCAAACATTTATTAGAGTGCAAAACCGCAAGTCCTTTTGCCAAAGAATGGGGAGAAGAAAACACCGACGAAATTCCCCACTCCTATTGGCTGCAATGCACCTGGTACCTAGCTACCTTAAATGCCGATATTTGTGATGTGGCTTTATTAAAAGGCGGCCAACAATATTTGCAATACCGGGTTGAGCGTAATCCACAAGTCGAAACCATGATGATCGAACGTGCTCGCCAATTTTGGGTTGATCATGTGATTGCTGGTGTGCCACCTGAACCAACCGCCTTAAATGAAGTGAATGAATTTTTCAAAAAGGATAATGGCCAGTCGGTTTTAGCCGACCATGAAACGCAAGTGTCTATTGAAAAATTAAAAGAACTGAAAAGTAAAATTAAGGCTCTCGAAAAACTAGCCGACGTACACGAAACCAAAATTAAAAAGTGCTTGGGTGAGGCCGCTAATTTAATTGATAACCACGGCAACAAAATAGCTACCTGGAAAGCACAAAATTCCAATCGATTCGATGGCAAAGGTTTTAAAGCAGCACACCCAGCACTAGCCAAGAAGTTCATGAAACAAAACCAAAGCCGGGTATTTCGCCTTTAACAACAGCCCCTCATAACCAGGGTAAAAACAGGAAACGCCACACCACCAAAGGACAAGACGATGAGTAGAAGCCAACAAATTACCCAAGCCCTAAACCAACAGCCTTTAACTCAGGTTAACAACAAGAAACCATTGCCTACCACCATTGATGGCATGTTGAAAGACAAACGGTTTTTAAATCAAATTCAGGCGGCTTTACCTAAGCATATGACACCCGAGCGGATGTCTCGCATTGCTCTGACCGAAATTCGTAAAAATAAAATGCTAGGTGAATGCGACCCCCTCTCCTTGTTTGGCGCCATTGTGCAATCCGCTCAGCTGGGTTTAGAAGTCGGTTCAGGATTAGGCCACTCCTACCTTATACCCTTTCGCAATCGCCGGGCTAATCGAGTGGATGTGCAGTTTATTGTCGGCTATCGCGGCATGATTGACCTGGCTCGTCGCTCAGGCCAGATCATTTCCTTACAAGCCCATGCAGTTTATGAAGGTGATGAATTTGATTTTGCTTATGGCCTAGAAGAGCGTTTACACCATATCCCAACCAGTGACACTTTAAACCGCGGTAGTATGTTAGGTGTTTATGCCCTGGCCAAATTAAAAGACGGTGGCCACCAAATCGAGGTAATGTGGAAGCCTGAAGTAGATGAAGTACGTCGCCAATCCAAAGCCGCAGACTCTGGCCCCTGGAAAACTCACTATGAAGAAATGGCCAAGAAAACCGTCATCCGTCGTTTATTTAAATACCTGCCTGTCAGTGTCGAGATGCAAAAAGCGGTCACCTTGGAAGAGCAAGCCCATAGTGGTGAAAGCCAAGATCATAAATCCTTATTTGATGATGCTAATGTGTTTGAAGGCGAATATAGCGAAGAGCCAGAGAATAAAAAGGAGCTGGTTGATACAGAAACAGGGGAAGTTATTCAAAGTTAGTAGCAGAGAGAATCAAGTGAATTACCTCCCCTTTTAAAACTGGCAAAAAATAAGGCTTAGGAATCAAATGAACGATAACACTTTATTCACTCGATTCCGAAGTTTTTAATGCTTGACTAGCACGATGAGAGAGATTCAGAAGACTGGACTACAGGTATTGCTCCATTTCTTCGCCTAGCAAAGAACGATCAACACGACACCTGCAGACCAGTGATGGTGTAGTATATCGCGCTTGTATTTCAATAGCGACTTGATGACGACTTGTGTTGATTACCCCTATTCCCCATGTGATAAAGTTTGTTCAAACTCTAAACGACACCTTGACTGTTTCTTTTCAATCTCCTGGATTAAGTCGTATCCAGTGTCGCTGGTTAACTATTATGCTGATGGGAATTGGTGTCACTGGTGTATTTTGCTGGGCTGTTTTTGAGCGGTGTAGCTTAGGAGCATTCAAGCAGGACCAATTACGTTGGATGTTTTACCATAGTAAAATTGCCTGGTCATTGTTGTTGCAAGCCAGTGTCCGACAAGTACTCAATCACTATCATATTACGAGAGGAGTACTCATTTTTGACGATAGTGATAAAGTCCGCTCCAAGAGAACACGACGTATTAAAGGTGTGCATAAAATAAAACATAAAAAATCCGGCGGCTATGTTCAAGGGCAAGAGCTAGTGTTTATGCTACTGGTGACACCTGTAGCTACCTTACCGATTGCTTTTCGCTTTTATACACCTGATCCAGCGTTAAGTGCTTGGCGTCAGAAAAATAAAGCCCTAAAGAGGCTGGGTATTCCTGGAAAAGAAAGACCCAAAAAACCTAAGCCCAACCCAGATTATCCGACCAAACAAGCTTTAGCACTTGAGATGGTTGAAGCATTTTCATTGTCATTTTCTGATATAAAGATTAATGCGGTCATTGCTGATGCACTGTATAGCACAGCAGAATTCATGGATAAGGCTTCCATTGCGACGGGTGGTGCTCAAGTGGTGAGTCAATTACGCTCCAATCAACTAATCCTTTCCCAAGGAAAAAAAGTACGACTTACACATTACTTTGCACGCCAAACAGGCGTCGATACCAAGTTAATTATCCGAGGCCAAAAAACACAGTCAATCACCATGCTGGCGGCTCGGGTTTATGTGAAAGCCCATGGTAAAAAGCGGTTTGTGGTTGCTTTGAAATATGAGGGAGAAAAAAATTATCGATATCTAGTGGCATCCGACATGTCCTGGCGGCATGGTGATATTGCTAGGGTTTATACATTGAGATGGTTAGTTGAGGTTTTCATTGAGGACTGGAAGCAACATGCTGGCTGGAACCGATTGGCCAAACAACAAGGCGAAGAAGGATCAACGCGAGGCGTGATCATGAGCCTGCTGTACGACCATATGTTACTGCTACATCCAGAGCAATCCGTCCGCCTTGAAAATAAGCAGCCCGGGCTTCCTGTTGGCTGTTTGACTGAGCGAATCAAAACAGAAGCCCTAATAAAAACTGTAGAAGCAGTTGTCACGGCTGATGAACCAAAACAGCAACTGAAAGCCTTTACCGCTGCAATAATCAGTGTGCTTCCTGAGCGCCGCTCGAAAAAGCATTTAGCGGGTTTAGATTTGGGCAAACAAGAGCCCACTGACTCATTAAAATACAGAGCGGCTGCATAAATAAATTAGCAGTTATGTCAACCTAAAAAAACTTCGGAATCGAGTATTCAGCAAAACCATTGCCGAGTTTAGTAAAGGCTGTCTAGACGCAGAATTAACCGAAAAGATATCCAAGGTGGTTAAAGCTGTTAGAAAAACTAGAAAGGCAGAGTCTATTACACTGCAGTTAAAAATCAATATGTTTGACTCTGTGGAAGAAGACCCCGTAAAAATAACACCAGTAATCAAATTAGTGGTTCCTGAGGAAGATCCACTGCAAGATGTTTTATGGTCCACAGCAGATGGTGATTTACTTAAACATGACCCGGACCAATGCGAGTTAGACTTATCTTCAATCGAGCCGCAAAAATTCAATAAACGGTTAAATTAATTTTTATTCGTTTAGCAGTTTGCAGTCGCTAAACCCTCATAACACTTTTAATGCTAAGGATAGAAAAATGAGCCTAAACACAGTAGAAGAAGTCGAATATGCATTAGCCAAACAAGTACCTGATATGAAAACTGGCTTTGTCATTAAAACCCACTACGGCAGCATAGATTTTAACGACATTATCGAATACAGAGGTCACGACGAACTTAATAAAATAGTTAATTGTATAGAGCGAGTGTTGGAGCATCGGCTAAGAATTTTAAAACTAGATATATGCTCGATTAACACTGCCAAATAATCCCCCAATTAAAAATAAATTAAGGAATAGAGTCATGAAGAAATGGAGGCCTCGCGAATGTGTGATTCGCATTGATATGAAGCACGATTATGACCTTATGAAAGCTTTTGGCAGGGCATACGCTGTCGGTCAGATGGAGGTTGCGGCATCGATAGCAAATCAGGCTATTTCAAAAATGATGGCTTCTGTAAAAAATAATAGCAATTAATTTTTTTCTTAAGCTAAGTTTAAATACAGGGTGATTTCCATGCAACTCGTTAAACTATCAACTTACCAAAAAGCAAAGTACCCCTTTGGCGATGGTCCATCAATGAAAACACTTCGTAAACAATGTATGGAAGGACTGTTACCAGGTGCCAGGAAAGAAGGGCGACTTTGGTATATAGATTTAGATGTAAATACTGCTGCCAGTAGTGACCCATTAGTTGAGCAAGTATTAAATAGTATAGGCAGGTAAATGGCTTCTCGTCCCAGAAAGAAAAAGGGGCTATGCCCCAACCTTTATGAATACAAAGGTGGGTATCGCTATAAACACCCCATCACAAAAGAATGGCATCCTTTAGGCCGGGATAAGCCCCGAGCCATAAAGGCTGCCCGTGAGTTAAACGCCATATTATTACCTAATCACGAAGCAATGCCATTAAGTTAAGAAACACCTGAAAGTATTCCTAATATCTTATATAATTATCACTACTTATTTGAATATTTTTTTATGAAAAAGGTTGACAGGATGAACTTTATCCCGCAAAGAAATTGCACAAAAAATAGCCGTCTTTATTTATAGCGATGCCTTTTGCCAACGCCATCGTCAAGACGAATGCAACTTTATTCGCAGCCGTAAGCTTACTTTCCCACATCTAGTCTTATTTTTACTGAATTTCCTTAAAGGATCAGCTGACGATGAATTAGATGGATTTTTTAACCTGCTTCAGGAAGAGGAAACTGACCAACCGTTTGTAACAAAATCAGCATTCACTCAAGCGAGAAAAAAACTTAAATACAGTGCCTTTGTCGAGCTGAATCAGGTATTTGTTGATACCTTATATGATAAAATAAAGCCTAGCCTCTGGAAGGGATTCCGTGTCTGTGCAGTCGATGGAAGCACTATTAATCTCCCTAATAATAAAGCACTTAGAGAACACTTTCAGCCTAAAGGTAAGGATAATCAACATCCTCAAGCACGGGCCTCACAACTTTATGATGTACTCAATCATGTCACCATTGACGCCTTGTTAAAACCACATAACATAGGCGAGCGGGCATTGGCACTCCAGCACTTACAGCATACACATCAGAATGATCTCGTACTGTATGATAGAGGGTATCCTTCTTTCGAATTATTTGCACAGCACCGAGAGCTCAACAGGCATTTCTGTGCCCGCTCTCCATGGAATTTATACAACGAAACGCGTGATTTCTTGAACTCTGGAAAAAAACAGCAACAGGTGACACTGACACCCTGTAGCCAAACCAAGCAACTGTGTAAAAAGCAAGGTATATCAGTACAGCCTATCAAAGTCAGACTCATTCGAGTAGACCTAGACAGTGGCGAGCCTGAGGTGTTGATTACCTCGGTACTTTCAGAAAATACTATCACGGCTGTAGAATTTAAAGCACTTTACCACATGCGTTGGGGGATAGAAGAAGATTACAAGAGAGTTAAGTGTCGTCTAGAAGTGGAGCAATTTTCTGGGCTCTCTGTACATGCAGTACTTCAGGACTTTCATGCCAAAATTTTTAGCAAGAACTTAACTGCTTTACTCGTGAATGAGGCTCAGAAGCAAGTAGGGCAAAACAAGTCACATTGTAAGCATCCATATAAAGTGAATTTTACACGTGCACTATCTAAGATGAAGGACAACATCATTAAATTGCTCGTTTTTTCCTATGATTATCAACGTTTCCACAGGGTAATTAAATGGATGGCAAGTTTTGCTGAAGCCGTTCGACCGAATCGTTCATTTGAGAGGAATAAAAAAGTGCGTCCACCATGTAGTATGAATAATAAAAGGACTCGGTGAGATAGAGTGGGCTTAACTTAATGACATTGAATCACGAAGTGGTTATCCGTAATGTATTGGGATTAAATTCTAGAAAATTAAAAGATGTTATTGAAAAATTCAAAGATGAAATATTACCAAATAAGGAGCTAAAACCCCGCTCTCTTGAAGGTATGATGTATCGTTTAAATAGAATTGAACGCGATATTGGGGACTGGGAATTACATAAAATTAATACACAAAAAATCGCTTTTTATTTAGATACGCATTTTAAAGGTGATTCTTACAAGCAACACAGATCAGTGCTTAGTCAGTTGTGTCGACTTGCCATGGTGAAAGGCTGGATGAAGGAAAACCCTGTTGAAGCAACTTTATCTACCTTTCAAGGCGAGATTATTAAAAAACAGCGATCTCGTTTAAACCTTGAACAATACCAAGCTATTTACCAATTGGCCGAGCCTTGGCTACAAATTGCTATGGATTTAGCTTTGATTACCTTACAAAGGCGCTCTGATTTATTGCAACTAAAATTCACTGATATTAAAGACGGCAGATTATATCTAATTCAAAGTAAGACAGAAAAACACGGGGATGCTGCGCGGCTATCGATTGGCATTGGTAAAACGCTTTTAGAGATTATACAGCGAGCCCGATCAACTGGCGTATTATCTCCACTACTGATTCATAGAAAGCCCATACACCGTGAAAGAAAACACTTAAATGCCAAAGAGCATTGGACGGCAGTAACACCCCGTTACCTTACAGATGCTTTTGTGACGGCCAGAGACAAAACTCATTTATTTTCTGACATACCCAAATCCAGTCGCCCCACATTCCATGAGATTCGTTCTCTCGGTGGGTATTTATACGAGCAACAGGGTTGGTCAAAAGCAAATGTACGCGCTCTGATGGGCCATACGTCTGAGAAAATGACAGAGCATTACCTACAAGGTCACGAGGAAAGGTGGACGTTAGTGGAAGCAGATTTAAAGGTTGATTGGAAAAGTGACTAAATGCTTACCGCTCCTCAATACGATTCTAAATATTTAATGGCGTAACATTACGAACAAGAACAGGTATTCAACCTTGTAATTATGGGCTTTATCAGAGAGGAAAAATTAGATGTCAGTTGCCGTTTAAGGCCTTAAAATTTGCTTTGAGTTTTGCAATATTTTGCAATTTTTTGCAACTTGCAAATGAGACTCATTATTAAAGGCTTGTAAGTGACTGATCTAGAAAGGAAAAATGGTCGGAGTGAGAGGATTCGAACCTCCGACCCCCACAACCCCATATATATCCTATGATCTAGTATAACCTATTGATTTTTTTGAAAAAAGCACCCTCTTGTCCTACACCCATTATAGCCATTATACCCCCTTATGAATCCTGGGCTACAAGGTGCATATTGCAGACATTCTGAGGTTTCGCGATAGGTAACACCTGTCGTGATTAAATTTCATCCAACCAAGTCAGTCCTATCCAGTCGAACAATACTACACCTCCCTACCCTATTTTCTTTTACTTCTCACCGGAAAGAGTCAGCCGAATACAGAGGCAAGCGAGTACAAATCTTATTCAGAATGAAGCAAGTCATAAGCATAAGTTGTCTCGCAAATCAAATATAAGACAAAGCTAATTTAGAAGTTAATACAAGCTTATAACTATTGATTATATAGGGTGATGTAAAATCAAGTTAAATTTGGTAAAAACAGGTTAAATTTAATAATTTCCGAAATTATTTTCTTGAAAAAAAAGTTATAAATACTCTTAAATAAACTGCTGTATTTCCACTAACGCTACGATATAATTAAGTTTTAAAGTCACTGCGTTGTACCCACACTTTAAATTCAGTTTTCCAGTTGGTAAAAGGATCAGCAATGCAGCAAAATGAACCCTGGTTGTCGAAGCTTATTGACTCACCAAAAACTGTAACTAATGAAACCGTTCTGACTACTATTAAGCCAAAGGAATTACTTAATGTTATTCATAACTTAGTAATTGAAAATCAAATTCTTAAAAAGGATAACCAAAACCTCAAGCGAGACAATTTAAAACTTCACAACGTTGTTAGCCAATGTTACCAAATTACTGAAATAACGCTTAATAAAATGAAATAGTCAATTCTTTAACGTACCAACAATAATTATAAGTTCTTATTTTTTTAGAGAGACATGTATGTCTTCCCTTGAATATTGGTTACTATTGAGCTGTAAGTAACCGTGTTTAGTCCTACCTATAGCCACATCATATAGCAGGCCCAATATTGGGTTAGCTTTCCTTTCCTATTCAATTTTTACGCTATCTGTCAAGCTTAGTTGGGTGGTATTTTCTACGTAGTTACCGAGCAATAATAACTTGCGCTAATCGTGGTTTGGCTTGCTTATCATTGAATTTGATAAACGCGATTTAAATTTGATTTTGATTTTGTTGTGGGTAAAAATTGACCGAATTTGTTTCGGTACTTCGATCGTAATTGTTCCTCTATTTCAATACATGGGCAAGGGTTTAAATGAAGAATAAGCTGTTTTTCTTAGCTGGGATGGGATCATTAGTCATTTCCACTTCAGTTTTATCTGATATTGTTTGGACCGCACCAGGTCATCCAAGTGACCCTCTGTTAAAACCTGGTGAAAGCCATTCCCAGTATGGAGCAACTCCTATAGAAGCTTGTAAGAAAGCGGTGGCATCATATAATCGAGTTCAACCGCTTGCCAATCGAGCTCCTACTTACTTTGTGGAAGAGATTGCTTTTAAATCACCTTACTGGGGAAATTGTGTCAATAGATACAACAAAAGTAGCTCTAGTACTTGGTTGCTTCCATTGTCAGCGATAAGTAGAGACTGTGGAGAAGCTGAGTACCTTGATGATAAGGCAATGGCTTGTATTAATAAAAATGCACAACCACAAGTTTGTGCAGGAAACCCGGTTAATATTGCTACTGGCAATAAAATTCAATGGTTTACTGATTTAGCTCTATCTCATCTAAAAGTAAAACGCCTTTATCTTCAAGTAGGTACTTTAAGCAAATGGTATTTTAGTTTTCAGCGTACCTTGAATGTTTTTAAATATAATAATGATTTAGTTGCCCATATCACTAGAGATAGTGGCCAAGAAATTGTTCTATATCAGCAAGATGGCACATGGCAGGATGATGATGCTAGTGGTTACCAAGTTAAAACATTAGATGATAGTGGTCAATATCAATTATTAACACCTTCAAATGCTACAGAGACATACGATAATCAAGGTCGTTTAATTAAAGTTGAGTTTCCCTCACAGCAGGCTATGGAGTTGGCTTATGAGGATAATAAGATAGTTATTAGTCAAGGAAATATATCAGTTAACTATCACCTGAATGATAAACACCAAATTACTAGTATTGAAAGTGGAAGTTTAGTTCGTAACTATCAATATGATGAGCAAGGCCGATTAAGTGGTACTGATTTTAATGGTAAATATAAGGAAACCTACCATTATGAAAATGGACAGTTTCCGGTGTTATTAACAGGAATTACCAACGCTAACAATCAACGCTACGCTACCTGGGAATATGACTCAAAAGGGCGGGCAACAGTAAGTAAACATGCAGGGGATGTGGATGAATTTACCTTCAGCTATCCAGATGAAAACTCCACTACTGTTACTAATCCTTTAGGTAAGAAAACCACCTATCATTTTGAAGAAATTAATGGTTTCCGTAAAGTAAAGTCAGTTGAAGGTCATGCTTCAGCTAATTGCTTAGCAGCCAATAAAAACTACGAATATTTTGATAGTGGCTTATTAAAATCCAAAACGGATTGGCAAGGTGTTAAAACGACTTATCAATATAATGATCGTGGTTTAACGACCGAAAAGGTTGAAGCAGCAGGTACCCTACAAGCTCGTACAACAACAACTCAGTGGCATAATCAATTCTTTTTACCCATACAGGTTTCTGAGCCAGGTAAACTAACTACTTATCAGTACACGGAAGCTGGTCAATTACAATCAACGACAGAAACTGATTCAGCAGGAGTTGCAAGTAGTTCTAGTGGGGTAGGTAACGATAATAATGGTCTGTCGAGTCAACAGGAAGAAGCATCAGAAACCACTACCGATACCCCCAATACTGATGGTGGTAGAGCAACTGATGGGTTGGAAGTAGATAATGAAGCTACCCCATCAACAAATAACTCTACAATCGACTCAGATAATGATGGTTTTACCAATGCTCAGGAATTAGTATTGGGGAGAAATCCAAATGAAAAAGAAGAAGCAACAAAGGTTTTATTGGCCAACTCTAAACAAGACTGGACTACAGAAGGAAAGCAAGGATATAAAAACTGGTATTATGGTTACTTCGACTATAAAAATGATGAAGATAAGCATTATCAAACTGTAGAGTTTATTACACTTACCTCTAATTATTGGACTGGTACTAAGTGGGATTTAAATCAGAATGGTTCGCCGTTTTTAGAAGTTGGACAAGAACAGTTTATACCTAGTGGACCATATCCAGGCTTTAGAACTAATGAGCACTGGCCAATTAAGCGCTGGATTAGTCCTTATACTGGTACAGTAGAGATCAACTGGTTAGTTCATAAGGTAGTATCTAATAATGGTAATGGCTTTACTGGAAAATTATTTATTAACGGCAAACACTATGCTCAACAGCAGATCCAGGCAAATGATCATCAAGGTACAAATAAAACTCACCGAATTAATTTGAAAAAAGGTGATATTTTAGATTTTGCTATTAGCCCAGAAGGTAGTGATGGAAAGCGGAGTAATCATGGAGACTACGGCCATATTTATATTTCTATAGATGCATTGCCTTCAACAATGACAATTAATGATTCTTAAGTAACTTTGCAACATATTTTCATATTTTTAGGCAGCTTTCGCAGCCTAATCACAGATTTTTTTGTTTAAATTTTTAGAGTAATTTTAAAATGCAGTTTAAACAGACTTTATTAGCCGGGGCTTTATCGTTATTTATTTCCCCGTTAGCACTTTCAGGTGCAACTAGTACCACCAGTTACCAATACGATGATAAAGGCAATGTCACTCAAATTGATGGCCCGCGTACGGATGTCCAGGACATAACCCAATTTAGTTACAACGACAAAGGCCAACTAACTGAGGTAACTAATGCTCTTGGTCATACTACCAGCCTTTCTAATCACAATGTTTTTGGTAATCCCCAACAAATTACTGATGCGAATGGTACGGTAACTAACTTGTCTTATGATGAACTAGGCCAATTAACCCAATCCACTATTAAAAGTGCAGCCGGTGATATCACCACTCGCTTTGAATACGATGCCATTGGCCAACTGACGGCGGTTTATTTACCGAATGGTAGCGAACTTCATTATGAATACGATGGAGCTAAACGCTTAACGGCTATTCAAAATGGTTTAGGCGAGCGCATCGAATATCAACACGATAATGCGGGGAATATTACTAAGCAGGTCGTTAAATCCTCGACCGGCGCAGTAGTGAGCCAATTTAGCCAAGCTTATGATGAAATGAGTAGGCTATTAAAGTCTGTTGGCGCTAATGGTCAAACCAGCCACTTTGTATACGACAAAAACAGCAATACGACAGGTGCGACTAATCCCCGTAATTATAAAAGTGGCAATGCATATGATGCGTTAAATCGGTTGGTACAAAACACTGATGCATTAAACCAAAGCACGCAATTTAAATACGATTCGCAAGATAACTTAACCCAAGTCACTGACCCGCGCGGGGTGGCTACTACTTATCAATATGATGGTTTAGGCCGTTTGGTAAAAGAAATTAGCCCAAGCAGTGGTGAAACCGTTTATAGCCATGATGCAGCAGGCAACGTTACTCAAAAGGTAGATGGCCGTGGTGTTGTTACTAAATACAGCTATGACGCTCTAAATCGTCAAACCAGCCGGTCTTATCCTGCTAGCCCTGAGCTAAATGTTACTTACCTTTATGATAACACCAACGATGGCAGCAAAGGTATTGGCCGCTTAACTGGCATTCAGGACCAGTCAGGCTTAATTGCTTACCATTACGATGACCGTGGCAATGTCACCAAAACTATGCGCTCGGTAAGCCTTAATGGTAAAGATCAATTCTTTGGTGTGGCCTATGGCTACAACCTGGCTAACCAACTGACCCGTATTCAATACCCCTCTGGTTTAACCATCAGCTACCAACGCAATAGCAATGGACAGGTTAACCAAGTGACAGGCCAATTTAAGGGAAGCGATCAAACCATTAATTTAGCCAACAATATTGGCTATGTGCCGTTTGGCCCTGTACAACAATTGACGTGGGGTAATGGCAAAACCTTAAACCGCCAATATGATCAGGACTTACAGTTAATTCAGCAAACCGTACAAGGTATCCAAGAGCTAAATTACCAGTATGATCCAAACGGAAACATTACCGGCATTGATAATTTACTGGCTGAGCAAAACAACAGCTCATATGGTTATGATCCGTTAGACCGCTTAATCGAAGAGCAAGCCAACTACGGCCGTAAAACCTATGAATATGACCCGGTCGGTAACCGCACCAAGCGTACAACCGAAAAAGACGGTAAAACTGAAACGCAAAAATTAACTTATGCCGAAAATAGCAACCGCTTAATCAAGCGTGAAGAAAGCAATGTTAGCTATGACGGTATGGGAAATATCCAGAATAATGGTAATGGCTTACAGCTCCAATATGATGGTCAAGGGCGTTTAAAAGCAGTTGTTGAAGGTGGTACTACACAAGCCGAATATCGCTATAACGCGATTGGAGAACGATTAGTAAAAGTCTTAAATAACCAAACCGTTATTTACAGCTACGATCAAAACGGGCAACTGTTAGAAGAAGCTTATTACAACGCTACCAACCAGCTGTTCTACACCCGTAACTATGCGTGGTTAGGTACACAGCCGATAGCCATGTTAGAGCAATGGCTCAACGACAAAGGCCAAAGCACACAGCAACAAGTGGCCTATATCCACAGTGATCACCTCAATACTCCCAGGGTTGCCACCAACACAGCTGGCCAAGCCGTTTGGCAATGGCAGTCGGATGCCTTTGGGGTTGGCCGGGCCAATGAAGATGTTGATGGTGATGGCCAGAAGGTGGTTATTGCACTGCGCTTTCCTGGGCAGGTTTTTGACCCAGAGTCAGGGCTACACTACAACTATTATAGAACGTATGACCCAAATATTGGGCGGTATATTGAGAGTGATCCAATTGGGTTAGATGGTGGGCTAAATACCTATGCGTATGTAGGTGGAAATCCAGTTAATGCCTACGACTCTAATGGCCTTTTAGCACAATACGCTTTAAGGGGTGCTTTTAGTGTTGGTACTCGAATAGGTGGGGGAATTAACTATGTAATAACTGCAATAACTGGAGCGAGCTTAGGTGGTTTAATATATGAAGCTGTTAATGGTGATAGTACTGAAACTCAAGATAAGCCAGTAGATATTCCTCAAGAAAGCACTAAGGAAGAGTGTAAAAATGAAGATGATGAAGAGTGCTCCCCTAAAGAAGGAACTATGTGTTATGAACACAAGCCTCCAAAATTAAATAGTAGAGCTCATGCTGGCCACTTAGAAACTTGGCGAGTATTTCAAATGCAAAAAGTTAGAGGCGGTCCAGAAAAAGGGAAATGTTTTTGGAGATACCTAGGAGGCAAAATAGGTAAAGGTGTTCATACTAGCCAGCCTCAGAACATGCGACCTTGCTCTAGCTATCCAGGGTTTCAAGGTCGAGCCCCAAAGGGGAATAGGTAATGTCTAGGGTATTTATTGGATATGATTACAGGCTAAAGGCTAGCTCACCATATTTAGGTATTGATAGTAGTGTGTGTCTCCAGCCTGAATTTATTGATAAACCTAATAGCAAAGGAATTACTCCTTCTAAAACTACTAATGGATTAAATCTTTTTGATGAATTATTAGACGTCGAAATTCCTTTGGATACGGCTGTTTTAGCATTTGATGCCAACAAGCAAATCATTCAGCATATGGCATCGACATTTGGGCTTTATCATATGCTTGAAAAGAAAAATGATTTTCTTTTTTCTGCAGGGTTTAAGTTTATTGGTTTTGATGTTGTAGATTTATATACTCAGGAGACATTTTTACTTCATGTGGATACAACTGGATATTCTATTAATAGTTATGGTTTGATAGAAAAAGAATCTATGGCAGATGACCTGGCAAAAAGTATTAACGATACATACAAATATGACTCGGTAGGAGTTTGGTTAAAAATATAGCATTACTAAATTATCAGCAGTATTTTTACCAAACTATTCAAATGTGGTGTTAATACACCAAAACCCCAGCCTAAAAAACTGGGTTTTTTTGTTTATTTTTTAGCTGCTAACCGATTAGCCGTGTGTTGAAGAATTAAGCTATCAAGCACCTGCTTAGCGACTATTTTCTCGTCATCTGAGAACTGTGTAATTGCCTCAAATTGCATTCTAAAACCTTCTGATGGCCCACGCTCTTCCTCATCAAACAGCAGTGTATCTGCACTCACATTCAACGCTAATGCAATTTTACGCAAGACGTCTAACGAAGGTTGCGTTTCACCCGATTCATAGCGTTTAACCTGTGATAGATGAATTCCAATCACTTCAGCCATTTGCTGCTGGGTTAGCCCTTTTCCTTTTCTTACAGTCGTTAATCGTTTTGAAAAGCTCATTAATATTAACACCCTTAGTGGTGTACTGATGAGCTTCATATATTAACCCCCTAAAAATTTGGGTATTGACAAAGTAATCTAAACAGGAACTATAATAGTTCCTTGTTAGCATATTGACAAGATTTTAGAGGAAGTAGCAACGATGGCACGCATTGCAGATGAGGTGTGTAGCAAACCAAATTGCCATCATACTATTTACCAAATTATTGGTCGTACAGTTTGGTGGTAATTTGAACTCCTATTAATCAACAATATCAAGAAGCGCCAGTTAGTTATAATAACTGTGATTTTTGCTCTCTTTTATGAGCAGTCATTAATAAGCTACTTTTTACGGGGAAGATCAAAAATATTATCTAGTTTTTTGCTACGTGACTTAACGTTTTTTATTTTGCTAAGTAATTGAGGTGATATATTCCACTTTTCACCAGACTCAGCTAAAACAGTGATGGTTTTCTTATTGCATTTTACGACTATACCAACTTGCCGGCCACGGCCAGATGATTGAAAACTCACTTGATCACCAGTAAAAAACTGCATCATTTCCTTTTGAGTATGCACTGTATCTAAAAACTTAAGGCGTTCTACAATTTGTTGATTCAGTTTTATTAACTCTTCATAAGATAGAGAATCAATATCAATACTCATTTTGAGATTCCTTTTTTTCTAATACAGTGTGCCAGCTGTAATTAAGATATACAACACAGTAAAACATTCTACTCTGTTTGATTAGTTTGTTCCAGGTTTAAACCTCTGCCAAAAGCTAAACTATCGTAACAGCCTCATTTGATCAAACTAACACTCGTCGTATACCCCGAAGCACTTACAGAATGCTTTGCCTGCTTCACCACCCACCGGCCATCGACACCAGCCCTAACACCTTGAATAATTACAGGGCGCTCCGCTATTAATTCAGGGTTACCCACTACGGTTATGCTTAAACTGGCTTCTGTATCATTTAACCCACTTAACTTAGCTTTAGCGCTAGCCTTGGCTGCTTCCATGGTTGGATATACCATTTTAATAGTATAGATCGGTTCACCATTACCCACCTTGACATGCTCTGTCTTGCCCCCTTCAGCACTGTGATACTTAGCCATCACACTTTTATAATATTGTCTGTCAGGGGCTTTTAAATTCCATTTATTAATTTTAGAAATTGTTATTGCTGACAGTTGCTTACCAGTCGCTGTTTTGGTTTTTCCACGCTCAACAAATACCAAATGTTCCATCATAGGCTTAACAATTGCCCCATGATCTAACGCAATACGACTTAAAAAATTAATATCCGATTCTTCTGTCTGGTCTATATGGTCAATGATAATAGAGGTAAATACTTCTGCAATTTTAGGTTTCAACCCATTGTCATTAGCCACGGTGGTAACTATATCTACCAGCTTTTTTTGATGCCATGAGCGTGATTTAGGGCTACGGAGTTGATCCCGAAGGTTAGCGCCTTTGGCCTGAATGGTCATTTGGTTAGGAGGCCCAGAGAGTGATACCTCATCAATAATGAAGTCACCCATATGAATATTCTGGATGGCAACTGATAGCCTGGTGCCTTTGGCAGGGATCGGTAAATTACCTTCAGGGTCAGATAGCTTGAGGGTTACTCTATCTGACTTAATACCCGCTTCGTCGGTGAGTTCTAAGCTAATTAAATGTTGTTTAATATCAACGGCCAGATTGGCAATTAATACTTGATAATCAATAAGCACGGTTTATGACTTATAAGAATGGAAAGTTAAGACCAAAGGGTTTCTGCAGTCTGATTTTGAGGGGTTAGCGCTGGCAATAAAATATTAATTCCTGCTGCTAAAACAGGCCCCTTTTCTACTAACCCTGGATTAGCATCTAACACCTGCAGCACAAAACTTTCTTCACCATAATACTGCTTACAAATCCAATCCAGGGTATCACCGTCCTTTGTTCGGTATACTGTCGCCATAGTAGGTTATGCTCACGCTGAATTCAATCTTACGGCAAACGCCTTCCTTATCCGGGTAGGTGCCACTTTCACTCACTTGGGTGATACACCAATAGCCGAGTATTTCGCCAGTACCCGCTACCAAAATGAAGGGTGCACCTGTACCCGCCAGCTCAACCATATGAAGCAGGCTATCACGACTGCCATATTGGCCAGGGTACATGGTGCCACTTAAAGCCATCGTTCGAACGGTTTCCCCGGTATACTGCTGCTGTGGGTAGCCGCCTATGATATGCTGGCTTACCCATTTAAATTGCCATTGCTGACGAAGCTTTTGATAACTAGCGGTCTTGATAGAAAATATAAAATCACCCAACTTGAGTAGTGTATAGCTCATAGGGTAGCCATATCCGTATCGTATAAAACACTTCTCTGCCTGGCTTCCGCCTCTTGCTCACGCTCTTCTAAAGCATCCTTCACTTGCTGTGTGACTTCTTCTGCCGACATACCAGGGGCTGCATTGATGGTAATTGGTGCGTTTAGGTGGGTAGTAACATTCATATTTTTCTGCTGATTGATTTGCTGTAGCCGCTTTTCTATTTGCTTAGCATTAACACCTTGTGTCTCTTGTATCTGGGCTCTGCGTTGCTGCGTTCGCTGGTTAATTTTTCCGGCAACTGTTTTCTTTTCTTCCTCATCATCCCCCGTAAACCAACGCTTGATACCTTTTAGCTTCTCAATGGCTTTATTAATCCACTGAAACTTGCTGCGGAGCCAATCAATTGCCGGTTGCCAGACCTTCATGAATAGCTTTTTAGCTGAAAAACTAGAAAGCCTGTTTTTAATGTTATTTACCCCTGAGCTAAATGCATTAAGCACAGAATCCCAGAGGTTTCTAAAGTAGTCTTTAATCTGGTCCCAGTTAGCGATTAATAAACCTAGAGGTGTACTAGTAAAGAAGTAGTTTTTAATAGCCTCCCAGGCTACACCGAATATTGCTTTGACTCTCTCCCATAAGTTACCAAAGTAGTCTGTGATTGGTTCCCAATTAGATATCAGCAAACCTAGTGGTGTAAAATTGAAAAAGTAGTGTTTAATGGTTTCAAATGCTGAACTACAAGCATTAGCAACAGTATCAAATGTATCGCCTAAAAATGTGGATACAGTACTCCAGTGGGTAATAATTAATGTCGCACCAATCGCAATGGCTTTAATAATTAGGCCAACCGGATTGGCCATCATGGCTAGCCCAACGGCTTTTATTGCTGGAATAAATGCTATTAATGCAGACCCAGCTGCCAATACGGCACCCACTAATTTTACTCCAATTAAAGCAGCTACAACCGCTGCAATGTTTTTCCAGCCAACGGTTTCCTCAATAAAATGACTGACTTTACTAGCCACAGTAACGACGGTTTTGCCCAGGTTCCACATAAACCGACCCACACTCACTAATGAATCAGCCACTTGGATTAACACCTGATTAAAGCGAGCGCCGTATTTTTCATGGAAAGTTTTAAACTTAATCATCATGCGGGTAACCAAAGGCATAAACTTGGCACCCACTGATTTACTGACACTGCCAATGGTTAGTTTAAAGTCTAAAAAGGCGTCCTGAAAATCCTCGGCATTTTTGGCATCTTCTTTTGAAATTATATTACCGGTGGCCCTGGCGTCTTTTCTTAGTGCATCGAGCCCTTTTTTCCCATCCTTTAGCATATTCACCAACCCAACGCCTTCGGTATCGAATAGCTTCATCGCCAGTCGCACACGATCGGCTTTATTGGGGATATGCTTCATCGCTTCCGAGATATGCTCAAACTGTTCTTCAGGTTTCAGCGAGTTTAACCACTTAGCATCTAACCCTAATTCTTTGAGCGCTTTACCCGTTTTACCAATCCCAGCGGCGGCTTCCGACACCCGTCGTACCATCCGTTGGGAAGCCGTATTAAATTGCGCGGTAGACACCCCAGAACGCTCAGCCGCATATTGATATTCTTGGAGCCCTTCGACACTAAAGCCCAGTTTAGCCGCATGCTTGGCAATGGGGTCTCCTCGATCAGCCGTGGATTTCACCATGGCCAATAAACCACCTGCAGCCCCCGCTAAGCCACCAGCGGCCCATTTACCGGCGGTTTTTAACTGGCCAAGCCGTTGCATCCCTGATTGCTGAAGTCCTTGGAAACGGGCGGTACGCTGCAACTGTCGTTGGGTGCGTGCCAGGTTATTTAAATTGACTCCATAGCGTTGTGCAGAACGTGAAGCCCGCGACAAGGATTGCTCAGTACGCCGAATCGCATTGGCTAACTGCTGATTACTCCCACCCGCTTGTTGTTGCTGTTGGCGTAATCGAGCAAGACGCTGGCGATACTGATCCACCTGTCGTACAGCGGCTAGTTTTTTATTGGTTTCCCGGTAAGCTTTACCTAACCGACTGGCAGCAGATTCGGTTTTTTTAAATGACTTCGCCAGCGACTTATCAATATAAGCGCCAATCGCAATGTTGAGTTTATTCGCCATATACTCTTCGTGAATAATTTTTAGGGTTTGTTATCTGCATTCTTCAGCTCAGTCACTTATTTTTTTATAAGCTCCTTCGCTTCATCATTTGATGCCGCCCCTAAAAACGATTCCCTTTGATTATCATGGTTATTGTTTAGGAAGGGATTTGTACCAATCAAGGAGGTCTTCGAGGTCCATGTCTAACAGCTCTGACAGTGGGGTACCTCGCAGGTAGTAGGATAAGGCCAGGCAGATTTGTTTTACTGATTGCCAGTCGAGTCTAAAAAACCTGTCACCACTTCATTCAAGTGTTGAAAGTCTTCTCCATCTAATTCTTCTACAGTAGCAATATCCAAGCTGGTTAAATCAGCCACCATATGAATACTTTGGGTAATTTCCCCACCACCCCGTTTTTCCATATTTTTTAAATCTTTGGCTTTAGGGCGACGTAAAGTGACTTCGTTAATGACTTCACCATTACGTTCTATAGGATAGTTTAAGGTAATTAATTCGCTCATGATGTACCTATTGTGTTGTATGTTGGTTTAGAGTTTATAAGCCTAAAAATTCACGGACGCTTTGCATGTGATCAGTGCCTTCTATTTTGCGCACATGGTTAACCACATCGATCTCGTAAATGAGTTTGTTATTGATGGTGAGTTTGTAGTAATCCAGTTTGACCGTGGTCGTTAAGCTGGATAGCTCGGCTTGTTTCCATTCACCAAAATCAATTTCACTGACTAGACCACGGCAAACCGCATCAATTCCTTGATCACCCTGACCAGGGTTGCGCAATACACCTTTGATATTGAACGGCACTTGCTTACCTTGCTGGAAGCCAAATTCCTTCAGTACATTGATATTACAGTCATCAATGGTAAAGCTCAGCTCCATGGCTTCCATCCCCATATCCAGGTGGGTAACGCCATCCATGCCACCACCACGGTATTCTTCAGTTTTAACCGTGAGTTTGGGTAGTGTAATAGACTGCACTCGTCCTGCCTGGCTTACCCCATCAATAAATAGGGTGGCATAAGTGACATTATTGGCGTGCACTGAGTACCTCCTTAAAATAATCGTCGGTTAACGTCGCATTAAAAGTGATGTGTTCAGCTGGGGTGGGTGGAGTAAAATCAAAGTTAAAATACACCTTGCCATCTGCTAAGGCGTCCGGGGTATTTAAATCAGGATCAGCCCAGCAAGTGCCGCCTAAAATAGCCCCGATATTTTTTAACCGACGTAGATAATTGTTGACACCTTCTGTTACGTCAGCCACGTAGTTTTTGCTGATATTTCTATCAACCGCCCACATATGAGCACGTTGCAATGAGTCATAAATAATTTCGGCTGTACGTACCACATTAATAAAGGCCCATTTAGGATCACCGCTACAGGTCCGGTTGCCCCAAAGGCGGTAGCCATTTTCTTGAATAATGGTAGTGACTTCATTGCTATTTAAGTAATTGGCTCGGCAGTTTTTATCACCGAGTTTAAAATCAATCGGTCTAGCGGTACCTAGCACGCCGTTAATTAATTTATTCGAGGGAGAATGCCAAAACCCATTGTCGTTATCAATTTTAGCCATGAGTCCCGCGACTCGGGCTGATGGCGGTTCAATGACAATGCCGCCTTTACCTTCGTTAGCATTGCTATTCCAGACTTTAACCCAAGGATCGACCAGGTAGGCATAACGTTTACCAAACTTTTTACGGTAGTTAACTGCTTCTTCACCTGTCGTGTTAGGACTATCAATGATAGCCACTCCACCTAAGCGCTCAGCGGCTGTGATCAAGGCATCAGCAGCGGCTTTGATATGTGAAAATTCTGGCGCAATTAAAATACGTGGTTCGACATGTACGGTACTTTTAGCATCAAGCAGTGCATAAATACCGGTATTAGGTTCACCTTTCTTACCAATAATGGCACCCAGTGCAGTGTTTTCATTATCAGTTGTTTCGGGAGCCGCAGGTGGTTTATCGTTAACCCGAATAACGACAACCATTGCCCCAATCTGATCAAAAATACCTTGCAAGGCGGCAGGTAAAGTACCTGTATTACCTAGTTGCTCAGCCTTTTTTAAACTACCTGCCAATAAAACGGGTGTGTCATAGGGGAAAACATCTTCTTTAGCGTCGGGTGCCGTCCCCACTAAACCAATCACACTGCTTTTTACGGTACGTATTGGGCGTGGGCCGCTGTCAATTTCAACGACCTCGACGCCATGGAGAAATTCATCTGTCATGAGTATTCCTTTTTAGGATGGGTTAACGGGTATATTCAATTTTCTCTTTTAGTGATAATACGCATTTAATATCACCTCGATTAAGGGTTGTTCCTGTTCCTACACGCACAAAGTCTACTGTGACCGTGGTGAAGTAAGTATTAGGGATAAAGAGAGAAAAAATGACATTACCTTGGCTATCGGTATATATTGCTTTAGCACTTTTTCCTTCGGATGTGGTTTTTATAAGCTCTCGATTAGGCGCATAACAATAGCCTGCGAAATGATCATTAAGAATTCGGCTTGAGTTGTAGCTAAAGCCCAGTACATGAAATAAAAACATTGCATCATGCTGGTAAATATTAAACGGTGTAACAAAGTGGAAATACACATTATCTTGTGTTTTTAAATCAAATACCTCAAAGTCACCACCAGACGCTGGCGATTCATTATTAGAGGATTCAAAACTGGTTCTATATACAATTCCTTGGAATACACAATGGCGTCTTGACCCCATTTCATCAGGCACACCTGTGTAGTTTTTTTCGTTGTCATACAGTGAGTGTTTAACATATTGTGGGTGAGGATTATCAGCTTCTAAATGGGTTTTCCATTTATCATCAACATATTGCCGCGAAGCTAAGACAATGGCTGGATCAATTTTTAGTTCAACATTCGCTGTATTGCTTAGCTCAAATATCACCCGGACATATAAGCTACTACCACTGCCTTGGGCCAGTGTTGGTTTATAAGTTTTAGGGTATTTTCCTATGACAATTAAATTATCGTCTTCATCATACAAGCCAAACTCGGTAATATAAAAATTACCGTCTTCCTCAACAATAACTGTTTCAGCCACTAGCCAGTTATCGTTGTCTGGGTGTTGAAAAATATGGTTAATTGGGCCTTGCCATTTATCGCGGACTAAAGAAGTATCTGTTTCTTTTGGGTTGGTTTCTTTACCGCCATCTTCGCCTCCATCACCCACTTTTAAAGTGGTTAACTTAACTGTTTTACCTAGCGCTTGGGCATTAATAATTCTTGCTTGCCCCTGCTTTGTGAGCAAACTAAAAAACTCTTGATTCAATTTAAGCTCCTTTCGGACGAATAGTTAAGATGTTGATTGATTGGAAGCCGCTCGCAGCAAATCGACAAAGTTGGCTTTCTAAATGAGTTGTAATTTTTGGAAGTACAGTATGTTTTGCTACAGTTTGATAGCCAGATGTTAGACAACTACAAAATTGACTATCAATTTGTTTAGTTAAATGAGGAATAACTGTTGTTTGTTGGCCTTGCTGGCAGCTGGTAGCTAGACGCGGTACTTTGGCTTTATTGGTTAAATAAATGGTTAAATCAAAATGACTGCGTACATTTTTCGTCTGTTTAATTAGCCGATTAATGTTTTCATATTCTTTTTCAGTGAGGCCACGGGTTTCTAAGTTAACATCGGCTTTAAACGTATAAGGCTGGCCGTTATATTCAAACCATTCGGTTACCGTGATATCCACACCGGTTGCAGCCAAAGCTTTTTTTACTGCGCCAAGCGTGCCTTTATGGCGATGTACTTCTATTGATGCTTTTATAACATTACGCTTGGTTTGTTCTTCCCAGGCTTCGTCCCATTCATCTACCGATAAGGCCCAGGCTAACCAAGGTAAGCAATTGTCAGAACAGGTATCAGGGTTCCAGACACTATTCGGGTAAGCAGGGATATCACTAAACCGTTGGGTATTGTCGGATAATGCTTGCTCTAATGGGCTAGCATTACTGGGTAATAAGCTCATGCGAGATTGGTTGTAATAGACTTAGCTTTAGGTGCTTGAAAGACTTTGGCTTGAATATCTGCTGTGGGTGAAATTAATTCTACACGGGTAACGCCCCCCATATGGAGCGCATCATAAATACCCGACAAGGGGACGGTTTTACCTAATTTATAACACTGCTCGACATATTCGTTTAATGCTGTGGTAGCCGTATCGATAATGGCTTTAGAAGATGGCCCTTGTTGTACATGTAGTTTGGCATGTATGGAATAATCGATAATTTCAGCGGCTTGCACGGTAATATGATCTGTCAGCGGTCTAACATCTTCATCATTTAACGCGGTTAACAACGCTTGTTTGATTTCGTCATCAGGCGCCATATCGGCTTCATTAGCTAAAGGTCGCCGTAAAAAAGTAATCATCACCTCGCCAGGCTCATCGGAATACACTGAGACATCGGTAATTTGATCATGGGCATTATGCGCATGAGCTAAATAGGCACCGACTGGACCAGCGGTTGAATAACCTTCAGGCCCTAATTGAATACGACGCCTAAAGTCTTCGTCAGTCTCCATAATCGGTGGTTCTGGTGGTATTTGGCTATCATCACCTGAATCAATCACTTTACGCTTAACGCCGTAATTAGCGCCTAAATGATCTAAATCATTACCCACTGCATATGCTAGCATGACGGCTTTAGCCCGTTCATTAAACTGCTGTCGAATCAGCATTTCACGATAAGCACAGACCTCTAAAATCTTCATCGCAGGATCAGATTCGACCAGCGCCGTAAAACTGCTATCGCGCTTTTTTAGGTCATCCAGCATTGATGCTAGGACCATTTCATAATCTATTTGCTCGATAACATCTGGTGCAGGTAACTGTGATAAATCAATGGCGGTAAATTCGCTCATATAATGATGCCATCCAACGTAATGGGTTTGCCTTCGGGTAAATAAATCCCTTCTAACGCAATCAATAACTCGCCTGGCTCGCCGCGATAAGCCTTAACCTTGTTGACTTTTATGCGTGGTTCCCAACGGATTAAGGCTTCAGCAGTCGCCGCGTAGATTTCCACTAACCATTGACCATTCATGGGTCTATCAACAAGATCAGGCAAACGGCTACCATAATCACGCCGCATCAGTCGGGTACCAATGCGGGTGGTTAATATGTCAGTGATGGATTGGCGGAGGTGATCAAGGTTAGAAAGGGGTTTACCGGTTAGTCGGTGAGTGCCTTGCATAATAATATTGATTATTGTTTATTCCCTGTGGGTACCGCTGTACCGTGTCCCGGCACATCATGGCCATGACCGTTATAAATATCCCGATCCCTCTGCATGCTTCGCGTGTGGTCGGTTATATCGCCAGTGGCTTCAATATTTCCATCCACAAACACATCACCCACAATATGCACGCCTTGAGGGCTCACTAGTTTGGTATTACCCTCGCCAGTTAGCTCAATAGTAAGTTCATCATTGCCCCGGTGATAACTAAACCGAGCATGATTTTTAAACTGCCACACCGATTCATCAGGATCATGGCTAGGAGCTGGATGCTTGTTTTGATAGACAGCCGGTAATACAAAGCCATTGGCTAGCTCACCACTGGGTGATAACACAATGACTTGTTCGCCCACTTCCGGTGCCCACCAGCTTTGGTCATGACCGGCTCTTGTTGTAAGCCAAGGTAACCAACCAGAGGTTAATTGATCGATTTGCACTCTTACTCGTGTGCGCTGGTGATCAACTTGATGGATAGTGCCTGGTCGAATTAAATTAACCAGTAGCCGGTAAAGCTCATTTACTCGAAACAACTCGGTAGTCATCTTCGTGAGGGATTCCTATCTCTGGGGCATCACTGCATAAAACAGTGGTTGGCGGGGTTCCGCTGTCTTGCCAGATTGACGCTTCAGTTCTTATAACTTGCTGCCAATTGATTTGCCAGCGTTCATAAGGCACGCCACCTAATGTCATGACTTGCTGATCAGCACTAATATCCGTGGGATAGTCCAATGCCTCGCCCAAATCCCATTGATTGGCATTGATCTTAAGCGATACCTGAGCTGCCAAGTCTTCAGCGTAACCCACTTGATGGTAACAATTGACTGCCATAAAACACTTAACGGCCCCTGGTCCATTCCAATCATCAGCAGGTTTAATCTGTTGGAGTTTAACGACAATGGCAGGTAATACCGGCTGAATCAGCTGGTAATCGCTGAGGCTTGTTTCTGAAATACCTGACAACTGTTGCCTTACGCTGTGTAAAAACTGCTTTATTGGGCTTTTAGTCGGTGTGCTTTGGCGATCAGCCGTTAACGCTAAATCGCCCCAGCACTCAAACTCCATAATCACTGAGTGCAGCATTTTTTCTGGTTCAAAGCCATCAGCACTGGAGTTTAGTTGCAGTCCTAATCCTGCAAATTCAGTAATACACTGCTTTTGTAGCAAATGAGCCTGGCCGTAGTTTTTACTCCAGATTACCACCTGAAATACGCTGTTTTGCCCAGTAATATCAGTGGTATTAATACGACCACTGCCTTGGGCTGCATTCACCCGATGGTAAGTAATGGCAGGATATTTGGCTTGTTCCGGTAATATTGTGGGATAAGCCCGATCATCGACTAATGCAGATAATGTTTGTTGGATTTTAATTTCAATCATTTAGCAATTCATCAAGCCTTTTTTCAATCAGCTCGATAACCTCCTGCTTAGCATTGGAAAAATTGGATTGATCAACAGCGGGTTGAATAAAGGGCTTTTTAGCTTTTTGCCGTTCATTGCCATATTCCATGGCTAATGCTTTTTGTACGACGGATGGCTGGTGTTTTTTTTGTGAAATGCCGGAGTAAACCACTGCAAATTGGTCTTTAGCAAAGGATTTATGATTAATCGCTTTTTTAAGCTCACCGGTATCAACTGGCGCGTTTTGCTTCATCTGCTTTTTAACCGGCTTAATGATTTCTAATAAGCCTTGCCGTACCGCCCGATTAATCAGTTTTTCTTCTACATCTCGAAGTTGTTCAGTTAACTCTTCAACATCCCGTAAATTAATATCAAGTTTCATGCTCTTCACACATGAGTAGCAGTTCGCGGTTGGCTTCTCTTGGGTTAAGTGGCGCATGAATTTCAAAAGTACGGTCTTTATACTTCACCCGAAACTGCGATTTAATCCCAGGCCGATAACGAATCGTTATTTTGTAATTAATCGCATTATTAATTTGCTGGGCTGCAAAAAACTCTTTACCTGATATGGGGTCAATGGCCGCTCGGGTTTGACATACCGTTACCCAGGTTTTAGTCGGTTGGCCGAATTCATCTTTAATTAACTCAGGTTTTTCAATGGTAATACGATGTTTTAAGCGGCCGGCTCTCATAGGGATTTAAAACGGTATTTATTCCAAATAGTTTGGGTAGATAACGGTAATTCACTGACAACCCCGCCAATCACTACAGACTCCCGGTTGTTATACCAGTGGCCAATGAGCATTAATAAACCAATTTCAATTTCACGAGTGATAACTACAGCGGTATCAGTAGGGTTTTCTTGCACGAGCGGGCGTTGTGTGGTGCTTTCAAAATGGGCAACAGCCGCTTCTATTAATACCTGCAAATAAGCGTCATCTTCCGTAAACTCCTCATCAACATTGAGGTGTTTTTTTACTAGGTTGAGTTCAATCATAAATAACTAAAGGCGGGTTTCCCCGCCCATAATTAGCCCCCTTTGATTTGTAATACCTTAACAGCATTACTATCCAGCAACATATTACCCACGCGCTTGGTGGTATAAAACGACACAAAGGGCTTATTGGTGTAAGGGTCGCGCAATACCCGTGTACCAATCCGATCTAAGATCAAATAAGCCCGCTTAAAGTTACCAAAGGATATCGGCGCTTTTTTCGCGGCAATATCATCGACTTGTTCATTTTCCGTCATCGAATAACCTAGCAACCGCGAAGGCTCACCGGCTTGTAAGCCAGGGCTCCATAAATAATTACCGTCATTATCCTTCATCAGCCGTACTTGCCCAACACTGGTGCTGTTCATCATCCAGCGGGCACCTGTGCGGTATTTACGTTTTAAAGCGTACAATAGCTTTAACAGGTCATCGGCTTCGAGCTTAGCGGTGGCGGTATCCAAATACTGTAATTTGCCGAACTCCCTCACATCATCGCTTTGTGTAGTACGAGGATAAGCAAACAAGCCCACAGGCTTTAGGTTTCCATCACCATTAGTAAAAGCAGCTTCTTCCTGTTCGCTAAATTCCTCACCAATATCATTAAGCAAAAACTGTTGTACATTAAAAAACGCATCATCCAGCATGGTTTGAGTAGCCTCTGGATTGGCGTAAATCTCGCCCCAGTGCGTGGTAATTGGCTTCAGCTGTGAAGTATCAGTGTTCGGCCTTGGCGATGTTTCACCCACCCAGCCCGATGTAGCTCGCCCGTCTTTCCGTAGTTTTTTAAGGTCCGGTGTGGATAAGGTTTGACTGGAGCAAACCGAACGCATGACCACTTGATCACGGCCAAAGTCGATAATTTGCCGGTCTAATTGTTCTGGTACCGCATAACCGCCATCCTCATCATTGCTGGTTTGCATGGTTTTGGTTTTTAAATCATCGATCTGGTCGGTTTTGCCTTTTCTGACAAATTGATCAAAGGCTTTTTCATATTCGGCGTTTTGTTGTTTACCACCAAACGTGCTGCCAGGGCGATTTGCCTTGGTTTCCAGCTCTTCAAACTGGCCTTTTAGCTTTTCCAGCTCCGAGAGTTTGTCATTGATCGCCTTCAATTTACCTTCAACCAATCCATCCAGCGCGTCACCTTTTTCCAAGGTAGTTAAGCGATCATCATTGGTTTTTTTAAACTCATTAAAGGCACCACCTAATTCCTCAATTGTCTTATTAATATCTTCAGCGTAAGCCATTGATTTATCCTTTTAAGGTTTGAATAAGGGATTGCAATTGATTCACGGTACTTGATAACTCAGCGTCTCGCTGATTCAAGGCGTGATAACCATCAGCCATTAAGCCTTTGGCTTGGGCTCGCGATAAACCGGCCTCGCGCAGGAATCGCTCAAACGTTTTTGGACCACCGTCAATGGCCGATTTAACGCCATCAACCGTGGCCGATTCATTGGCAGGAAATGTCACCAAGGACACTTCCCATAATTTCACTTGCTTTAGACGATAGGTGTCGGTGTCTTCATCCCATTCACCACCACCCTTGGGAAGAGTAAAGCCAATTGATAACCCAGTGACGGAACCGGCTTTTAAATGGGCATAAGCCCGCTTTGCTAAGGGGTCATCGTCAATTAATAATTTCCCCTCAACATACAGGCCGTGGTTATCTTCCACCATTTTGGTATAGACGCCGATAGGCTCGTCATAACGATGCTGCCACAATAAAGCCGGTAATTTATTTTTCTGTTGCCACTGATTCAGTGATTGTAAAAAAGCCCCTTTTTCAACCACGTCACCATAACTGTCTTCTACTTCAAACACTGAGCCATAGCCTGCAAATACCCCTGACTCGTCTACCGATTTAATTTCAAACGGTTTCGCAATCTTAGTTAGTTTCATTTTTCTCTGGCTCTTTACCATTAATCAGCATATTCATAGGGGTTAAATAAATATCGCCACCGTCCCTTGGGTCTAAATCTTCCAGCGCCCGAATTTCATTGGGAGATAGTGAGCCGGTTTGCTGCAGCTTGGTGTAAAACTCAGCTCGGGATTTCATGTCCCCACGCAACAGGCTATTTACATTAAACTTGGCAAAGTGGCTGGCACGCTTGGCTTCAGGAATTAAACTCACCTGAATGCGCTGCTCAATCCGGGTTAAATACGGCACCAGTGCATTAACCACAAATTCTTGTGCTTGATGCTCAATATTGGAAAACGTGGCTTTTTCTAAATCACCCACCATGTGGGGTGGCACTCGAAATAATCCACAGATTTCCGAACGTTGGTATTTGCGGGTTTCTAAAAACTGGGCATCATCTGACGTCATGCCCACGCTCACCCATTTTAAGCCAGCCTCTAAAATCGCAACTTTATGGGCATTATCTAACCCTTGATATTGATCGTCCCAGCTTTGTTTGACCCGCTTAACCACATCATCATTTAAGGTTTGGTCCGTACTTAAAATGCCCCCTGGACGAGCCCCATTACTGAACAATTTAGCGCCGTGTTTTTCAGTGGCTAACCCCAAGCCAATGGCATTGCGGGCATAACTAATGGGTGACACGCCTTTGATGCCATCAACGGAAAAACCCTTTACATGGAAGACTTGGTCAGCAGTAAGAATGTCACGGCTACCATTGGCAAAGGTGACATCATAAACCAGGGTGTAATCATCCAATAATTTGGGTTCTACATTATCCGGGTTTAAGGGTAATAATTCCCGTAGCTCACCTTTGACTGTATTTTTATAGGCGTAAAAATTACCGCGCAAACATAAATGAGTAATGCACAATTCCCATAACTCTTGGGACGTCATATAACTGTTTGGCGACAGTTTAAGTAGGTGATAAAGACGATTCCCAGTGGCTTTTACCCGTTTTTCACCTTGCTGCACAAAGTAATTCAGCGGTAACTGGCCAACTGATTCAGCCAATACCCGAATACAGGAAAACACGGTACAGCAACGCATGGCGCTCTCAGGCGTAACGGTGATATTAGTATCGGTTTCATAGCCAACTCCCAGTGCTTGCAATAGTCCATGGGAATCAAACGGGGCTGCCTGACTCTTGGTAAACAATTTTTTAAAAAAACTCATAGAAAACGAATGCCGTGGTTTTCGTAGGCTTTATTTAATGAGGGGCTGTCGTCGTCGAGCATGGAACGGCCAATTCCCATAATTAATGCAACAGCACCATCAATTTTGTTATGGGGCTTTTCTTTGCGCGGAAAGATGTTCTCATTAGCGTCTTCTTTTACCGTTACGTTTGACATCATCCAAGTTAATATCGGATTACCATCATGGTGAAAGCGTTGGGCTTTTATGGCTGCCTCTAACTCTTTCATCGCGGGTGAAAAGTTGGACGTGGTTTGGGGAAATTTAACCGGACTTAAATTGTACTGATCCAGTTCTTGTGCCAGTTGTACCGCTCCCCAAGGGTCATGGGGAATTTCTCTTACTTGATGTTGCTCGGAAAGCTCTAATATCTCTTGCCTGACTTGGCTGTAATCAATTTCAGCCCCATCAGTTTTCGTTAAATACCCTTCATTTAACCACTGCTGATACGCGGAGTGGTTTTTATTATTCTCGTCATAGATTGTGTCTTCCGGTAAATAGTGACGAGAAAAGGCATAATAATGCTGTTTATCCGCGACTTGACGGGTAAATACCTGCACAAAAGAACAAATATCAATGTGTGATGAAAGGTCAATCGCAAATACAGCCTCATCGCCTTTAAAATCGTCAATGGATAACCCTTTGTCACAACAGCGATGCCAATCGACTAAATTAATCCAGGCTTCTCGGGCATTGACCCAAACATTCAGGTGCTTCGTTTTAAATGGATTTTGGCGGCTAGCATTGGCGACGGCACTGGCTTGCTGGGATAATAAAAAATCCTCCAATACCGACACATTGTAATTCGGATTCGCTTTAATTAATGCTTCCGGTTGGGTCCAGTCGTCGTCTTCATCAATGGTATAAATGAGTCCCCACAGTTCATCATTCGGCACGGAACCGTTAAGGATATTAATCACCTCTTGTCGTTTGTCATAACAAGGCCCAGCAATGTTAAAGCCTGCCGTGGTAATCACAAATAATAACGGTTGTTCTCTGGCTCCCATGCCTGAACGCATGGTGTCATATAAGTCACTGGTTTGATGCTCGTGATACTCATCAATTAACGCGCAGCTAGGAGAAGAACCATCACCTGGGTTACCAATCAACGGCTCAAAGCGAGCATGATCTAACACAATATGCATGTTTTTGGCATTGACTTGAATGCCTGCATGTTTCTGTAACTTTGGCCTTTTCTCCACCATGATCTTGGCCGGTCGAAACACCTCCCAAGCTTGTTTTTCAGTGGTTGCCCCCGAGTAAACTTCTGCACCAAATTCATCGTCCATCGCAAAGCAATATAAACCAACACCTGCTGCTAAAATGGACTTGCCATTTTTACGGGGGACTTCGTAATACACCTCACGATAACGGCGGGTGTGGTCTTTTTTTCTGCACCAACCAAATGGCACACCAAACGCAAAACACTGCCAGGGCTCTAACTGAATATTTTGCTTTTTAGAAGCCCACTTGCCTTTGGTATGCGGCAGTAGCTGAACAAATTTACAAATTCGCTCGGCTTTTTCTTCGTCAAAATAATAAGGGTAATCAGGATCATCGACTTTGGTTAAATCAGTTAAATGGCGCTGACACGCTTGAATAACGTATTGGCAAGCCGGTATGTCACCAGAGACCACCGCTTTCGCATAATGTTCAGCGCGCTCGTAATTCGTCATAGATTAAATTCGTTGGTTTCTTCCGCTGGCTGGCCAACCGCTAACCGAGCACGACTGGCAGGATCAAGGCCCAACTTGGCACCGTAGCTATCCACTTGCTTAATGGATTCGTTCGCCACCGTACACGCTGGGTTTTTCTTTAAGTTACCCTTGTTATCCATGACCATAATGCCGTGTTGCTCGATCGCGTCTTCAGCGGCCCGCCAGCGCGCGTAAGCCGTACAAAAGATTTCCAGGTTATGGAAGTCAACCTCAGTCAGTACACCACTCTTGATTAACTTGGGGGCTAAGTAGCTCCATAGTTCGGTTGCAGTGGCATCCAACCAGTTGGGTGGGTCAACATTGGTAAGTGCACCGTAACTCGGCTCATCTTGATTTAAAGCCCGTTTACCGGGATTCCCTGCGAGTAACTTCTGCTGGGTGGGCTTTGGTTTTCGACCTCTAGCCATCGCATGTTGTAATTTTTAATTTCGCGGGAATAAAAAAATTCTTGAAGCGCTCGATACCTAGCTACAAGCCCCAGAGATTAACCCCGCCCCCCTATGGCATTATTATTAATACCTTGCCATTAATTGTGGGCGGCATTGCTTAGAAAGGCTCTCAGGCAGTCTTAGCGACGGTAATTTTTTTCTTGATCGGTTTTTTTCTGGTGGCAAGCACGACAGATGGCTTGTAGATTTTCAAGTGCATCATCACCGCCTTGGCTCTTAGGTTTAATATGGTCAACAATATTCGCAGGTGTGTATTTATTCATTAATAAACACATTTGGCATAGATAAGTATCACGCTCTAATACCAGCTTACGTAGTCTTTCCCATGGTTTGCCATAGCCACGCTGGTGGCGGTTGCCTTTATTCTTTTGCCACTGAGTCCAGCCTGACGCCTGTTGTTTATGTTGCTCACAATAACCGTGTTTTTCACGAGTTAAGCCACTACAATCTAGTGATCGACAGGGGCGTGGTGTGCGTTTAGGCATGATGTTCGTTGTGATGATTATTTGTATTAATAGTAATGTATGAATAATTAAAGATGAAATTAAATAGAATCATTATTAATATCATTTTCACAAATACACCTCATAAAAATAATTATTTTTACAGACAAAGCAATAAGCACTATCTGTAGTACTAACGTCAGTATTATTTATTTTAAACCAATAAAATTTATCGACAAAAATCAACAAAAAGCCAATTTTTATTGGTATATATCAATAAGTTTTTCAAACTGTTTGCTACCAAAATTTTATTCTATTACACTTCCTTGCCTATTAAAGACCTAGGAGTGTGTATATGAAAAAAAATAGCAATATTTCTTCTATTAAATCTATTTTAGTTCCTTTACTAATAACATTAGCATTTATAAACAACGCCTTAGCTGAAGGAAAGGTCGTTGGAATTATAAGTGTTGACTGGGAAGGATATTGGATAAAAGAAAAAGATATCCAAAAAATGAGGCAGTTTAGAGAAGATTTCCCAGAAGTAGGAATGCTTCATTTTTTAAATGCCGCATATTATACGAAACATGATGCAAATTATCCTGAAATAACCCAAACAATTCAGTCAGTACTCCTTCCAAATGACGAACACGGCTTACATATTCATGGTTGGCGATCTCTTGTAGAAGCAAGTGGCGTAACATTCAATACTTCACCTCGCATGGGTAAAAAAGATCCCATTTCTTTAGATAAATGCCAGCCACCCAAGGATTGTGGACATGATATTGATATAAGTTCATATAGTAAAAGTGAACTAAGAAATATAATACGTTTTAGCAAACGAACTCTAATGGACGAAGGCTTTGATCAACCTGTTAGTTTTCGTGCAGGCGGCTGGATGACTAGATCTAATGCCATACAGGCTTTATCTGAAGAAGGTATTCAATATGATTCATCAGCAATGCCTCCAGAATTATTAAAAGGTAGCCCATGGGAAAAGCTTCCCCTTTATACATGGCTAGATCGGCTATGGAGTAATATTGATACAGATACTCAACCTTACGTAATCAGTAGATCAGGACAAGCTCGAGTATTAGAAATTCCTGATAATGGTATTCTTGCAGACTATATCACTGCCGAAGGAATGCTTGAGATATTTAAGAAAAATGTTACAAAATGGCAGAAAAATACTGATAAGAACATTTATGTGTCTATTGGTTTTCATCAAGAATCAGCTGATAAATATTTAGATCGTATTCGTGAAGCTAAAGGTTTAATTGAAGCATATGCTCAAGAAAATGATATACCATTTGAATGGGCAACGTTTCCTATTAGCCAATACTTTCCAGCCCCATAACAATTTATGCCTTTTTGATGCTTAGTATAAACTAAGCTTCCATTTCTGCTTGACTAACTAAGTTCCACATTTGTTGCAACTTAGTTAGTCCTTTACCAGTTACTAATGTGGTAACTTTTTGTTTTAACCCTTCGTCAGGGTGTTCAAATTGACTAAGCTTAACGTTTAATAAGCCTTGTTCTATCTTGTGTTGATAGGGTTGGTTATATCGTGTAACCCAACCAATCTGACGTAAATATTCAAACAAACGATTACGGCCAGTACCAATGATTTTGGCTGCTTCACCCACTGTAATAGCATCATGAGCTTTAGCTACTTGATCGTGAAACTCAACTTTAGGTAATACTTCTCTGATTTCCTCTTTAACAACAGCTAACTGCTTAGCTTTAGTTTCAATAACAGATTGTGCCACCTGCAGTGCCTTAGCCATAATTACTTCAGGTGAATCATTTTCTTGTCCGGCAATATAGCCGCCAGTTTTGCGAATGCTGGGTAGTACCTCACTGGTAACCCATTTTTTAAAAGCTCTTGCTTCAGGCCTTCGGCTTTTAAGGATGGCTGAGTAAAGACCAGATTCATTAATAATACTGAATTCACGGGGGCCAGCATTCGTCCCCACAATGTGGGGGGCAATCTCATCATCATCTAAATTACGTGTCATTTTATATGCTTCAGTATATCCAAGTACTTCAGCTATATCTTTGGCAACAAACCAAGGCTCACCATTTTTATCAATTACTCGGATTTCAGAATTTTTAAACTCGAAAGGAATAATGTTCATAACTTACCTATCTTCTTTATTGTTTTAAAAAAAGCCCGCAGGGTGTGGGCAAAGGTTGGGGGTTATCTATTTACTCTTTTTCAGCAGGCTTACTGCCGTACATTTCTCGATAAAATAATGCTGTCTCACGTTTATCTTGCTTGTGCTTATATACCCAGTTAACAACAACGGTAATCGTGGTCAGAATAATACCGATTATCACACCCCAGTCTTTGAGTGTTAGACCCGCAATCACAGTGCCAGCACTAGCGACATAAGGGGCATTTGATATGATTTTGTCAGTTACCATCGGGCTAACCATTATCGTTGTCGAGCAACACCTTTAATTTTTTCGGCAGTCCTTTGTGCACCTAGACCCAATAGGGTAAAGACAAGTGTCATTAGTTCACTGGTTTCAATTATGGGTAGCATGGCTACCACATCAGGTCGATTGGCTAGCGACAAACCAATCACTATAAAATCACGTAATATCCAAGCATAAGCCAATAACCCAACACATAACCAACCCAATCCAGGCCGCCAACCTGAAACCCATAATGATGGATGCTTAGCTTCTTCTAAATTGGTTAATGCTTGGAGTAAATGCGGCTGATTAAGGGTTTCTTGAAGCTTTTGCTTAGCTGCTAATCGTTCTTCATCAGAAGTGAATAGGCTATCTAGCCCGGCTATTATGGTATTGGTTAGGCTTGAAAGTGAGTTATTAATCATATCTAGAGGTTAAAGTACTATAATCTATACGTTATAGATAAACTAAGCTGTTAAATTGATGAAATTACTTATTACAATAATCGTTTATTTAAGCATTATTATAAGCAGCACTAGTTTTGGAGAATTGACTGTAAGATACTCCCCTCCAGAGAGTAAACATGATAAGAGATATGTCTATTTCCTCAGCTTATTGGAAATAGCACTAAAAAATACTCAAGATACAGATGGAAGCTTTAGTCTTGAAATGTCCCAATCTATAATGAACCAAGACAGAGCAATTGCTAGCCTTCAGCAAAACAAATACTTAGATGTGATTTGGACAATGACTTCGGTTGAAAGAGAAAAGCTGTTGTTACCAATTCGAATTCCACTACTGAAAGGCTTACTGGGGCATCGCATATTTATCATTAGAGAAGCTGATAAAGAAAAATTTTTTAAAGTTAAAACTCTTACGGAAATGAAACAGTTGCAAGCAGGCCAAGGTCACGACTGGCCTGACACTAAAATACTTCAGGCAAATGGGTTTCCAGTTACCACAAGCCCAAACTATGAAGGACTCTTTACCATGTTAGAGCACTTTCGTTTTGACTACTTCCCTAGAGGAGTACCAGAAGTTTGGGAAGAGTTAAAGGAGTATTCAAATAAAAGTTTGGTGCTTGAAATGAATTTAATGCTTTATTATCCAGCACCTATTTATTTTTTTGTTAATAACTCTAACATAACCCTTGCGACTAGAATTGAAAAAGGGCTGTGGATAGCAATTGATGATGGAAGTTTTGACGAACTATTCTATTCTCACCCATCACATGCTCAAGTGTTTAAATTAGCAAAAATGGAAAAAAGAATTATTTTTAAGCTTTCAAATCCATTACTCCCTAAAAAAACTCCAGTCGACAATGAAAAATTGTGGCATAAAGTTACAAATCACCTACCTTAACAAGGCGTACCTAGAGGTTGCATAGCTTTTGCAAAAATACAGTTGCAAGTAAAGTATTAAAGCTAATTATCATTTCCACCTTGGCTGTATCTCCTTATGTCTTTAACCACACTCCACCAGCTAATCACATCAAAGTTAGGGCAGGTTTTGCCAGGGTCTAAATCACAGTGGCCAAGCACTTCAGCTTTTGGATATTTCAACAACCAGTCATTAATTACGTTGTGTAAACTAACTAGTTGAGCGGAAGTAACGGTATTTCGAGCAATTAAGCAAACGCCTAAGCTGTGCTTGTTGTGGTTTTTAACATGAGCACCGGACCAATAGTCAGGCCTACCATTTTCTATTGTGCCATCACGTTTAATGACTTTGTGATAACCGATGCCATCCCACCCCCGTTCTTTATGCCAGCGATGGATATCCTCAGCTGATATATCTCGGTCGTCGGGTGTATCAGAACAATGCACAACGAGTTTAGTGATTTTCATGGTTAAAAAGAATTAACTTGCTCTAAAGCAGATTTTGGGAATACAGCTTTATGTGGAGTAGCGCCATCAAACCAACGGCATTCGACAGTTGAAGTGTTTACATTAATAACAGTCATCACCGGCCCGCCTGATTTTAATCTAACAAGCGAGCCAGTAAACAGGTTAGTAGTGTCCATAGTAATTTCTATTAGGGGAGAGGTTTTCTGCAGGCATAAAAAAAGCCCCATCAAATAACAGGGCTTTCTTCTCAAAACTTTCTATACTTGAATGATTTCCGTTAGACACAAAAATACATTCTGGAAAAAGTATATAACTGAGTTATAACGATAGTCAACTGCTTTTTGAAAATAAATAGCGTAAAAGTTGATAATTAATTTCCTGATCCCACTTATGCAATTGTTTCAAGCATTCTAAATAACGGGAATGCCAGGTGTTGTGCCAATTTTTATAAGCAATGCAGCAGTTTTTTGCAAGCCCACTTTTATTTAACTCTTTTTTGCCATTGTTACAGTTACATTTTCTAGTAACTGACTTGTGCTGATAAATACCTGTGCCATTACATGTCTTACATATATTTTCGTTAAGCACCTCGTTAATCATTTGTCTGGAAAACTGAAGGAAGAAGAATAACGATTTCTTTTTCTCCTTTGGCCATGGTTCGCGCCAACCTTCCCTCACCCCCACACGAATTACATACTCTTGCACTAATCTATCCAATTCATGCAATACAGTCTTATCACCTGCATACTTTAGTAGTCCTAATAAGTACGCCTCCCGTGGTAGGTTGCCCATACCCAATGCACCAGCAACATCTTCAGCGGTTAATTGGGGAGTACCGCCAGGTACACCTTCGTAGTTGATACTGCCATGGGCTAATAATGCCATTACGTTTGCATTTACCATACTTCACTCCTCCAAGGGTTTATTCATTCTTACTAATATGGTCTTAGCCTCTCTAGCACGATAAGTAGGAGGCTTTTATTGTTGTATTTGGTTACCAATCTAGCTTTTTGGCTTTTTCTAATAATGCTTTAAATGCTTCTTGATACTTCGGGTCTTCAAGTAGTGAACCATTCTTATTAATTGGCTCTGATGGAATAAAGCTATTGTCTTCTTGCTGTTGTCTGGGTTGTAGTTTTCTGGGGTTATTGAAAGGGATTATTTTTGCCATGCCATCCTCGTGAGTTATTACCAGCCCAGTTTTTTTGCGTCTTCTAATATGCTTTTTACTGCCTCCTTATATTTCGGGTTGGTGAAGGGTGAGCCGTCTTTAGTGATGTATATGTTGCTATCACGGCTCTGACATTTTTGTCTTGGTTGCTGCTTGGGTTTGTTAAAGGGAATTATCTTTACCATGCTGTCTCCTTTAAATCTGGTCTCACCCCCTCTAGCACGCCTACTAGCGGCAAATGAGTATATTGAGCTTGTCGTATTTCTTGTCTTTAAATTCAGTCTTAGCTGCTCTAACTCAAGTATTAGCGGCCTTTTTCTGTGTCCTGTTGTGTCCTCTGTTTGTCGTGTGTATGTCCTCCTATTCGGTCCCAGGCTGTCTAGCACGCCTAGTAGCAACTAGCAGACAACAGCTTTTGTATAAGTTCTACCGCTCGGCCACTATGGATTAGCTCACTGTTGCAACGGTATATATTCCAGCCCAGGTCCATGGCTTCGTGGTATTTCTCCATGTCGTTGGCAAAGCCCTTGCCTCGGTTGTGTCTTCCGTTTATCCATCCTCCGCCCTCTACCTCTACTGCTAACTTTTTATCTGGCCAGGCGAAGTCAAAGCGCCATTTTCTGGTTGGGTGGAATTTATATTCTGTTATTGGCATGGGCAGCTTTAACCCTTTGATATGCAGTTTCAGGGTCTCCTCTAATAGGCTCTGTTTCTTCACCCCCTTCATTAACTACAGGCCACCTGTCTATCACTCATTAAGATATGAGCTACTTGCTTTGCTTTTTCCTGTAGGTCTAATGTTGTACCCGACAGGTTGAGTACAATTTGATTGATAAGGTGTTTTGATATGCCTTCTTCAGTTACGTGGCTTTCTACAGGTGGGGTGTTGTTTCTGACTACCTCTATGATTACACCCCCACGGTTTTTAATGTATTCAGCTTCTCGGTTTAGCCTTACGTCAGTGATTATGGTGTTTTGCGTTTGGTTTAATGGTTTTAACCAGAAGTCTTGGTCGAAGTGGCGACAGACTTCAGTGCCGAATAGTTGGTAGGCTTTTCTTGGAGAAACTTGGTAAATAACAGAGTCGTAATGCAATCCCTCTTTGATGCTTCTCCTTTCTTGTTCATCTACTTCGTAGGCACCGAATGCATTGATGAAGTGTAAAACCATATCCCTAAGCTTCATATCTATATTGAGTGCTTTAAGAATTGGTTCTAAAAAATCTTCTAGCACCAGAAAATGAATAGGCAGGCTTAGTATTTCCAGCTCTTTTAATGGCTCGGTATTTAACCCTTTCCAGAATAAATCATTAATAAACTGTTTTATTGGATCAGCTATAGCGTATTTGTTGTACTCGGGCAGTTGTTCTTGCAGGTAGTTAGCAAAGGTGTCTTTGCCTGCTCGGGCTTTGCCGGTTATTCCTATTAGCATCTCTACACCTCATATCCGTGTAATTGGCTTAGTCTTAAATACACTTGGTACATCACGTCATCGCGGTATTCATAGTTGAATGGGCTGTCATTGGCGTGCCATTCGACTATGCCATCTAGGCTGTATGTGTTGCCCTGTCCGTCTTCCCATACCCATTGGCCAGGTTTTACGTTTATTGCGGTTTGGCTGACTGTGGGTCTGGCTAGCTGTTTGAACATTGAGCGGGGGAATACTTGCTTGATGAGTTGTTTGTTGATTTCTATCATGTTGTTTCCCTTATCCATTTGATTAGTTCCTGGGGTAATGGACAGTTATGTTTAGCGAGTAGGTGTAGGCATTCGATGTATAGCTGGTGTTGGGTGCCGTAGCGTTTTTCAAATCTGGCTTTGTATGGGTGGATGGCCCAGCCTTTTAATACTTGGTGACCAGTGCCGTCTTGGTGGTGGCCTGCACATAGGGGTAATACGTACCAATGGGCATGGTCTTTGGTTCTGCCGTCTATATGGTGGATTGATACCCAGTTGTTGTGGCTGCCTGCTTTTCTGCATGCAATACAGCCGACGTGTTCTGCCAGGGCATCATGAAATTGTTTTTGTGCTTTGGTTACGCTGCGGCCTAGCATTTAAAATACCTGCTTGTATTCACGTAATTCCACTTGTGACGTATTTTGTTCATAATTAACTAGCTGACACGCTTGCTTCTTTTTCTGCTCAAGCTCCCTGATTTCTTTTTTTAATTTATTTACCCTTGATTCATAATCAAGAACGTCTTTAGATGTAAAATCCTGTAGGTCACCGATTCTTAGTTTTACTCGCCTAAGCATTGAGGCCATCATTGCCAGCTCGGATTGAGCATTAATTTGAAAGACAAACTCTTGGCCGCCATCACGCTTTTTAGGGTGAAAGCCGTGCACAACTTTAATTCGCTTTTTTCCTTGTACTTCCAGCAAGCCCCAGCCAGGCGGTAAGTCATCCACAGTTAATAGCTTGGGTGGCGTCATGAAATATCGGAAAGTGCCCACTCCAAATTCAGGATTTAATCTAAAAAATTTCTTTTTATCTGCATGAAAATCATTACGACTTACTTTGACTTCAATGAGGTAGGATTCGCTACCTGACTGTTTCCAGCCAATAGCATCAGGTTCTTCAGAGGTTAATGCTCTTGCTCTTAATTCAGAGAAAGCAAAGGAGCAGCCTACTGTGTTGAGTAACCAGCGTTTAGCTATCTGGCATAGTGCGTTATGTGCGTTCTTATTCATAAATTACCTTTGCGGTATTTGATATAAGTCGTTAGCGGTGAACTTCTTTAATTGGCTAGGGTCATACTGATTGCACGGTAGCCCCCGTGTGCATTGCTTCGTTTTACTCACTACCCCTAAACAGCGTTGACGAAGCAGTGCTTTTTTTAATAAAACTTCCTGATTACATGACGAATTCTGTCGTAGACCTCAAAAGCAAATAATCTTTCTGGGCCTACATCACAAGCAACTGCGTAAGCATGAGCAGCTTTTTCAGTTTCATTACGAAGACGGTGAAATATACTTTTGAGCTTTTGTACTTCTGATTTGGCTGTTTCTCTGGCTTCAATTAGTGACCATACAATTTCGTATTCAGGCCAGTCGCTTTCAACAACTACACACTCTAAGTCTTGCTTGCCATGTTGCTGGCGGAATTGATCGGCTTTTACTCCAATACTTAGAAGCTTTGCGTGATCATCTCTACTTAAATGCTGAATGTCAGATAATTTCAGTACGTAGTATCGTTTTTCGCGTTTAAAATCAGCCATTATTGAGCTCCTCTGTTTAACATTCCTTTGATGGCCGCCATTGCATCTGTCTTATTGTTTAAATGGCTTAAACCTGCTTGTTGAATTGATTGTTGTTGCTGTTGGTCGTGGTAAGCCTTATTGCGTTCAGCGATGGTTTGTTGTACTTGGCCAGGTAAGGCTTTGGGTATATCGCTGATGGGCTCACCCTTCAGTATTTTTTTAGTGATAATGTCGTAGTTTCTGGTGAATACCGGCAGTATGTGTTTTTCTGCCATTGACTTTAACTCAAAGAAACCGGTTTGCTTTGCTGCTTCGTATACGGCTTGGTGTGACCATTTGGCTTTTAATGGTTCGTGGCTGTGGCGGCAAGCTTCACGGTAGGCAACTTCAGCCTCGGGTAATCCCAGTTCTTCAAGCTTAGGTTGGCAGAATTTAATAAAATCACCGATGGTGGGTACAAACGCCTTGCCTTGCTTGCGCACGTTTTTCAGACCGTAATGTATTTGAAAATCGGTGCTGATGCCGTTTTCAATAAACCCGGTTAACCATTCTTGCTTTGCCAGGTTAAGCGATTCGTTATCAGGGTATGTGTGTTTCCAGGCTGTACAGCAGCCTTTGAGTTTTTGAAAAACATAGTTAATTAACTTGATCGCTATTTGTTTATCTTCCGCTGTGAATTTAGGTTGAGCAGGTGTCTGACCAGGCTGAAAGCGTTGTGTTATTTCGTTGATGCGTTTCATTTAAATATCTCCATATCATCAGCCCAGCTCTCATCATCAAGGTCGACTGGTTTCTTAGGCGCGTTGTTGACAAGGGTTTTGGTTTCTTGCTTGATGTTTTGTACTTGCTGCTCGGTTTTTTGATCCAAAGCTTGGTTAAGCTCTTGCTGCCTTTGGTGACGAGGCCATTGGTCTATCAGGTGTTGTATAAAACGGGCTGTCCAAGCTGGATGTAAATCACCACGGCTAATCCAGTAGAGTTTAAATTCATCGAATTTTAAGTTAGCAAAGTCAGGGTTAATGCCTGCCCGAATTAAACTGGCTTTCACTCGCTTCCAGTCAGGTTCCCAGTTTTCAGTCATGGGGTTACCTTGGGGTTTTATTCGAGTTTCGTATTTTTTTTGAAAAACATCAGGCTCTGAATTTTTGACCTCGCGCGTGTTTGTTGTAGTTGTATATGATGATTCTAATGATGGTTTGGGGGTCACAGGTGAACCCCTCCCCAGGTCACTAGTGCACCCCTCCCGGTTCACTGGTGAACCCCCTATATTTTCAGGTAGTTCATTTTGAACTCCCCCATTACTTGAGGGCGGGTCATTTTGATCCCCCTCATTTTCTTCGGCTTCAGAGGAGTTATCTAAATTAATTTGGCAGCCCACATGTAAATAAAAATGATTGGATGTGGTTGCACCACTGGCTGAAGCTCGCTCAAATTTTGTTAATAAATCTAATTCTGCTAAAGACTTGATATGTCGTTTGACTGTTGAGCGAGATAATGATGTTTTTTCGGCTATTGTATCCATTGATGGCCAGCAGTAACCTTGGTCGTTAGCATTATCTGCTAACGCCAATAACACTATTTTTTTATTGGGTTCGAGTTTTGAGAGGGAAAACGCCCAAGCTATCGCTTGCACACTCATAAATAACCCTCCCGAAACACTGTGTAAACGTTGATTTTTTCGGCAGTTTTCTGCATAATATTTACATCCTTTGGTTGTTAAAAAAACTGCTTCTCTTGGTCGGGTAAAGCAGTTTTTTTATGCCTAAAATTTAGTCCTTAACTACAAATAAGATTTTCTTTAGCTGTTCTATCTCTTCTTTTGAATACTTGTATTTTTCAAAAGTCCTTTTGATCTGGCTCAGTGCGTTGTGAGCATCGATTAGTGCTGCCACATCTGAGTTTGAGCTAACTAACTCAATAGGTTCGTAACTGTAATAATAATGGCGGTAAGTATTACCTTCTAAATCAGTAAAGAACTCACCCTGTCTCATTATGTTCTGCTCAATTTTTGACGCTCGATCAAATAATACATTTGCTAATTCATGATCAGATATATGACCAATTATTTTTGTAGTAAAAGTAACTTCCATTTATTCTTACTCTCCAATTTTAAAGCGTAAAAATACCCTGCCAGCAAAATACAATTAATTGCTAGCTACTAAATTAGGATTTAATAAATTTTATTGAGCTTTAAGCCCAGTTAATTAATTACGGCTAAATTACCCAGATTGAGATTTTGGATAGATACACTGTGGATTCATTTTCACTACTTCCATATCAGCTCTCCTTTTGGATACTGTATAAGTAGCCAGTTCAGTTAGTTTCAATGACAGCTAAACAGAAACTCGGTATAGTTTTTACACAACATGAGCGCTATTACTTAGAGAGCCGGGTGTTTCCGTCTCCTTTAACACTCAAACCCGTACTTTAGGCGTAAGGGTGCCTCTCAAGCACTAGTGTTAGTGTTGATAAGGGTTTATTATGATGCCGGACCTCTCTACTAAGGGAGTCCGGCTTTTTTGTTATTAAAGCAATCCTATATCTAAACTTTTGTTAGATCAAGCTTAGTTGAGAACTAAATTTTATGGCAGAACTTTGGCAAAAACTAAGAGCACGCAGAAGAGAGTTAGACTTAACACAGCGTGAAGTAGCCAGTTTCTGCGGAGTTAGCCATGGAGCAGTAGCTCAATGGGAAGCAAAAAATCCTGAAACAAGAGTAGTACCCCGCAAGAAAGTACTAAAAAAACTTAGTGAAGTTTTAGAAGTAGACACTGACTGGTTTCTTGATGATTCAATTAGTCTGACTAACTATGAAGAGCGTATTAGTTATGTTGAAGAGGACGACTATATTGATTCAAAAACTAAAGCCGAAACCTATCAAACAAAAATGCAAGTGCTAATGGACCTAAATAGCCTACTTGTTCGTGACAAACTTACAGATGAAGATGTACAAATTTTACGTACAGTAGTAGATATAGCAACCAATAGAAAGCCATAAGCTCACCCCCCTACCTCTTCTTCTCTCTCCAGCACTCACCCGGAAAGCCTCATTTCAATTCAAAAAAACTATTAACTACCATCAATCAATCACAAAATTCAATTTAAAGCTTAAGCAAAACTAAAATATGCTTATTTTAAATTAAATATATTTTAGAGCTAAGGACGGCTGAGATAATGATTACTATTGATGGACACTGGCAAGCGCATTTAGACAATCCACACCTTGCACCGCGTGAAACCAAATATTGCTTAGGCTTATTGTCTGGCAAGACGGACAAAGTTATAGCCCGCGAACAAGGTGTAGAGCCTGGCACCGTTAGCAACAGAATAAAAAACGTACATTACAAGCTTAAAACTGCTAATCGAGCGCACCTGGTAGCCGAGTTAATACGGCTAAAAATCGTCACACTTAATGCTTCACCGATGGTGATGATGTTATTGGCTGTATTTGTTGTGAATAGCGTGCCTTTGGTAGTGAATGATAACCCTGATAAACCCAGACAAGTCCGCATAGTACAACGGACTGGAAGACGACCAGAGTATTTGCCGTTAGACAATAATATAAAAGGAGACGAGCTATGTTTAAAAACGCAACTGTATATCGCCTAAAAACTAATGCTGATTATATTGTAGAGCAGTTAATTGGTGGTTTGCGTGATGCTGAGTTTAAACCTTGCGGTAAACTGCAAGAGTTTAGTTTAGGGTTTGTGGCTATTGATGGGGATAGTTTAGTTATTCCTGGTGATCGCTTTGCTTTATTTCGTGTTCGACATGATGAAAAGAAAATACCGGCTTCAACGATTAGTCAACTGGTATATGAAGCTAAAGAAGAATTTGAAGCACAACAAGACAAGACGCCTTCCAAAAAAGAGATTTTCCAGATTAAAGAGCGGATTAGATCGGAATTAATGCCACAGGCATTTTCGACAACTACCTACACTGACGTATATGTTGATGCTGAAAATAATTGGCTGGTTATTGATAGTGTTAAGCCGTCACATTGTGAATCAATTATTGGGCTTTTAAGAGAGGTTATTGGCCTTAGTTCATCGCTGATTACTGTTAAACACCCATTAAGTGATGTAATGAAAACTTGGTTATTTGAAGGTCATAGCACAGATACCTCTTATGAAACGTGTAACTACTGTGTATTAAAAGATGAGTTTGGCTCGATTACTTGTCGTAAACAAGATTTGTATGACGCCGATATTATCAAGCTCAGTGAAGATAGAGTTGTAAAGGAAATATCTCTGTATAACGAAAACTATAGCTTTGTGCTGGATAATCAGTTGAGAGTAAAGAAGATTCAACATAAGGATCAGTTTATTACAGAGCATACACCTGCTGAAATCAATGACCAAACACATCAGATAATTGTTGACACTTATATTATTCGACAAACAATCAGTGAAATAGTTAATCATGCAATAACAGCATGTGGCGGGATCGAAAACAATTCAAAGGTGGCAGCATAAAATCTATGGTTACCCGATTATCTCAGAATGAAATAATTCATAGTCAGCAACTAAGGAGAAGAAAAACAGAAGCCGATTTGATGTGGGATAAAATAACAGAGGAGTATCAAGCTAAATTAGCAGTCCATGATAGTTTACGTTGTCGTATGAGGTACTTGCTTGATAAAACCTTGCATAAGTTATTTGTAGAACCAGCAACTTTTTAAGCTAATTAATAAATATTATCTAATGCTCAATTTTGAGCCACGGCATCTTATTGTCTTAAAAAAGGATTTAGCTATGAAAGTTGAACAAAGCAAAGTGACCAAAATTAAATTAACAGATTTAGAGCGACTTGATCCTATTACAGTGTTTCTAGAAGACTTTGAGCTAGGCAAAGGCAAGATAACTATAGAGTGTTATGGGAAATCTTGGTCATCATACTGGCCTGGTATGGGAGGAACAATTGCCGAATTTTTTATACGATGCGATGAAGACTACTTAATTAGCAACTTATCAGGAGAACGATCAACAAAAGTAGCAGAGGGAGAAGATTTACAAGCTGATGCAAAACAACGTGTTATTAAAATGCGAAGAAATAAAGAAATAAGCAGTCGCGAAGCTAAAGAACTATTCGAAGACATTGAACGATTGGATATGTATCAGGAAAACTATGGGCTAATAAGTCAATTATATGGAGATGATGACTGGATATACAATTTACCTGAAGTTCCCAACCCTGATTATCAATATTTATGCAGAATAATTAAATCTGTTCAAGCAGGGCTAAAAGAAATAAGAACAGCAAAAGCCGCCTAATACATGTAGTCAATATGTAAGGAGTGAACTTATGAGTATTATTCAACAACTAGCAATGAAAGCTAAGCAGAAAGCCGATAAGAAAAGTGAAGTAAATAGAGTTGAATATTCTTTAGCAAAGCAAGTACCTGATATGAAACAAGGTTTTTCCATTCAAACGAACTACGGCTCTATACAGGTTGATAGTAGCGAAGCAAGCGAGGTGGTTGCTGTTGTTGAAGTGATTTTACAGAATCGATTAGCAAGATTGAAAGCTGAAAATAAATAATAGGGCAATTCTCATGATAGGTTTGCAGCCATGGAAGCCAAGAGCCAGGGTATTCAAACATCACCCTAAAGATGCCGATGAAATTGATGTAGCGATTGTTGAGTTTGTACTCGATCAATCGGCAGGTATAGCCAACCAGGTAATTGTTAATATGATGGAATATGACTCAAATGGAGCCAATAAACGATAGTTTCAATATTGAGTTGCTAAATTCAAATACTCAAAAGCTAGTTAAACAAATATATAAATTTATTGATTATTTTGAAACTGGCAAGGGTGAGCCACCTGCTTATATAAGGATAAGCGAGAAGCAATACCAATGCTTAAAAGCTGGATTTAATGCTAGTAATCAATCCCTGCCTGGCCAGTTTAAAGGTGTACTGTATTTAATTCATATAGAGGTAAGGTAATGTTGACTGTAACGCGTCGAGTTGGTGAGTCGCTAAAGATTGGTGATTATCGACTGATACTGCGAGCGAGGACAGTGGGTGGTGTTACGCTCACCACTATTCACCGCGGGCATCTTAGTATCAAAGAGGTTGAGTTTGGACACCCCTTTAAGCTTGATCATGAAATAACTGTTTACTCCTACCCTAGCAATAGGGAGAGTTTATCTAAGTCAATGGGGCAGGCAAAGCTAAGTGTTAGTGCACCTAAACATGTAATTATACTTCGCGATGAAACAGAAACAGACTTTAAAAGGAGTAATAATCAAACTTATTTTGGCGTAGTGACTTGAGGTTTTTACAACAAACAACAAATATAAAGGTAGTTATTTATGATAAAAAAACCTAATTTATTATCAATTAAAGATTGGATTGCAACCCGATTTATTTCAGGTGCGCCCTCTATTAGCACGGTAAACCGCTTGTGTCGTGAAGGTAAATTACCCGCCACTAAAATAGGCAACACTTGGTACATTGAAGCAGATATTGAAAAGAGTATGACTGGTAATGAGCTGGTTGATAAAGTATTAAATGGTTTGTAATTATGCCGCCACGCAAAAGAAGTAGGAAAAATCTAGGGCTAGAGCCTAACTTATATACCTATGGACCTAAAAATGACTACTTCCGGTACAAGCACCCCCTTACTGGAAAGTACCACCCCATGGGTAAGAATCGAGCCAAAGCACAAGCTGCGGCTCGTCAGTTGAATATTAGGCTTGATGGCCAGTGTATGCTGGTCGCTCATGTGATGGACTCCGATGCAGCTAATGTTGAGCTGTTAATTGATAGGTTTAAAAAAGAGTATTTACCTACTCGCAACCTTAAGCCTCGCAGCTTATTGAATTCAGAGTACCGATTAAATCGCATTGCCAGGGATATTGGAAAGCTGCCATTGAAAGAGCTTACAGTGCCAACAGTTGCTGACTATCTAGACAATAGTTTTTCAGGTGACTCATACTGCCAACATCGATCAATTTTAATTCAAGTCTGTCGCTTTGGTATCACTAAAGGATTACTAACTATCAACCCCGCTGAAGTAACAATGAATAAAAAAGCTGAAAAAATACGGCAACGGATGACCATTGAGCAATACCACGCTATATACCAACTAGCAGACCCATGGTTGAAAAATGCTATGGATATTGGATTGATTACCCTTCAACGTGCAGGTGATGTTGTAAAAATGAAGTTTGAGGACATCAAAAACAACCGCCTCTTTGTTATACAACAGAAGACAGAAAAGCATGGTGAATCAGCCTACTTGGCCATCAACATTGGCGAAGAGCTAGGTGCAGTTATTAAACGAGCAAGAGAGAGTGGCATACGTAGCCCCTACATTGTTCACCGAAACCCTGACAGGCGCAGTAGCAGCCATCGACGTAATGACCACTGGACCGCTATCAAGCGGGATTATCTTAGCCGGGCATTCTCTGAAGTGCGAGATAAAACTAATTTATTTAAGGAGTTAAAAGCCAGAGAGCGCCCTACCTTTCACGAAATACGATCACTGGGTGGCTATCTTTATGAGCAAGCAGGTTATGATAAAGATGCAATTAGAAGACTGATGGGCCATACCTCTGAGAAAATGACAGAGCATTACTTACAAGGACATGAAACACGGTGGACGTTGGCTGAAGCTGGATTAAATTTTGAATGGAAAAGCAAAGAGCCCCAGTAAAGGGGCTCATAGACTTGATAAACTAACGAAGTACTACTTCTCTTTTGCTACAGCCAATGAGTCAATAATAAGTGTATTATCATCAGTACTTGTGATTGCTAACCTAACCACAGTGATATTGTCAGGTAGCCTAATCCCTGCCTCTAGGTCAGTAAATTGCTTGTTATTAGTATCTTTTTCATCAAGCTTTAGCCATTTTTTTACCTGTGTATCAGTTTCTAGATCTAAAGCCGCTAGCTCATAATAAAGCCATAATGTAGACTTACCTGGTTTTGCTGACTTCACAGATGCACCAATTGCAAATACCTTTTTCTTCTCTGCTACACAACTCAATTCAAAGCCTACCGCAGGAAAATACTTGCTATCTTGAACTGTTAGTACATTCGTTTTCTCTGTACTAGAGTTACCTTCATCATCAACTACTTGCTTATTTTCTGTGTCAAAATTTAATATACCTGTTTTATTCCACGGATAAATACCAAACTGATCTTTAGAACTGAACTCATTGTAATAAGCATGATTAAAATCAAAATCTATGGTTTCAGCTTCACTTTCAGGTATCAACTTAACCAATTCAAAGTTCATGGATAAATCAGATCTATCCCGTTTAGAAGCTGAGCAGAAATTACTTATTGATGGAGCTGATAAATTTAATGACTTTGCTGCATTATCATCTGCAGATCCACATACAATACCAGTTTCACTTAAATCTTCAGAAGAACACTTAATGTTTGGATTAGAAAAATAAGGAAGATTTTGGGCATAAGACATTATTGTGCCATATGACTTTTCATTTTTATATATCTTAAATCCAGTTGAATATTTATAAATTCCGCCTATGTACTCCTCAACTAACTCTCTTTGAAAGCTCTCTTCAGATCTAGCATTATGTTTTATTAAATATTTATTATACAGCTCAAGTATTTTTTCATATTTAGCACCTTGATACTCATCTTTCAGGCTAAACTCTACAAAGCTCAATAAATTGTTTTCTTCAAGATATTTTTTTCGTTGTTCTTCTGCTTTTTTTTCAATAGCATCAGTAAAAGATGTATCCAAGTAGTAAAAATCTGTCTCAAAGTCATGTCCCAATCCCATTGCATGGCCAACCTCATGAAGAAAGTTAGCTTTTGCTTGGTATCTTTGTTGTTCCTCTGACCCTGCATCTACTCCCTTTGAAGGACTTACGCCTACCAAAGCAAATGGAGATATTTTATGTCGTAAATCAAATTCACCATCAAGGACTTCTCGACGTGTAGTATCAACTCCTCTAGCAATACCACCCTGGTAGCTTGATTTAGTTAAAACTACTACCAGGTCAGCACCAAAGTAGCTTCTTAATTGGTGAACGCGTTGATCATTAACAACTTTTCCAAGATTACTTGATGATGATTCTTTTATAGAGCTTAGCCAGTCAGCATAGCCTTGATAAACAAGATTGTACTGCATATTGACTTGGCTTCTTTTAAATACTTCATTTGAAAACGTTATGTAACCATTTATTTCATCTTCAACCTTAATAGACTTTTTATCTAAGAATGTTTTTGCTGCATCAGTATAAAGAACCAGGACATCAACAGGATGAACCGTTGATCCATGTGAATTACTAAATGCTAATAAAGCTGGAATAATAACAGCTATATAAGTCCTTATTTTCGATAACTTTGTAAGCATAGGTTTCCCAGTTAATATTTTTCCATCAAGGAATGTAATAACGAATAACGTAAAATCTGTTAATAAGGATGAGTCAAATTGAAGATGCCGCAAGAAATGTTACATTTATGTAACTTAATAGTAAAGTAATTCCCAACCAATATATTAACTGTTTTGCAAATTTGATTGCCATAGAGGTGTGAAAATTCTAGTAACTACCCTTTTACACAGCTTCTATTCATCTTTTTCCAACTTGTGTTGCACTAATGTGCTTTGTCCGATTTTAGAATGAAAAGGAATATGCAGCTTTTGTATCTATCGCATGATAAATTGGATTGGCAAACAAATTACACTACAACTGGCTTCTAAAAACAGGGGTAGAATCTGGTGTTATTTACTTAAAATATACTTAATTTATACTTAAAGAAGAATGATTCTTAATTGCAGATAGGATGTAAGTTATTGAATTTAAAGAATAAAAATGGTCGGAGTGAGAGGATTCGAACCTCCGACCCCCACAACCCCATATATATCCTATGGTCAAGCATAACCTATTGATTTTATTTAAAAAAGCACCCTCTTGTCCTACACCCATTATAGCCATTATACCCCCTTATGAATCCTGGGCTACAAGGTGCATATTGCAGACATTCTGGGGTTTCGCGATAGGTAACACCTGTCGTGGTTAAAATTTAGGCTTCTTGTCTTTTGATCTATTGTCTAACAATCTATCCCCTACCCCACTCAGCTGAACTCTACTTTTCAGTTTGAAAAAGCTTCACCTTGTATAGCTCCAAACCGATACCAGAACCAACCATAAAAAACAGGCTCATGACATGAAGTGCCCTAATATATACATTAGAAAATACTAATTATAATAAGGATCAAACTTTATAGAAATATTGATTATATAAAGAATTATCAAATAAGGTAAATCCAGGTAAAAAGATGTCAAATTAGGTAAAAATAAAAAGTAGATTTTAATGTAAAAACTGTTGTATTTTTTCTTTAAAAAATAGTGCACAGCTCTTATTTTTATTGTATATTTAAGCTTTGTTTTGCTGCGTTGTAACCAGCAGTTCAATGAACCTTTCCAGCATATATAAGGATGAAAAATGCCTGAGTTTAGACCTTGGAGAAAGCTTGAGTATGATCAGTTATTATCAAATAAAGGGGAAACGGTTAGCCAACAAGAATATCAAAAAGTATTAATGGAGAATATAGAGCTGAAGCAACTTATATCTAGTTTTATTACGTTTCTGAACGCCACAACAAAAAACATAAATCTATAATTACAACTCAACAATCTACTATTGTCATAAGGGCATACCTTATGCTGTTCCAACCTGCTTCGGTTACTATTGAGCTGTAAGTAACCGTGTTTAGTCTTGTCTATAGCCACACCATATAGCAGGCCCAATATTGGGTTAGCTTTCTTTTCTTACCTCATTTCTCGCGATCATTGTCAAGCTTTCTTGCATGGTATTTTCTACGTAATTACCGACCCATAATCACTCACATTTATAATTGATAGGATTGTCGATCACTGAAATTAATATACGCGAATTAAATTTGATATTTATCTTATTCTGCGTAAAATTTGCACGATTTTGTGAATAGCAAAGCAGCTGGCTTGCCATCAAACGCAATTGTTCACAACACAAGTTTCAGAGTTCTATTTAGGTTATTACTTCATGCGGTTATCAGTTTTAAAGTCTTTGAAAAGTAAAGGCCTTCTGGCTTTTTCAATATTTTTATTGCTGGGTGGGTTTAGTTTTCCGGTCAGTGCTGTAGAGGATAGTGATTGTATAAAAAATGGTGGGAAGGCTCTATGTATTTCTCCGAGTTTATCTAAATGGGGTTATAGGCTTTGTGATAATACCGGTTCTTACCTTTATCGTGTGGCTGCTTGGTGTGAAGTAAAAGGTGGTACTTGGACCTCCTCTAATGGTTGCCGTGGTAGCGGTCCTATCACTGACAGCAACTATGTTGAGCTGGCGATGGCCTTTACTCAAAAGGTTGATAATTTATGTGGAGTAGATAGACCAAGCCTTCCAGGCTGGGGAGAGGTGGCTAAAACCTATAATTGTAATGGAGCCGAGCTAACGTATGAAAATGGCCATGAATTATCAAGTGGCCAACGATTTCGAGTAAATGGCTATAAACATTCTTCTTCAGGTGCATGTGATAAAGCAGGTGATGGTGAAACGATATTTGTCAGCCGTTCACGTAAATTAGAATGTCCTGATGACTTTAAAATGCGCACAAATAAGCAAGGAAACAAAGAGTGTTTTAAAATCTTAGAAGCACCAATGGGCCCCAAAGAAAATGGTGCCGGTGATTGTACCAAAAACCCAAGTGAAGGTGAGCCTATCCGAATTGCGACAGGCAATATGTATCATGTGGACACTGATATAGTGGGTGTTTTACCTTTAATTCGGACCTATAACAGTAGTTTGGGTTATTGGCGATTTAACTTTGAAACCAAGCTATATATTTTCGGCAACCAAATATCACTCCATTTAGGTGATGGCAAAGTTTATAACTTTGTTCAAACAGACAACGGTTGGCAAAGCGACGCCGATGTTTTCCACCAATTAAAAGCGATTGATGAAGCTGACTCAAAATGGCTGGTAACATTTAGTAACAACCGTCAAGCCTGGTTTAATGAGAGCGGAAAAATCACTAAGCAACAATGGTTGGATGGTAGAGCTTTACTATACCAGTATCAAGGTCATACAACCACGGTTGCAGATAATAATGGCAATACACTTGTTCTGACATTTAATGAAGCGCAGCAGTTAATTGAAGCGCAGTTAAATAATAATTATCAAGTGAGTTACCAGTATGATGAGCAAAAACGTTTAACTACCGTCACCTATCCTGGTGATAAAACCCGCCGCTTTCACTATGAAAATGAGCAATTTCCAAATCACTTAACCAGTGTTACCGATCGACGTGGAGTGCGTTCACTCGTATGGGAATATGATGATAAAGGACGTGCGATAGTTAGTGAACTGGCTAATGGTAAAGAGCGTTATAGCCTTATTTACGGTGATCAACAAACCACTGTAACTAATCCGCTCGGTAAAAAAACTACGTATTATTTTAAAAATTACCATGGTGTGTTTAATGTAACCAAAGTAGAAGGTCATACTTCAGCCAATTGTGCAGCGGCTAATAAGGAGTATGAGTATTTTGACAATGGCTTATTAAAATCTAAAACTGACTGGCAAGGGGTTAAAACCACTTACCAATATAATGACCGTGGTTTAGTCACCGAAAAAACCGAAGCCGCAGGTACTCCACAAGCACGCACTATTACTACGCAATGGCATTATCAATACTCATTTCCGGTAATCATCTCTGAGCCTGGCAAATTAATTAGCTATGAATACTCTAATACTGGAAAACTGCTATCACAAACTATTAGCGATCCTAATACGCAAATAAATATTGTGAGTATTGATGACTACGATGGTGATGGAATATCGAATGAAAGAGAGAAGGAACTAGGTACTTCGTTTGAAAGTGATGATACTGATAATGATGGTTTAAGTGATTCTTGGGAGTTAAATAATAACACTGACCCATTAAAAAATGAATCTAAACTTGACTTAGATAATGATGGGTTTACCACTGAACAAGAGCTTGTATTAGGGCGTAACCCAGTTAAAAAAGAAGTTGTTAAGGAATTAAGAGTTATTGCAGATTCCAAACAAGATTGGCCAACAAACGGTGAGCAAGGAAAGCGTGGCTGGTATTATGGCTACTTCGATTATGAAAAAGATGAAGATAAACAATTTCAGCAAGGTGATTTTACTCAACTAGAAAGTCAATATTGGACTGGAGATAAGTGGGACTTAAGTAAGAGTGGTGCTCCTTATTTGGAAATAGGAAAAAATAACTTTATTCCTAGCGGCCCTTATGGTAATAGAACAAACGAACATTGGCCGGTTAGGCGTTGGGTTAGTCCTTATACAGGAATCATTGAAGTAACCTGGTTAACACATAAAATTACTTATGATAAAGGTAATGGCTTTACTGGAAAATTTTATCTTAATAGTAAGCTGTATGATCAGCAAGTTGTGCTAAAGGATGACTTTAAAGGTAACTCAAAAACACATCGTCTAAGTGTTACTGAAGGGGATGTTTTAGACTTTGCGATTAGTCCTGAAGGACTTGATGGAAGCCACCGCAATAGTTGGGACCATGGGGATCTTTACATTTCAATCAGTGCTGTTGAAAGAGCAAAAAATCAATCAACTCAACCAATTAACTTAGCTGACTCTAAAAAAGACTGGTCTGTGATAGGAGAACAAGGTCAAAATGGTTGGTACTATGGGTATTTTGACTATGAAAATGATAAAGATAAAATCTTCTTACCTTCTGAATTTATACCATTTGCAACACAGTATTGGACTGGAGATAAGTGGGACTTAAGTAAGAGTGGTGCTCCTTATTTGGAAATAGGAAAAAATAACTTTATTCCTAGCGGCCCTTATGGTATTAGAACAAACGAACATTGGCCGGTTAGGCGTTGGGTTAGCATGTACAATGGAATGTTAGAAATTAGGTGGTTAACACATAAAATAACCTATAGCCAAGGAAATGGTTTTACTGGAAAATTTTATTTAAATGGTAAGCTAATCAATCAGCAATTAATTCTCAAAGATGATTTTAAAGGCAACACTAAAACTCGCCGCATTACTGTTTCTAAAGGTGATATTTTGGATTTTGCAATAAGCCCTGAAGGTAATGATGGTAGTCATAGAAATAGCTGGGATCATGGTGATCTATACATTGCAATCGATGCAATACCATCCATTAATACTTCAAAATAATATGTTTAGCTTTATTGTTAGGTAGAACCCTTTTCTACCTAACCTCAATTTTTTGTTTAAATTTTTAGAGTAATTTAAAGATGCAGTTTAAACAGACTTTATTAGCCGGGGCATTATCGTTATTTATTTCCCCGTTAGCACTTTCAGGTGCGAGCAGTACCACCAGTTACCAATATGACAACCAAGGCAATGTCACCCAAATTGATGGCCCACGGACAGATGTACAGGACATCACCCAATTTAGTTACAACGATAAAGGGCAATTAACTGAAGTTGTTAATGCCTTGGGACATTCGACACAATTATCAAATCACAATGCCTTTGGTAATCCGCAACAAATTACTGATGCTAATGGCACGATAACTAGCCTGTCTTATGATGAGATGGGCCAATTAACCCAATCCACTATTAAAAGTGCAGCTGGTGATATCACTACTCGCTTTGAATACGATGCCATTAGTCAAGTGACGGCGGTTTATTTACCGAATGGTAGCGAATTACATTATGAATATGATGCCGCGAAACGCTTAACCGCTATTCAAAATGGCTTAGGCGAACGCATTGAGTATCAGCACGACAATGCAGGGAATATTACTAAGCAGGTTGTTAAATCATCGACTGGCGCAGTAGTGAGCCAATTTAGCCAAGCTTATGATGAAATGAGTAGGCTATTAAAGTCTGTTGGCGCTAATGGTCAAACCAGCCACTTTGTATACGACAAAAACAGCAATACGACAGGTGCGACTAATCCCCGTAATTATAAAAGTGGCAATGCATATGATGCGTTAAATCGGTTGGTACAAAACACTGATGCATTAAACCAAAGCACGCAATTTAAATACGATTCGCAAGATAACTTAACCCAAGTCACTGACCCGCGCGGGGTGGCTACTACTTATCAATATGATGGTTTAGGCCGTTTGGTAAAAGAAATTAGCCCAAGCAGTGGTGAAACCGTTTATAGCCATGATGCAGCAGGCAACGTTACTCAAAAGGTAGATGGCCGTGGTGTTGTTACTAAATACAGCTATGACGCTCTAAATCGTCAAACCAGCCGGTCTTATCCTGCTAGCCCTGAGCTAAATGTTACTTACCTTTATGATAACACCAACGATGGCAGCAAAGGTATTGGCCGCTTAACTGGCATTCAGGACCAGTCAGGCTTAATTGCTTACCATTACGATGACCGTGGCAATGTCACCAAAACTATGCGCTCGGTAAGCCTTAATGGTAAAGATCAATTCTTTGGTGTGGCCTATGGCTACAACCTGGCTAACCAACTGACCCGTATTCAATACCCCTCTGGTTTAACCATCAGCTACCAACGCAATAGCAATGGACAGGTTAACCAAGTGACAGGCCAATTTAAGGGAAGCGATCAAACCATTAATTTAGCCAACAATATTGGCTATGTGCCGTTTGGCCCTGTACAACAATTGACGTGGGGTAATGGCAAAACCTTAAACCGCCAATATGATCAGGACTTACAGTTAATTCAGCAAACCGTACAAGGTATCCAAGAGCTAAATTACCAGTATGATCCAAACGGAAACATTACCGGCATTGATAATTTACTGGCTGAGCAAAACAACAGCTCATATGGTTATGATCCGTTAGACCGCTTAATCGAAGAGCAAGCCAACTACGGCCGTAAAACCTATGAATATGACCCGGTCGGTAACCGCACCAAGCGTACAACCGAAAAAGACGGTAAAACTGAAACGCAAAAATTAACTTATGCCGAAAATAGCAACCGCTTAATCAAGCGTGAAGAAAGCAATGTTAGCTATGACGGTATGGGAAATATCCAGAATAATGGTAATGGCTTACAGCTCCAATATGATGGTCAAGGGCGTTTAAAAGCAGTTGTTGAAGGTGGTACTACACAAGCCGAATATCGCTATAACGCGATTGGAGAACGATTAGTAAAAGTCTTAAATAACCAAACTGTTATTTATAGCTACAACCAAAACGGACAACTATTAGAAGAAGCTTATTATAACGCTAACAATAAACTCTTCTACACCCGTAACTATGCGTGGTTAGGTACTCAACCCATAGCCATGTTAGAGCAATGGCTAAACGACAAAGGCCAAAGCACTAAACAGCAAGTGGCCTATATCCATAGTGATCATCTTAACACTCCGAGGGTTGCTACTAATGCAGCAGGCCAAGCTGTTTGGCAGTGGCAATCAGATGCCTTTGGGATTGGTTTAGCCAATGAAGATGTGGATGGTGATGGCCAGAAAACAGTAGTTGCACTGCGTTTTCCTGGGCAAGTTTTTGACCCGGAGTCAGGACTACACTACAACTACTTTAGGGATTACGACCCGAACCTTGGACGTTATGTTCAGAGTGATCCGATTGGGCTGCAAGGAGGCTTAAATACTTATGCTTATGTCTTAGGTAATCCTTTAAAATTTATGGATCCCTTTGGTCTGGAAATAATTGGAGAATGGATTAAAGAGCCTGGAATTGATGAAAACTGGGGCTTTAGAAGGAATAGGGATGCATGTACAACAAAAAATATAGCCGATTGCTATTGGAAAGCAACACATTCAGGGCTTGGTATGGAGGTATATCTTTGGTTTGAAGTAATTGTTTCTGAAGGTTTACTAAAGTGCTCTGATACTGAGACCTGCGAAGAATGGACTGTAGAAGTTGATGGTTTTTATAACGCAATGGATATCACTTATAAGGGACCTGCACCTGGTCTAATATGCACGACTGTGGCTGCTGCTGGAAGACTAAAGTTGCCAACATTAGGATGCCCAATAATAACATTTACAGACTTTTATACTAAGTTTGGCCAATATAAAAAAATTGCTTATGAAGCAGCAAGAGCCTATATAGCAAGCTTAACGCCAGAACAAAGAGCTGCATTATGTAAACTGGCTAAACGGTGAATATGTCAATTATGAATAAAAGGTTTGTTAAACTTATAAAGCCACTAACTAAATTGAAGTCTTGGAAAAAATTTACTCTTTTTTTGCCTCTAATTTTATTAGCGCTGTGGTTTAAGTTGGTTTATTTTAAGGATGATATAGTTGAAATAAAAAAAATAAAATACTCAGAAAAAGACTTGGTTAGAGAGTGTAATAGTGTACAAAAAGGAATGTCAGTTAATAGAGTGGATAACTTGGTAATGTCACATAATAAAAGGCTGGTAGCTATAGATGTAAATAATACAAGAGTAAAGTACTGGATAGCTAATGATGAAATGGATCACTTACCTAAAGGTCAAATTTGTAATGTTTTGTTTGATAACAATGGGAAAGCTATTTCATCAAAAATGATTATTTTTTAAAGCTTATGTACAAATTATTATCGGATTGGTTGTTTTGTGTCTTGATAGTAACTTGGGGGCTGAGTCTTTTTAGAAGGCTAGAAAAGCCTACCATAAAAATGTCATGGTGAACTGTCTTGACACCTAACACACCTCAGGTGTAGCCTTCAATCACTACTAAACAAACAGCGGTTTCCGCACCCGTCAGATTTGCGGTTTTTTTGTGCCTGTTGTTTGTGCACAATCCTGCTTTGCCATGCATGCATGTTTGTTATGGCGGGTGGAGATGGGTAAATATAATACCATTCTGTAGCGAACCAAATTGCCATCATACTATTTACCAAATTATTGGTCGTACAGTTTGGTGGTAATTTGAACTCCTATTAATCAACAATATCAAGAAGCGCCAGTTAGTTATAATAACTGTGATTTTTGCTCTCTTTTATGAGCAGTCATTAATAAGCTACTTTTTACGGGGAAGATCAAAAATATTATCTAGTTTTTTGCTACGTGACTTAACGTTTTTTATTTTGCTAAGTAATTGAGGTGATATATTCCACTTTTCACCAGACTCAGCTAAAACAGTGATGGTTTTCTTATTGCATTTTACGACTATACCAACTTGCCGGCCACGGCCAGATGATTGAAAACTCACTTGATCACCAGTAAAAAACTGCATCATTTCCTTTTGAGTATGCACTGTATCTAAAAACTTAAGGCGTTCTACAATTTGTTGATTCAGTTTTATTAACTCTTCATAAGATAGAGAATCAATATCAATACTCATTTTGAGATTCCTTTTTTTCTAATACAGTGTGCCAGCTGTAATTAAGATATACAACACAGTAAAACATTCTACTCTGTTTGATTAGTTTGTTCCAGGTTTAAACCTCTGCCAAAAGCTAAACTATCGTAACAGCCTCATTTGATCAAACTAACACCCGTCGTATACCCCGAAGCACTTACCGAGTGCTTTGCCTGCTTCACCACCCACCGACCATCAACACCAGTCCTTACACCTTGAATAATCACTGGCCGTTCAGCTATTAATTCAGGATTACCTACTACCGTTATGCTTAAACTGGCTTCTGTATCATTTAACCCACTTAATTTGGCTTTAGCACTGGCTTTGGCTGCTTCCATGGTTGGATATACCATTTTAATAGTATAGATCGGTTCACCATTACCAACCTTTACATGCTCTGTCTTACCACCTTCAGCACTGTGATATTTAACTATCACACTTTTATAATATTGTCTGTCAGGGGCTTTTAAATTCCATTTATTAATTTTAGAAATTGTTATTGGTGACAATTGTTTACCAGTGGCTGTTTTGGTTTTGCCTCGTTCAACAAACACTAAATGCTCCATCATTGGCTTAACAATTGCCCCATGATCTAATGCAATACGACTTAAAAAATTAATATCGGATTCTTCTGTCTGGTCTATATGATCAATGACAATAGAGGTAAATACTTCTGCAATTTTAGGTATCAACCCATTGTCATTGGCCACTGTGGTAACAATATCTACCAGCTTTTTTTGATGCCATGAACGGGATTTAGGGCTACGGAGCTGATCCCTTAAGTTAGCTCCTTTCGCCTGAATGGTCATCTGATTAGGTGGGCCAGAGAGTGACACCTCATCAATAATAAAATCACCCATATGAGTATTCTGGATGGTCACTGATAGCCTGGTGCCTTTGGCGGGTATGGGTAAATTACCTTCAGGGTCAGAAAGCTTTAGGGTTGCTCTATCTGACTTGATACCCGCTTCATCAGAGAGTTCTAAGCTAATTAAATGTTGTTTAATATCAACGGCCAAGTTGGCAATTAATACTTGATAATCGATAAACACGGTTTATGACTTATAAATTTGGAAAAAATTATGCCCAACTATTAATGTTAGGCAGTTAACATTCAGTAAACGTTTTAATGGATGATAAGAGTTCTTAACTATTCACTGTATAAGCACGAACTCCGGTCAGAGTAATTTTTGAAAGCCACTAATTAGTTTTCACCTGTATAAGAGTTAGCTATTCTTTTAATTATTTGTTTTTTATCTAATTCAAGAATTGCTTTATTGAATGAATTTAGTACCGGCATTGATATTGATTTTTTTGAGAACATAAAATAAACTGGATCAGATTGAACTACAATTCCAGTTGCACGGATTTTTTTATGCAGAGATTCTTTTTTTGCAATATAACCTACTGTAAATCGATTTCCTAGGATACCATCGAGTCGACCTTCTGCTAGCATTCCAATAATTTGCTTGGTGTAAGTTCCTGATTTAATTTTATTAGTATATTTAGGATTGTTAATTATTTCATCAGTATTTTTTCCATAGGAATAACCTCGTGTAATACCAAGTAGTTCATTTGAATCAAGGAAGCTTTGTAGGTTTTTAGGTTGGCTTAAATTTGTTGTATTCAGCCACAACCTTGACTCATACAACAAATATTTTATTGAAAAAATCGCATATTTTTCCCGCTCTTTAGTTATATTTGCTTGGGGAACAATATCGATTAATCCTTGCTTGAGCATTTCTAACTGACGTTTCCATGGAATCTCTTCAAAAATCACTTTACATCCTATAATTTTAGATATTTCTTGTAGAATATCAGGGTCAATGCCTTTTGGATCCCCTTCGGATTTGATTTGATATGGAGGCCAATCATCCCAGCCAACTTTTAAAGCTCTATCACATATAGGATTGGAATATACTAGAGGTGAGAAAATAATAATTAATAAAAATTTAGTTATAGTCGAAAATTTACTAAGCTTATACATAATCATCTCGAATATTATATTGAGTGTCAAATCAACTAATTAGAGAGTAGTATAATACTATCAAAATAGCATATAATTAGTATTCTTTGGCTGAATATGAAAACTTAAGACCAAAGGTATTCTACAGTCTGATTTTGAGGGGTTAGCGCTGGTAATAAAATATTAATTCCTGCGACTAAAACAGGCCCTTGCTCCACTAATCTCGGATTAGCATCCAACACCTGCAGTACAAAAGCTTCATCGCCATAATACTGCTTACAAATCCAATCCAGGGTATCACCGTCCTTTGTTCGGTAGATTGTCGCCATAGTAGGTTATGCTCACGCTGAATTCAATCTTACGGCAAATGCCTTCCTTATCCGGGTAGGTGCCACTTTCACTCACTTGGGTGATGCACCAATAGCCGAGTATTTCGCCAGTACCCGCTACCAAAATGAAGGGTGCACCTGTACCGGCTAGCTCAACCATATGAAGTAGGCTATCACGACTGCCATATTGGCCAGGGTACATGGTACCACTTAAAGCCATCGTTCGAACGGTTTCCCCGGTATACTGCTGCTGAGGATAACCCCCAATAATAGGCTGGCTGGCCCATGTAAACTGCCATTGTTGACGGAGTTTTTGATAGCTGGCAGTTTTGATGGAGAATATAAAGTCACCCAGCTTGAGTAGTGTATAACTCATAGAGCAGCCGCCATATCCATATCATAAAGCGCACCTCGCTGCCTGGCTTCCGCTTCCTGCTCACGTTCTTCTAAAGCATCCTTCACTTGCTGTGTGACTTCTTCTGCTGACATACCTGGGGCTGCATTGATGGTAATTGGTGCGTTTAGGTGAGTGGTGACATTCATGTTTTTTTGTTGGTTGATTTGCTGTAGCCGCTTTTCAATTTGCTTAGCATTAACCGCTTGTGTCTCTTGTATCTGGGCTCTGCGTTGCTGCGTTCGCTGGTTAATTTTTCCGGCAACTGTTTTCTTTTCTTCCTCATCATCACCAGTAAACCAACGTTTAATACCTTTTAGCTTCTCAATGGCTTTATTAATCCACTGGAATTTGCTGCGGAGCCAATCAATTGCTGGTTGCCAGACTTTCATGAATAGCTTTTTAGCTGAAAAACTAGAAAGCCTGTTTTTAATGTTATTTACCCCTGAGCTGAATGCATTAAGCACAGAATCCCAGAGATTACTAAAATAGTCTTTGACCGGGTCCCAGTTAGCGATTAATAAGCCTAGAGGTGTACTAGTAAAGAAGTAGTTTTTAATAGCCTCCCAGGCTACACCGAATATTGCTTTGACTCTCTCCCATAAGTTACCAAAGTAGTCTGTGATTGGTTCCCAATTAGATATCAGCAAACCTAGCGGCGTAAAATTGAAAAAGTAGTGTTTAATGGTTTCAAATGCTGAACTACAAGCATTAGCAACAGTATCAAATGTATCACCTAAAAATGTGGATACAGTACTCCAGTGGGTAATAATTAATGTCGCACCAATCGCAATGGCTTTAATAATTAGGCCAACCGGATTGGCCATCATGGCTAACCCAACGGCTTTTATTGCTGGAATAAATGCTATTAATGCAGACCCAGCTGCCAATACGGCACCCACTAATTTTACTCCAATTAAAGCGGCTACAACCGCTGCAATGTTTTTCCAACCAACGGTTTCCTCAATAAAATGGCTTATTTTACTGGCGACAGTAAATACAGTTTTACCCAGGTTCCACATAAACCGCCCCACACTCACTAATGAGTCAGCTACCTGAATTAACCGTTGGTTAAAGCGAGCACCGTATTTTTCATGAAAGGCTTTAAACTTAATCATCATGCGGGTAACCAAGGGCATAAACTTGGCCCCAATGGATTTATTGACACTGCCAATGATTTGTTTAAAGTCTAAAAACGCGTCCTGAAAATCCTCTGCATTTTTGGCATCTTCTTTTGAGATAATGTTACCAGTCGCTCTGGCATCTTTTCTTAATGCTTCAAGGCCCGCTTTTCCGCCATTAAGCATATTAACCAGCCCAACGCCTTCGGTATCGAATAACTTCATTGCCAGTCGCACACGATCAGCTTTATTGGGGATATGCTTCATCGCTTCCGAGATATGCTCAAACTGTTCTTCAGGCTTCAGTGAGTTTAACCACTTAGCATCTAACCCTAATTCTTTGAGCGCTTTACCCGTTTTACCAATCCCAGCAGCCGCTTCCGACACCCGTCGTACCATCCGTTGAGAGGCGGTATTAAACTGCGCGGTAGACACCCCAGAACGCTCAGCCGCATATTGATATTCTTGGAGCCCTTCGACACTAAAGCCCAGTTTGGCCGCATGCTTGGCAATGGGGTCTCCTCGATCAGCCGTGGATTTCACCATCGCCAATAAACCACCTGCTGCTCCGGCTAACCCACCTGCTGCCCATTTACCGGCGGTTTTTAACTGGCCAAGCCGTTGCATCCCTGATTGCTGAAGTCCTTGGAAACGGGCGGTACGCTGCAACTGTCGTTGGGTGCGTGCCAAGTTATTTAAATTGACTCCATAGCGTTGTGCAGAACGTGAAGCCCGCGACAAGGATTGCTCAGTACGCCGAATCGCATTGGCTAACTGCTGATTACTACCACCCGCTTGTTGTTGCTGTTGGCGTAATCGAGCAAGACGCTGGCGATACTGATCCACCTGTCTTACAGCGGCTAGTTTTTTATTGGTTTCCCGGTAAGCTTTACCTAACCGACTGGCAGCAGATTCGGTTTTTTTAAATGACTTCGCCAGCGACTTATCAATATAAGCGCCAATCGCAATGTTGAGTTTATTCGCCATGATTATTATTGTTGCTTAGGGAGGGATTTGTACCAATCAAGCAGGTCGTCGAGGTCCATGTCTAACAGCTCTGACAGTGGGGTACCTCGCAGGTAGTAGGATAAGGCCAGGCAGATTTGTTTTACTGATTGCCAGTCGATTCTAAAAAACCTGCCACCACTTCATTCAAGTGTTGAAAGTCTGCGGCATCCAGTTCTTCTATTGTTTTAATATCCAGTCCAGATAGATCAGCTATCATATGGATGCTTTGGGTAATTTCCCCACCACCCCGTTTTTCAATGTTTTTCATGTCTTTGGTTTTGGGGCGACGTAAGGTCACTTCGTTAATCACTTCGCCATTGCGTTCGATAGGGTAATTTAAGGTTATTATTTCGCTCATGTTATACCTTTATTTTTAAAAAGTTATAGATAATAAAATACCCCGTAAAAACGAGGCATTTTATATAAGAATTTAAATAGTAAACTGGTTTAGCTGAACTCTGCTTTTGTTTCACCAAAGTCAGCGGGACGAATCACTACTGTACCAGCTAACTTGTCATGAAAACCTTGTTTTTTCTTATCCCATGCTACCCACAAAATACCTAAACCTAATGGAAGGAGGGAAATATAATAAGCAAAATAACGTCCAATAAGTTGACCTGTAGAGGCCTTTTGACCAGTCTTTGCATTGACTATTTTAGCTTTAACGGCCATTTTTCCTGGTGTTGCAGATTTGTATACCCAAAATAGGATAACAACTACTGCAGGTAATACATAGCTTAATAGAAAATCTAGTGGACCTTTAATCATCTCTTCTGAAAGATAATAATCTTTCCCATATACAGACATTAATATTGGAACGGTAATTAATAGCATAATAATTGTATCAACTATTGCCGCACCAGATCTTGCCCAAAAACCTACATAAGTAAAGCCATTATCACCACCAATTTGAGACTCAGGGGTTTTATAAGGGTTGCTCAACGTTACTTCTCCGTTCGTTAATTCCAACCCCAATATTACCATTTAAACAACTTGTTTAAAATACGCACTATTACTACAGCCCCAGTAACTCACGGATGTTTTGCATGTGATCAGTGCCTTCTATTTTGCGTACATGGTTAACCACATCGATCTCGTAAATGAGTTTGTTATTGATGGTGAGTTTGTAGTAATCCAGTTTGACCGTGGTCGTTAAGCTGGATAGCTCGGCTTGTTTCCATTCACCAAAATCTATTTCACTGACCAGGCCACGACAAACCGCATCAATTCCTTGGTCGCCCTGGCCAGGGTTGCGCAATACACCTTTGATATTGAACGGCACTTGCTTACCTTGCTGGAAACCGAATTCTTTCAGTACATTGATATTACAGTCATCAATGGTAAAGCTCAGTTCCATGGCTTCCATTCCCATATCCAGGTGGGTCACGCCATCCATGCCACCACCACGGTATTCTTCAGTTTTAACTGTAAGCTTGGGTAGTGTAATAGACTGCACTCGTCCTGCCTGGCTTACCCCATCAATAAACAGGGTGGCATAAGTGACATTATTGGCGTGCACTGAGTACCTCCTTAAAATAATCGTCGGTTAAAGTGGCATTAAAGGTGATGTGTTCGGCTGGAGTGGGTGGGGTAAAATCAAAGTTAAAATATACCTTGCCATCCGCTAAGGCGTCCGGGGTATTTAAATCAGGATCAGCCCAGCAGGTGCCGCCTAAAATAGCACCAATATTTTTTAGCCGACGTAGATAATTATTCACACCTTCTGTTACATCAGCCACGTAGTTTTTGCTGATATTTTTATCAACCGCCCACATATGAGCACGTTGCAGTGAGTCATAAATAATATCAGCTGTGCGCACCACATTAATAAAGGCCCATTTAGGGTCGCCACTACAGGTACGGTTGCCCCACAGTCGATAACCGTTTTCTTGAATAATGGTGGTGACATTATTGCTATTTAAGTAATTGGCTCGGCAGTTTTTATCACCCAGTTTAAAATCAATCGGTCTAGCAGTACCTAATACGCCATTAATTAATTTATTCGAGGGCGAATGCCAAAACCCGTTGTCATTATCAATTTTAGCCATGAGTCCTGCGACTCGGGCTGAAGGTGGCTCAATGACAATGCCGCCTTTACCTTCGTTAGCATTACTATTCCAGACTTTAACCCAAGGATCGACTAGGTAGGCATAACGTTTACCAAATGTTTCACGGTATTTGACTGCCTCTTCACCTGTCGTGTTAGGACCATCAATGATAGCCACGCCACCTAAGCGCTCAGCGGCTGTGATCAAGGCATCAGCAGCGGCTTTGATATGTGAAAATTCTGGTGCAATTAAAATGCGTGGTTCGACATGTACGGTACTTTTCGCATCAAGCAGTGCATAAATACCGGTATTAGGCTCGCCTTGCTTACCAATAATGGCATTCAGTGCCGTATTTTCATTATCAGTCGTTTCAGGGGCCGCTGGTGGTTTATCGTTTACCCGAATAACGACAACCATCGCCCCAATCTGACTAAAAATACCTTGTAATGCAGCAGGCAAGGTCCCTTTTTTGCCTAATTCTTTAGCCTTTTTTAAACTACCGGCTAATAACACAGGGGTGTCATAGGGAAACACTTTTTCGTCAGCTTCGGGCGCTGTGCCGACTAAGCCAATGACACTGCTTTTTACCGTACGGATCGGACGTGGGCCGCTGTCAATTTCAACGACCTCGACGCCATGAAGAAATTCTTCAGGCATAAGGGTTCCTTTTTGAATTAATTTATAGGGGAGTAAAGTGCTAACTATGATCGTTCGATTGAGCGCCGGCTCTCACGATCAAGGTCAGGCAAAGGGTCTGTATCAAAAGGATTTTCGCCGTGCATTGAAGGATAATAGCCCCATAGCGGCTTATCCCTATCAATGGGCACATAACCCGTCACAATCGCAGGCCAGAAAAATAACACTTCACCTGCCGGAGAATACACATAAGGGTGAGCATGAAAATATGAGCCAGGCTGGCTTTCATAGTTTGCACCGCATACCCCCCATTCATGATTAACACCGTTAAGCCAGGTATAACGAATATCACCAGAGATTAATTTTGCATAGCAGCCTACAGTGAGTGGTACTGAACGGTTGGCAGGAACTGTGGGGTAAATAGAGTAGGCATTATGTGTATCTCGATCATAACCGCTCCACTTCAGTCTCAGTACACGAATGGTCGGCTGTAAATACTTATGCCCTTTAAGCCCCATACACGTCAGAATTTCTTTTTCTTCGCTATCTCGCTGCTCCCAATCTATACCAGTTTTAATTTCTCGATATAATGAGACTTCAATAGAAAATGCTTCGCTTTTATCAAATCCATCTAACATCTTATCCACTAAATTTCCAAACTGATTTTTGGATTGTCGGTAAAAGGGGCTTTCCTTATGGGCCTCTAACATAAAAGCATTAAAACGATCTTCAGCGGCTTTCAGTTGCTGATTAATATCATTGATTTTATTTTGTACTACTTCTGTTAATTGATTACTGGCCTGTACCGCATCTGCTAACCGTTGTTCGATAGTCATCATTTCCTCGCTGTTTTTTCGTATTGATTAAATGAAAATAACAATTCCAGGTGGCGACGCATTTGGTCAATTTGCGCCTGACTTAACATAGCGAACTGCTCTAAAAATAAGGCAATGGCAATATCCGCCCCTTGGTCATTGACGGTAATGGCGTCGGCAGGCATGCCACTGAGTATGAAGTCAGTCGAGAAAAAACAAGGCGCGCTTGCAGCCTTATACTGCAAGGCTTTCTCTAATGATGACCAAACCGCTAATAAAGTGCCATCCTCTAAAAATATGCCAAACTCTCTAATCCAAAACTCTGACTCACCATCGGCTATGGCGCTTAAAATGATATGTGTTTTACCGGCACGTTCACTTTTTGAAATAGGCAACCTGAGTTGCTCACTTTTTAATTGAGTCTGTTTCGCGTTAGGCTGGTAACGACCATCACCCAGCGCAATTTCGGCAATGGTGGCTTGTAAACCATCATTACTGGCATTAAATACCGCCTGCAATCCTGCATCGGTAATAATAGGATTAATTTGCATGGTTATTCCTATACACGAATAATTGTCAGTGGACGGACTACAGCCGTCGCACAAATACCCAGCGTGTTGCGCTGCTCAATGCGACCAACACTGGTGACTCTGATGCTATTGATATTTCGAGTGACACAACCTGCTGTAATGCCTGTATTAAATTTGGCACCCAGCTGAAAGCTAAAATGACTGCGTACATTTTTAGTGCGTTGAATGGTTTCTTGGATTTGCTCAATTAACGCTTTATTTAAAATATCACCTGATGTATTTAAATTATCATTGGCATAGGCAGTAACCTGAAAAGTAAAGGGCTCACCATGGTATTCAAACCATTCTTTAATTTCGGTTTGCACATTTAAGGCGTCTAGTGCTTTTTTAAGCGCACCTCTTGTGCCTTTAATCCGATGCACCGCCACACTATTCGCAATGGTTTGTCGTTTTACATACTCAGGCCAGTCTGGATTCCATACATCCACCGATAAGGCCCAGGCTAACCAGGGCAAACAATTCGCTGGGCAAGTATCAGGATTCCAGACGTGATTAGGATAAGCGGGTATGTCACTAATACGACGAGTGCTATCAGCCAACCCTTCCTCTAACGGGCTAGCATTACTGGGTAATAAACTCATGAGAAAAAATGGATTATTTAAGCGAGGTTAATAGCTATCGTCTTGGCTTTAGGTGCCTGAAAAACTTTGGCTTGAATATCCGCTACAGGTGAAAGCAATTCCACACGGGTAACGCCCCCCATATGGAGTGCATCATAAATACCCGATAAGGCGACGGTTTTACCCAGCTTATAACACTGCTCGACATATTCATTTAATGCTGTGGTAGCTGTATCAATAATGGTTTTGGAAGACGGCCCTTGTTGTACATGCAGTTTGGCATCAATGGAATAATCGATAATTTCAGCGGCTTGCACGGTAATATGATCTGTCAGCGGTCTAACATCTTCATCATTTAAAGCAGTTAACAACGCTTGTTTTATTTCGTCATCAGGCGCTATATCGGCTTCATTCGCTAAAGGCCGCCGTAAAAACGTAATCATGACTTTGCCAGGCTCATCAGAATACACCGAGACATCCGCAATTTGATCATGGGCATTATGCGCATGGGCTAAGTAGGCACCGACTGGACCAGCGGTTGAATAGCCTTCAGGCCCTAATTGAATACGACGCCTAAAGTCTTCGTCAGTCTCCATAATCGGTGATTCTGGTGGTATTTGGCTATCATCACCTGAATCAATCACTTTACGTTTAACACCGTAATTCGCACCTAAATGATCTAAATCACTACCCGCCGCATAAGCGAGCATGACGGCTTTAGCCCGTTCATTAAATTGCTGGCGAATTAGCATTTCGCGATACGCGCAAACTTCTAAAATCTTCATAGCCGGGTCAGATTCGACTAAGGCTGTAAAGCTACTATCGCGCTTTTGTAAATCATCTAGCATGGATGCTAGGACCACTTCATAATCAATCGGCTCGATTACATCCGGTGCGGGTAGCTGTGATAAATCAATGGCGGTAAATTCGCTCATACAATGATGCCATCCAAGGTAATGGGTTTGCCTTCGGGTAAATAAATCCCTTCTAACGCAATCAATAACTCGCCTGGCTCGCCGCGATAAGCCTTAACCTTGTTGACTTTTAGGCGTGGTTCCCAACGGATTAAGGCTTCAGCTGTCGCCGCATAGATTTCCACTAACCACTGACCATTCATGGGTCTATCCACTAACTCAGGCAAACGGCTGCCATAATCACGCCGCATCAGTCGGGTACCAATGCGGGTGGTTAATATATCAGTGATGGATTGGCGGAGGTGATCGAGGTTAGAAAGGGGTTTACCGGTTTGTCGGTGAGTGCCTTTCATCAAACAAAAATGTTCCTTAATTGCATTATAGTTTTGAAGAAAACACTACAATATAAGAATAGTTTTTTACTGAGTACCCTCGACATAATCTTATGCTTATAGAGAACAAAATTCTTGTCGAGGGCTATGCTCTGAGGGTAGTTAATAGATTAATTAAAATTTTGTATAGGAAAAAATAAATTTACCTTTCTATCAAAAAATTAATGATATTCAGTAATGACTTTTTGGTGAGTTTCACATACGGACATCTTGCCAGCAATTATAGTTGTCCAATTTCCAGTCCAACCTCCATAGTGCTGTGTTGCTGAAGAGCACTTGTTAACAGCATCTTGATTGTTCCATATAGGACCTGCTTGAATAGCATATTCATCACTGGTAATGCTTTCTTCTACAGTCTCACATACAGACATAACACCTGGTTTAATGGTTTTCCAATTACCAGTCCATCCACCATAATGTTGAGTTGCCATTGGACATTTTGTTGCAGCATCAGCATTATTCCATATAGGGCCGGCCTTTATGTCAAGCGCAGAAGCTACATTAGTTTGAAGCATTAAAATTGTTGAAGATAGAGATGCAAGTATAATTTTTTTTATTTCCATAATCATTTATTCCTTTTGAAAGTTTTTATCTGATATTAACTTTTTCTTCAATTAGGGATTGCTAAAAACCCCTAGATATAACGAATCCAAATGACCTTCCAGTAACTTTTTCTAATTCTTAAATTAAAAATCAGAATGTTATTAACTAACTATTATTGCTTGGCACATAACAATAAGTAGGTTGTTTATTGTTGGCTTCGTTATATTTTGAGATTTTTTCAAGATACCTAATAAGCACTTACTCAAAGTAATATATTAAATATATACATCTGGCAGATTGCTTGAGACGACTAATAATTACAATGAAAAAATACTTTAAAACCTCCTATATATAAATATTAAATACGCCAGATATTTTTATCATAATGATTCTTTAGGTGTAATATTTTTTACGCTATCTTTACATTTGTAAACAGAGTTTCATTAACTTTGGTAACGAAAGGAGTATTTCAATATGATCTACTAATGAGTTATTCCATCTAGAATAAAACTATTAAAATATGCATCCTCCTCTATGAGAGTTAACACTTCTTATTGTTTATTGCCAGTAGGAATAGCAGTACCATGCCCAGGTACATCGTGGCCATGCCCATTATAGATGTCTCGATCAGCCTGCATGCTACGGGTGTGGTCTGTAATGTCTTGGGTAGCTGTAATATTTCCTTCCACCAGTAAGTCACCGACAAAATGAATACCTTCAGGGCTAATTAGCTTGGTATTGCCAGCACCTGTTAACTCAATGATTAATTCATCATTGCCTCGGTGATAGCTAAACCGAGCATGGTTTTTAAATTGCCACACCGATTCATCAGGATCATGGCTAGGGGTTGGGTGCTTGTTTTGACAGACGGCAGGTAACACAAAGCCATTGGCTAATTCACCGCTGGGGGATAAGACAATGACTTGTTCACCCACTTCCGGAGCCCACCAGCTTTGGTCATGACCGGCTCTTGTCGTTAACCAAGGTAACCAGCCAGTGGTTAATTGATCGATTTGCACTCTTACTCGTGTGCGCTGGTGATCAACTTGATGGATAGTGCCTGGTCGAATTAAATTAACTAAAAGCCGGTAAAGCTCATTAACGCGAAATAACTCGGTAGTCATCTTCGTGAGGGATTCCTATCTCTGGGGCATCACTGCATAACACCGTGGTAGGTGGAGTACCTTCATCTAGCCAAATAGAATCGCCAATGTACAAGCTCTGTTGCCATGACACTTCCCAAGCTTCATAGCCATCAGCATCGGGATTAAATATCGCAGGCCGACTTTGAATCATTTTCGGCTCAGATACCTGGTCGGCTAGGCTCCATCTATTTTTGTCGTGGTTATTTAAAACCAACATAATTTCTGTAGCAAATTGCCGTATTTCAATATCCACGTTAGGGGTTTGAATGGAGAGCACACACAAGGCAAACCACTCACTATGCAATAAATGGCGACCATCCCATTGCTGTTTTTCTACAGTTAATTCATGACTACCTAAATAAATGGCAGGGCTTTCTATACTTTGGCTGGGTGAATAGACTTGGATACGATCAATTTTTTTATCAAAGTGCTGGCCTAAAGTAGCCAGCATTTGGTTATGGAGTTGGGTTAATTCATTCATGGTTTAAGGCATAATTTAATTCTTGCTCTAACAAAACAAAAAACCGTTCTTCGGCTTGTTTAATGATTCGTTCAACGACTGGTGTTGCCAATTGGTCTATCGCTTCGGTTTGATACTCAATAGGAAAGCGGGCTTTACCTTTACGTTTAAATACAACGGTATTGCCGTGACTACTTTGGATAGTAAAAGCCCCTTGGCGTAGCGGTTTCCCTCTGACCTTAACCCCAGTGGTGACTTGCTTAGGTTTACCAAAGTGGTGTAACCCAATGGGATTCAGGCCTAACCACACCCGTCCTGATTTGCCATCCTTAGCCACCTCGATAAATAACCGCTGATTATTTTTAAAGGCTTTCTGCTTTAATCCCGTGGTTTGACTGAGGGCTTGTAGCAACTGCCGTCTCAGAAATTGGGTGAGTTTACGCACGGCACGGCGAATGGCTTTTTGCACGGCTTTACTGTTTTCATCTAAGCCTTTTAGCAATTCATCAAATGCCTCATCCACCTCTAAATACACATTCATTGCCAGACTCGATTGGGTTGGGTATCAGGGGTTTCGGTTAGCATACATAATGTCATGCCATTGTTTTTCGGTAGGCACTTCACCAAGGTATACGGCTGGTTACGGATAAGTAGAGTGAGTTGATCAGGCCAGTTTTCAGCTTCGGTATTGAACACTTCTAAGGTGGGCTGTTTCTGGTCAGAATCAATATGACCGACTTCTGTATTAGCCACTTGCCAGCGAAAAATACCGGCTAGGGTACTCCCATCTGGCAAGGTCACCGGCTCACCAAATAATGCTACTTTCTCCTGGTTTAATGCCTGTTGATATTCACTAAATCTCATAACACAGTTAACAGTGCAGTGGCATTCGGTCTAACCGGTACAATTAAGGGCGCTGATTGGGTCATGACCATTTCTACACTAGGGTCATCCTGCTTCCAGATTTTGGGAAATAGTTTCATGGCTATTAGTGCATCTAAATCCATAATCGCCCCAAAGCATTGGGTACCTTGCACTGAACGACTCATTAAATTAACACCACCCTCTGGAATAAAGGGTTTGCTAATACCTTTTTCCATGTATTGGCGACTATCGACGTATAAAATAAAACGACCACCGCCTAAGCTACCCACTTTAATCACTTCATCGCTATTATTTAATGGACCACGATCAATCGTGGCATTAGTGCCAGCTACTTGAGTATCTAGCTGTTCTAATAATTGTTGATTTTTCCGTAGTGCTTTCCAGACGGATGGACTCATCACCACATCTTCAGCCGGTGCACCACCTTTAGTCATCGACATGGCAACGCTCATGTCTTCTAGGTCATCGATCGGCGTGGCTTTGGGGTCATTCCATTTAACAGAAACCGTTTTAGTTAAACTAGGGTCCCGCTGATAATCCACGACACGCTTAGGGTATTTTTCTCCTTCAACCATCACCCGCCCATGTAAACTCGCTTCTACCGCCATCCACTCTAGCCGGTTGTCGATAGACTCGGCATGCTCCAGCAAGATTTCCATTTTACGGAGGTTACGTCGTTGCTGTGGTGACAATTGGCCATGGTAAGGCTCACCAGGCCGACGCTTTAACATGGCTTGGGGAATAATCGGTTGCTTGGGTTTAATATAAGCCGGTTTAAACGACTTCATTTCGCTGCCTTGCTCTTCCATGACTTGGCCTTCCACCATGGGTGAAACAAAGGGGGCTAAATGACGATCACGAAATAATAGCTCAAACTCAATAGTTTCAGTTTCAAACTCATGAGTAGTGGAATAATAACGGCTTAAATAAAAAGGTAAGGGCTTTTTCTTGGTCTCAATGGTTTGGACCAATTGCATCGTATCGGTATAACGTTCCATGGGGTACCTGTTATTTAAAAAGATCAATTAAAAGAATAAATAAGATAAACAGCAGAAGTGTTGTAAGCAGGCTAAGTAAAACTATCATTTAAAAAATACTAGGAGCTTGTAATAAAATGCCACGCTCTCTTAAGGGCTGAAAAACGGTGTCTGTTGTATGGCCAGGTCCTAAGTTTAAAATCGCTGGATTTAAACAAATCGAGGTATACACACCGGCGGTGGTTTCTTTGCTGGTGGTATCCATCCCATACGGTAATACGCAATCTGGCACTTCGCTGCCATCGTTAGCATTTTTATCGGATAAACGATATTGGCCTTTATTATCACGCCCTAACACCGAATAGGGTTTTAACTTTTGGCCTTTAGCAATAGTCACCGTAACCGTAGTAATCGGCTGATTGCCCGTAATAATAATTGGTTGGGCGGCAATCGAATGATGTTGGCTATCCGCAATCATTAGGCTTTATCTCCATACACATGATTAAAATCCGCGAGCATTTGGCCAATGGCTGTTTTAGGTGCTTCGGCTGCTGGTACTGCTTCGCTATCAATATTCGGATGCGTATCGTTATTCATTACTTGGGTAAAATCAGTTGTATTTGCTTTTGTAGTTTGAGGAATCGTTTTTAATAGCATAATGGCTTCATCCGCTGACATCGCGGTATTTAACGCCAGTTGTTGTGCAGTGGCTTCGCGACCTTTAGCTTCGTCACTGGTTAAAATGGCTTGAATCCGCTGGCGTTCTTCTGCCACAGCCGCTTGTTTTTCTACGTCTAAATTAATGGGGGCTTCCGCTTTAGAAGCGGGTTCATGGGTTGCTGTCATAACAGTCCTTAGGGTGGTGGATGAATTAAGGGTTTGAATAAAAGTGGGTAATACTTGATGGGCGGGTAAAACCCGATCAGCTAAGCCAACATCGATAGCCGCTTGCCCGGTAAATACTTTGGCTTCGGTATTTTTAATGGCTTCTGTATCAAGTTGCCGATGACGGGAAACCGTTTCGATAAATAAACCATAAATGTCGTTTATTTCAGATTGCAAGTCGGCTTTGACATTATTAGGTAACGGCTCAAACGGATTACCATCGGCTTTATGGGCACCGGCATGAATTAAGGTGACATTAATCCCCTCTTTAGCCAGCAATTCACTTTGATCGGTATGGGCGAGTAATACCCCGATACTGCCAACCATGCCGGTACGAGGCAGAATAATTTCATTGGCCGCTGAGGCTAAGGCATACGCCGCACTGCACGCTTGTTCATCGACTAACGCCCAAATCGGTTTATATTGCCTCGCTTGATAAATCAAATCGGCTAAATCAAAGCAGCCCGAAACACTGCCGCCGGGGCTATTAATATCCAATAAAATCCCTTGAATATCCGGGTCATTAATGGCTTCTGCTAATTTTCTCTGAATCCCATCATAGCCGGTCATTCCACTATAAGGATCCAGATGACCGTATTTATGGGTCAAGGTGCCAACCACAGGAATAATGGCTACGCCTTGATTGACTTGATAAAGCTTGTGTTCACGAGGCTCAAATTCATCGGCGGCTTGCTTTAATTCGGTGGCGGATAACTGCTTGTCACCATTAATCAACGACTCAATCACTAGCCGGTCAGATAGCGCACCTAGCATCACTTGGGCATAACTGGGTTCAATCAATAAAGGCTGATTAATTATTTGCGAGAGTAAATGGGTATGTTTCATCTTTTTTTAGGCATAAAAAAACCCGGCATTTGCCGGGTTTCATTAATTTGTGGTTATGCTTGACTTATATCCAAGCATACTCTTTTAGTCTATTAAGCGCTTTATGTATATAAGTAGGTTTAATAGACGCTTTGTGCTCATTCCAGTGTTGAATGAAGTCTGTAATTCCATCTACATTATCTTTATCTAAGCCTTCATGGTTTACAACCCAGTGTACTGTTGCAAGCACCTCCATGCTTAATGGTGTTTCATAACCATCAATCAATTTTTCTACTTTCTTTAGCCGTTTTTTAGCTTCAATATTTTTATTTTCTTCAAGAAAATTTGAAGCTTCTTCTATTGCAGATGTTTTTACAGATATTTCTGATTTAGCAACACCATCCCCATAACCTTCAATAAAATGTCCATCTATAATGTGTAGAACATTATTTAAATTTTTGGCATAAGGGCCATATTTATTTGCCTCATAATTAAGTTTAAGAGGCTGACCTGCTTCTTGTAGAAAATAAGCAAGTTTTTGAATGTCTATTTTTGTACATTCGTATTCTTTTTTGTGATAAAACTCAAGAAGTTTAAGTAACAGCGCTCTGCCTTTGGTCATATTGGGCTTTTTAGTCCTAATAGGCATTTCTGACACAGATGGACTACGAGACGGCTCATATACTGTAATATCTACATTTTCTAAGGTTGCAAGTGCAGTCATTATCTTTTCCTTGACTATTGACCAATCCAATCCACCTAATCCAGAGCCCAAAGGGGGTATTGCAATTGAATTTATATTATTTTTCTTAATTATCTTAACTAAGTCTACTAAACCATTTTCGATATATTCAATGTTTGAACTACCACGCCAATGCTTTTTAGTAGGGAAGTTTATAATCCATTTTGTGTCATACATATCTTCTTGTTTGGTGACAAACATATTACCAGTAGCAACAAGTTTTTTGTCACAAGCTTTTTTATAGGCATTAAAGTTGTCTGGAAAAGCTTTCTTAAATTGAAGCGCTAAGCCTTTCCCCATTACACCAACACAGTTAACAGTATTGACTAATGCCTCTGATTTGTCTTTTAAAATATTACCTGTTGTAAACTTAATCATACTGTACTGCCTATTTAAAAAAACCAATCTGGCCTAACTGCTACGTTAATAGTGTACTGCTTTTGACCGATGACTTGGAGTACTTGCTTTACCATGTCAAGATTATGAACACCAATGGACTGAACTAAATTTAAGTTAAACTCATCATGTATCATAAACTCAGATTGACGAATCCTCTTGCCATCCGGGAAATTCTTCCAGTACTTAGCATTAATAATTTGCCAGTCCAATTTAGATAGTTCTCTTACATCATTATAGTAGTCAGTCAAACCCATGATGCTGTGACCATCAGTGAAAACAAACAGCTTAGTGTTTTGTTGCACTATTTGTACGGTTGTCTGAAAAACAACCATTTTTTCCATTGTGACACCTTGGATATTGCCTTGTTTGATTGTATACAGCATTGGCGACAGGCTGTTAAAGTAAAATGGAACATAGTCGTGTATACAGCCGTAAGGTGGTACTGGTACCTGGTAGGTATTTCGTTGGTTTTGAATCTCTGCGTTTGCAGCACTAGTATATTGAGTATTCACTCGATTTTTACACAATATTGCACCAACTTTGACAATATTTGAAAGGTTACTTATATGTGTAAAGTGAAATATTGACGTAGGGTTTGGAAATTGTTCCACAGTTTACTTTCCTACCATTCCATGACATTAGCCAACTAACCACTGATTATATATATGTTAATGATATATAGCTAACTCATATTAGTCCTTTATGCTCCGCCTTCTCCCGCAACCGCTGCTCAAACAACTCTTGATAATCTTCACCCAACATCATGGCTGCTTTCTCGTAAGTGAGTAAGCCTAGCTTCATCAGTAGTTCAATGCGTTTGACTTCTTTTAAACCATCAATATGGGTTTGACCTTGTGCGATCCACAGGCAACGACACCAAGCGGATTTGGCTTGATAAAAGTTTGGGGAGCCATTAGGTAATTGAATGATGCCTTTATTGACCATTTCTTCTAGCCAAAGCGCATAGAGTTGACTGCAAAATCGGGCGGGAATAATTTCCCTTATCCCTAAGAAATATTTCCAACTCTCCAGCATACTGGCTCGGGCACTGGAATAATTGGTTTTACTGTAATCCTTACTCAGCTGTTCGAAGCTTAAATTCATGCTAGCCGCTAAGTGCCGTAGCAAAGTATCCTCAAACTGGCTAAAGGCGGCATTGGTACTGGCGGTTTTCAGCTCTAACTTTTCATTAGGTAGTAAATGCGGGATTTTCACCCCATTAAATCGAATATTTTTAGCCTTTTGGTGATAACCCGCCACTTGGGCTAAATAATTGGTAAATGCATTATTGTGGCCATCATCTACCCCACCCAGTGCCGCTAATACGGTTTGACTGTCCATTTCAGACTCAATGACGGCGGCATACATGGCATTCACAATGGCATTTTGTAGAGTGGCATCCTGAAATTGTTCCAGCATTTTTAAGCCTTTTAAACTGGACACAAACACATTCACCCCACGGGTTTGGTCGGCTTGTTCCGGCTCAAAAATATGTAAGATTTGTAATCGGCCCCAGCGCTTACGCTTGGCGATTTTTTTCCACTGATAAGCCTGATGAGTTAAGCCGGCTTCTGATTGATGGGCAGAACGAATATGGTAAGCCAAGGCTTGGCCGCGTGGTCCTAATTCCACCCCAGCCCGAAGCCGGTAACTGTCGGGTAATTCATAGGGATTACAGAGCCGTTCACTATCAATAAGTTTGATTGCGGTTTGGGCGTTATTTCTGGCCAATTTCCGCCATTCCACACTGGCCAATACTTCGCCTTGATGAGCATGGTGACGAACGCTTTCTCTGGCGAGCATGGTTAAGGTGCGCTTTTCTTCCGCATCAATCCAAGCGTCAGGGTCTTCCGCCCAATCGGTAAAGCGCGCCTCTACGTCTTTAGCCCATTCGTTAGCCACCTTATGATCAATGCCCAACACTTTATAGTTAGGCTTAGCCGATAACCGAAACTGGTGACCAACGATATTATCCACATAGGTTTGTTCAGCCCCGGCGGCATAACCATGGCTGCGCTTAATATCCCGAGCACGGCTGTTACGCAGCTGCCGTTCGGGCAAGTGCTCCATGTCCACTGACAAGGTAGGCGGCTGCCAGTCTTGCAACGTTTCCTGCAACTGTCGGCTATAGGTGTGCGCTTGAATGGGGTTTCCCCATTGATCGATTAATTGTGGCATTAAAAGGTGACCCAAAAGGCTTGCCGTGGTGCTTTTCCATTTAATTCCGCTTCCAAGGACTTAATATAATGCTCCAACTGTTGAGGGGCATGAAAGGTAACGCTATTGCCTTCGCTGTCGCGGACAGTAGCACGGAGTGAACCCGTTTGTAGCTTATGTAAAGCAGCTTTGGCTTCTTCTAAACGTTGCTGGTGGGTCATCCTAATAAATCCGCTAAGTCTGAGAGTTGTAAGGCAGGTGTCGTTGATTGGTTGGGTTGGTTTGAGTGGGTGACTAAACGGTTATCATCCCAGTGAGCGGCCCAACCCGGTGGTTGTTGCCAATTAAGCTTGTGGGCATTGAGTTTTAATAAACAGCCCATGTTGTACACCAATAAATCCCACGCTTCGTTAGGGGCTTTATCGACGACTTTGCACCAACGGCCTTTCGCATCGCGGGCTTCATTGGTGAGCTCTTCAAAAAAGTCTTTCGTGAGCCAATCCGGAAAGTGAATATAATCCGCGCCGGGTTCATCCCGTTCTAATGCATTACTCACCGTATCTTTAATTAAATTGGTATTGAGTAAATAGAGTGGGATATCCCCTTGAATAAAGGCTTTACGTTGTTGCCGGTTGCGATTATCAGGAAAGGTTTCTTGAATGCGTGGCGCACCTTCGCGGCCTGTGCCTTTAATTAAGATTAAACGGTGAGTTAATTGCCGATTTTTTAAATACCGATAAAATTCATAGGCCTTATCGGTCACCCCATCTTCACCACCACTGTCACAGGCGACTAATTTAATTTGCATTAAACGACCGGAATTGTCCGCTAAGGGATAGGTTTTATGGATGACCTGATCAACCAGGCAATGCCAGTCTTCTTTAAAAGCGGCGGGATTTAATGGGTAGGGTTTACCTTTATGGTCTAGCCGCTGGGATTTATCTATCATGAATCGATCAATGACCCAACCTTCAAATTCTTTTCCCCAGCCAATAACCTGCACAACAAAACGCTTTTGTTTACCGCCCTGCACATCAATCGCAGCGGTTAAAAAGCGGACGCCTTCAGGAACGACTTGTTCACCTAAGTTTTCCTGGCGATCCATTAAGGCTTCAGCGGTGCGAAATTCGGTATTGTGTCGATAACGATAGGGTTTACCTAAATCTAAATTGGTCCAGCTTTTTAATTTTTCTTGGCTGCCGGTATGCTCATAATCCTGTTCGGCTAACAGCCCTTGATACACCAGTTGTTGCCAGGTCTGAAAGCCTGCTGCCGGACCTTCTAACCAAAAGGTGGCCATTTTAGAAGAACGGCTTGTGCCATATTGATTGCCTTTTTTATCCAGCCATTCGCCTTCTTTCAGCCAACGCCCGGCTTGGTTCAGTTTGAATTTTTGCTCAGGGCGTATTACCCCTTGGCAATGAGGACAACGCATGACTACCGATTCAGCCGCTTTGACTAAATCCGCTTGTTCCACCCAATGCAGGTGATCAAAGATCGGTTGAAACCACTCTAAGCAAACCGGATTCGGGCATTGCCAATAATAACGACGCCGGTCGCCCATGTTATACAGGCTTAAAATACCTTGGGTTGGTGGGGATTCATGGGTGGTGGTGGGTTGCCATTTAGGGTCAAGCACTTCCCAGCCGGGCGAGGATTCCACCAGGGTTTTACCCGCACTCATAAAGGTTTGGGTCCGTTTTTTCGCTAAGGTATAAGGATCACCTTCTTCATCCACATTCGCGGGCAAGCGATCATAGTCCGTTAAGGCCACATAACGATAATCCGAGCTGGATAATACATTAATTGTTGGCCAACCAATTTTTAAATAATTTCCCGGCTTAAAAATAATATCGTGGACATTGTTGTCATGCCGCCGACTGGAGCATTGATCACGTAAATTGGGGCTCGCATAAATGGTGCGCCGAATCCTTTTTTTAGAATACTCTTGCGCTTTTTCTTTGGAAAGCTGCACAATCAACATGTCAGCTGGCTCAATCATAATGACATAGGCCATCCAACCCTCAATAAGCGCATTGGTTTTACCACAACGTGCAGGCCCAACAAATACCACTGATTCATAATCCCGTTGATTGAGGCAATTTAATACCTCCACTAAATAGGGAATAGCATCGGTTGTCCATGGCTGACTGCTACCAGCAGCCCCCGGTATCCATAAGCTTTCTTCAATGGCTTGAGTCACCGTTAATCGTCGTGGTGGTTTAAATAAACAAGCCACTTCTTTGCGGATTTGTTCGGCAGAAGCAAAGTTATTTGATTCGGTCATACAGGGATTGGCGTATACCATCCGTTACCACCTGTACCTGACTCAATGCCTCAGAAGATAATTGGCAATTACGTTCTAGTTGATCCGGTAAGGTTTCAAGTTGTTGATTAACGGTAGACACCACTTGATGTAATTCGCGGCGAACATCTTCCACAGGTACTAGCTTTTTTTCACGTTCAAGTAAGGTCAGTTTTTCATTTTCGGAGCGATACCATTCGTTGCGCTCTCGGGGTGTCATCTGTTCAATGGGCTTTAGGCTATTACCATTGGCCGCATTGAATAACACAGGACCCACGACATCAGAGGGATACACATCATAACCCCGACGTTTACCCACGGATTGCACGTTGGCCATTTCCAAACGTTTTGATACCGTTTTACGGCACATACCAAAATACGCGGCCATTTCGCTGATTGACCAGTTCTGAGGTCCCACACTGAGAGTATGCCCTAGATTAAATTGCTTGAAAGGTCCGAGTTAGAGGGGCTGAACCCCTACTGGTGCTGCGGCGTAGGGAGCTGGATTTTTACGCAAGAACCGCGCTGTAGCGGCGCGGCCCGAATTTAAAGGGCTGCAGAAGGACCCGTCACTAACATAGCGACAAGTGTTGTGTAATATTAAATTAGTTTTGATATTTATTTGAGTCATTTTGCGCAGTCATTGAATAATTAAATAAGGAATAAATAAACACAGCCAATAACACGCATTGCATATTAAAACCCTTTAAAAAAAGCCCACCGAAGTGGGCAACATTCCATTCAAATTTAGGCTACTAACCGCTGACTCCATAACTCGTTTAATTCCCTAAGCCCTTTACCCGTAATTAATGCAGTGACCGATTGTTTTAGCCCTTGGCTAGGATGATCAAACTCACTTAATTTAACGTCAAGATAGCCCTTTTCAATCAATCGTTGATAAGGCTCATTAAAATAGGTTACCCATTTAATATCACGTAAAAACTTAAATAACCGATTACGTCCCGTGCCAATAATCTTAGCGGCTTCGGCTATGGTAATAGCATCATCCGATTGAATGACTTGATCATGAAACTCAGCTTTAGGGGTTAGCACTTCAATTTGTTTAGTTTGCTCTTGCACCTTTTCTAATGACTGAACTAGCAAGCCTGCTATTTGTTGTGAATTGGACCAATCAATTTTAGCGACACCATAGCTGCCTGTTTTGCGGATATTAGGCAACACTTCTTCCATAACCCATCGTTCAAACTTTTGAGCTTCCGGAAGTTTAGATTTAACAATTAACCTAAATACATCACTTTCTGGAATAATTGTAAGTCCACGAGGTGGTGTTTCTAAAGTCGGTATTTCACCGTATTTAAGAAGTGACGTGGCTTTGCAGTGTGCTGCCACCGCATCAGATGGTCTGGCATAACCCAGTAATTGAGCAACATCCTTAGCCACAAACCAAGGCTCTCCATCTTTATCGATAACCCGAATTGATGAATGATTAAAAGTGAATGGTATTAAGTTCATAAAATTACCTGTCTCGTTTCTTTATGGTTTTGGGTAGACTGAAAAAGCAATAATTAGAGAGTATATATAACGAAAAATACTATTAACCTACGTATGCTAAACTAAGAAAACAGTTTGTTAACTAGTAAGTATTAAAATGAAGTTTCTCCTATTTATTTTGGTATGTAGTTTAAGTTCGATCATCCTTGCTCAAGATGTGAAAACAGTTAGTATCGCCTCAGGTGAATACCCTCCATGGACATCCAAAGACTATAAAGATCAAGGGTTCGTTAATCACGTCATTAGTGAAGCATTCCGTAGACAAAGCTACCAAGTTAGCTTCATCTATTTAGCATGGGCTAGAAGCATTAAAGAGGCTGAAAAAGGTAGGTTTCATGCAGCCTCATATTGGGCATGTTCGCCAGAAAGGAAACAATCTTTTTTTTGTAGTGAGCCTCTTCATACAGAGGCTTATGTTTTTTTTCACTTAAAAACAACTCAATTTTCAGGATGGAATACATTAGATGACCTTAAAGGCTACAAGATAGGCGTAACACGCGGTTATACCTATACAAAAGCATTTTGGGATTCTCATAAAAATAAAGAGCTCGACCTAATAGTTAATACAACTGATGAAATTAGTATGAAAATGCTTCTAAAAGGTAGACTAAACTTAATGATTGTCTCTTCTATTACAGGCCTCATGATACTTAATGAAAAGTTTGATCCCGTTATTGCTCAATCTGTTACTTATAATAGTAAACCACTAGTTAATAATCCTGCTCACTTGCTATTCCCTAAAAGTCACACTGACACTAAATTATTGCTTACAATATTTAATAAAGGACTCCAGTCAATGAAAGATGATGGTACATTTGAAAAACACTTAGATATGCTTATCACTGGCTATTATAAGAAAGTTGCTAAATAACTATTTATTTGCTGACTGAGACAAGTTAGTAATCTGCCTGTTGAACAATTCAGTCTCCCGCTTATCCCGCCGATGCTTGTACACCCAATTAACAACAACGGTAATCGTGGTCAAAATAATACCGATAATCACACCCCAGTCTTTAAGTGTTAGACCTGCAATAACAGTCCCTGCACTGGCGACATATGGGGCGTTTGATATGATTTTTTCAGTTACCATCGGGCTAACCATTATCGTTGTCGAGCAACACCTTTTAATTTTTCGGCAGTTCGTTGAGCACCAAGACCCAAGAGGGTAAAGACAAGTGTCATTAATTCACTGGTTTCAATTGTTGGTAGCATGGCTACCACATCAGGGCGATTGGCTAGGGATAAACCAATCACGATAAAATCACGCAGTATCCAAGCATAAGCCAACAACCCAACACATAACCAACCCAATCCAGGCCGCCAACCTGAAACCCATAATGATGGATGCTTAGCTTCTTCTAAATTGGTAAATGCTTGAAGTAAATGCGGTTGGTTGAGTGTTTCTTGGAGCTTTTGCTTAGCAGCTAAGCGTTCTTCGTCTGAAGTGAATAAGCTATCCAAGCCAGACACAATAGTGTTAGCTATATTATCAATTGAGATCAATTTCATGGGAATAAAAAAACCAAGACTGATTAGCCCTGGCTTAATTTGGAGTGGAATCAGATTGTAATCAGTTTTAAAGGCCTAGCTGCTCGCGTAGTTCTTTATTCTCTTGTTTCAACTCTTTCACTGCTTCGATTAAAACGCCAACAAGCCCAGCATAGTTAACCTGTTTAAGTGTTACTTCAGCACCATTCTTATCTGTGACTTTGGTATCATGAACCAACTCAGGAAACACTTTTTCTACATCTTGGGCAATTACACCAATATCTTTCCCTTGGGGAAGGTGTTCGATATCAGTTTCACTAGGAATTTTCCACTCAAAAGTAACGCCTTTGAGTTGGCTAACTTTATTTAGTGAGCTTTCGACAGGAGTAATATTTTGTTTAAGGTTACGATCACTCCATACCCCTCGAGCACATTCCCAACCTTGGCAATATGCATGAGAAAAAGTTGAAACAGAAGTTAGAACAATAGTAGCAATTATTTTTTTCACAATAGTTCATCCGTACTTTATTATTTATCCCAAATGTTACAATGACGCATCATAGCAAAGAAAAATAAATGTATCGTAAATTATTGTAATCATTTGTATCAAAATATATTTTTCTTAATGCCTATAAAAGCCCATTTAATTCTTTTCTTTGGTATTATGCCCAAAGCCAGACCAGCATAAGCAATAAGCTGTCTGAAAGTTTTATTGATTTGCTTTTACCCATTTTGCAACGTCAAAGCTAGGACAAGCCTTACCAGAGTCCAAATCACAATGCCCAACCACTTCAGCATCAGGGTATTTAATGTGCCAGTCGATAACCACTTTTTTTAAGCTATCAAGTTGAGCATCGGTAAACTGGTCTCGTCCAATCAAACAAACACCCAAGCTATGACTATTGTGACCTTTAACATGCGCCCCGACCCAATATTCAGGCCGACCATTTTCGATAGTACCATCTCGTTTAATTACTTTATGATACCCAATACCTGACCAGCCTCTTTCAAGGTGCCATAGGTGAATATCTTTGGCGGAGATATCTAGGTTGTTAGGAGAGTCTGAGCAGTGGACGACGAGTTTGGTTATTTTCATGGATAACTGTATAACTATTGGATAAAAGCAGATGTACAGTAGTACGAACTACTAATTAAGATTGATATACGTCAATTTATGTGCAATGTGGTTACAAAAATACTATTTAATGTAAGTGAATTACTGAAATAGAATGCTCCTGCATCATAAATAGCAACATCTGAAATATTAAATTTAAGGAGCTTTCTATGTTGAAACGAATGGGAATCGCTTTTACTGCATGGGTAGTACTTATTATTGCGGTACACTCACAAGCTGCGACAACAAATGTGTTCTGTTCTGATCTTACTAACATGAACAACTGGTCATGGGCTAAAGACTCAGATGGAAAGCAAATAACTATAAATGGTGAGTGGCATTCAGCAACTGTTGATGGAAATAACAAGTTAACGTTCAACTATTTGCTAGTAGCCAAGTCTGACTTTGAAAAGCTAAATAGGTCTTGCTCAGGTAATTATGTCCCTCAACCTGGTAACTATTCTGTTAGCAGCTGGTACATTTTCGTTACGCAAAATGGAAATGGTCAACTAGAAGCACAGAAAGGAATACTAAGTGCATTTTATTACGACCCACAAACAATCCCACCAGCTTCAATTAACCATTTTACAATTGCCCGTGCTAACAGCCAATTTGTTAGTCATATAAATACTCGTTTGAGTATTGAAGTTGCAGAACCAACCGCAAAAGAGGCCCCTCAGCCAATTAGCCAAACTGTTGATGTTAACCGTGAAGTTAGAGCAGATTGGGTACCATTTGATTCTCTAGGTGGAATGGCATTAGGTCGCTAGAACGAAAAAAGCCCCGTCATCTGACAGGGCTTCTTGAATTGAGTGCTGTTGACATAAAAATAACAGCTTACCTGAAGGGTACTTTCTGGGTAATCAATTGTCAACACCTAAATTTAAAAAAATTCAAAAAAAGTTTATGCCGCTTCTTGCTCAAGTGCATTACGTTCTTTTTCGCACAAGACGGACACGGGACCTAATGCTTTACCACAGTAATCATCTAAAAAACTTTGCATTGTGGAATAAACGTCACCCCAGTCACGCGTAAAGTTTTGCTTTTTCACATCAAGCAACTCAGCCTTTTTAGCCGCAGGTATAAACTCACCTTTCCATTGCTGTTCTTTTCGATCTTCAATCGCCACATTACATAAAGAGATTAACCGAGCACACTTTATACGACTGTTAATGATCTTATCGCCATGCTTTTGTATAACCACTTTATAAAGCCGGTCAGCGATCCTTGATTTTAATTTTTCAGTTCGTAAGTGATCAGGGGCATAACAAAACATTCCCCATTCTTTTATTGGCTGAGGTAGCTTTGCCACGATATCTTGTACCTTACCTGCTTCCACATTCTTTGCGATACGACCTAAGTTCGTTCTAAAACCAGAGGGCGTTTTACCTACTCGACTTTCGATATCAAGAAAAGCATCATGCCAGGCGACTTTTGCACTATACCATTTCATTGATGGTTACCTCTTTTCTCTTTTTGTTGCTTCGGGTCATTAAACACTTATGCTATTTTTTTATTTTCAGTTAGCATTAAGTAATCTTGAATCTGTTGCTTAGCGGCTTCTATTCCACGACACAAGACGGCCAGGTAACCTTGATCAGCTAAACGGTTTAACCATTCTTTTTGATTGGCTGACACTTGTGTCTTAGCTGGAGGGCTGGCTTTAAACTCAATGACCAAACCATGGTAACCACCACGGGGCATCATGATAAAAATATCAGGTACCCCAGCCTTAACCCCTTGCTGTTTTAATTTGTTTGCCACGGCCACATGTCGATGGCCACCATTAGGCACATGAAAGGCATGACGATACACATCAGGGTAGTTGCCATGTAACCAACGAAATAAATCGGCTTGTTCTTTTCCTTCGATATCACGCATTGTTAATCACTCTCCACACATACCACACTTGCCTCTCTTCAGCCCCTCAGCCGTTTTTCTCACTGCTAGGGCTAGTTCTCTACTGCCATGTTCCAAACTGTCTTCTAGCTGCTCTGCGAGCCTCTCAAAGCGTTTTGCCATGGCAATCAAGTTGGTCGTTCGTTTTTTGCTTTTCATTGTTGTTATTCTCCATTCGTTATTTCGGGTTTTACGTACTTTTGACAACCTTGTCTTTAATCTGCTTTTACTTTGTCAAAACTAAGAATCTATAAACTATTGATATATAATATAAAAAATAATAATAAATATAATAATGACAATTTTGACAATAATGACAAGGGGGTACTTAAACCCTATTTATTAGATTGTTTTTAAGGCCCTGCTGCGTAATTGTCATAATTGTCAAAACTCCATTTTCCCTTTATTTTTCAGCCACTTGTTTTGACACGTTAATTGGCATAATTGTCTTTATTGTCATTATTCAGCTTGCATGGCAACAAATGCATGACGAGGGCGACCAGCAATACCTTCTACACGGCCATACTTAATTAACTCAGCCGCAATGAGTGTATCCCTGATTTCCATCCTGACTTTTTTAGACCACTTAGAGAAGACACCGCGATTAAATTCGCGTTCAGTAATGCCTTTATTACCTGCGCATCGAAAAGCTTCTAATATTTCGTTGTAGTTCTTTTGATATTCACTATCCGCCATTCGGTTTTGGGCAGCAAATCGAGTGACATTAATACTATACGACACAAAGTCCATCGCCCACTTTACATCATCTAATTGGATATAGCGAGACTTAGGGTTATTGCTGAGTGCTCTGATGGAAGCTAGCTTACTCACATGTTCAAAAGCACGCGAAAAAAGTGCACGGTCAACTTCATTGCCTTGTTTTAATGCTGAGTGAATGATATCACGGTTATAGTGGTCCACTAATTCTTTCGCGGGCTTATCAAATAACAAGCGAATCGGTTTGTCTGGTGACAGTCCCACTAAATTACCATCGTCACCAGATAAGTTACTGACCTCTTTCCACCATTCTTTTAATTCTTCTGGTGCTTTAATGTCGATTTGTTGGAATTCATTATCGGCTGGATATTCATCGCTGGTTTGGGTGATTAACATCCGACTCACAAATCCAGACAACACATTTTTGGATTCTAAGGCTCGCCAGAATTCTTCAGTGGCGGAAGAACCATATAAAAACACATGGGGATACTCAATATCCTGGCGTGGCTTATTTTTTTGATCCGCGTATTCTGTACCTATAAAGATAGAAGCTGCACTGGTATACAACTGCATTAAGTTGGTAATGATCTGTGCTTCATGGTTGGAAGCATTCGTATGCATGACCGACTGAAGGAGCAGCCCCATTTCATCAATAGGAAATAATACGTTCGGATTGTTTTTAACGCGCGATAATAAGCCTTGACCACTCGCCACCCGTTCACCACCTAAGTAATCGGTTAGCTGTAAATCATGCAGAATTTTTTTAAGGGCTTTACGGGGATGATCTTTACCTGAACCCGTTGGCCCCAGACACACAATATACTCATTCAGTCGTAAGCCTGTGGGTGTGCAAAACTTTCGATTAGTCAGTAAACCCACCAACATAATGGCTGCACATAACGAAAAGACCGGTTGTACTTTGGTAGCCGTGCGATTGATTAAATCGGATACCAAGCCCAACATTCCCCCCACAGTTAATAAATGACTAGGAAATTGGGGCTGATGGTGTTCTTGCTTAAAAATCTTCTCATCAGGAATGGTTAATTGCTCCTGTTGCTTTTTAAGTAAGTTATCCACCAAGTTACTTTTGACCGGTTGTTGATTACCAGGCCAGCCACTTTCTTTGGCTCTATAAAAAAGTGTTTCTAACTGAATTTCATTGGGTCGGTTGCCAAAGCTTTTCCATTTAGCCGGCATCTCCTTTATAGCCTTAGCGTCATAATTACTGGCTTGACTAGACCACTGCTGCCATAGACTGAAACCGGTTTCATCATTATTTAAGTTATAAAGTGCCATGCCCACTTTGACCCAATCTTCATAAGGGGTGGGGTCAATGTATTGCAAGGCATCGCACACATCCCGAAGCGTTGCCAGTGGTAAAGTCGATGCTCTATTTTTAGGAATGGTTGGCGCTTCTGGCTCGGGTGCTTTAGGAATAAGACCAGAGGCTTCTATTAGTTTTTCAACACTAATAAAAGTCCCCTCATAAAATTCGGTGAAGACTTGGTCTTTACGTTCAGGATGGCAAGCCGGTAACCAAAACGCACGGCTCATGTCTTTACAGCTGGTATCGATATTATTTGAATCACCACCTAATGTGTAAAAAGCACCAGTCCAAACGGCTTCCCATTCAAAAGGCTTAATCGGGCGGTCTAATGGAATCACTAAACGCCACTTCGGCCAGTCGTCTTGATGACTATAAGTGGAATAACACGCCCAGGCATAACCCTCTAATTCAAAAGCGACATCATCAGGTAATGCTGGTGAATTAGACCTTTCTTTACCTATTTTATTGTCGTAGTCAAAAACAATAAACTGCGCGCTAATGGCATTCGCCAAACAACGGTGATTGTCTTTAAAAATAGTCGGACAAAATAACGGACCTTCTTTTAACGGTCTGACTTGGTGATTCGATAAATAGTGCTTATAAAAGTCTGGCCAGGAGTTTTCCGAGCACAGGCAGCCCTTAGCCTCATGTGAGGCGGGCAATAAGGTAAATTGCATTACCCTACCTCCTAATATCATCATTTACTTATTACTTCGATGTAAAAAAGAATTTAGAAATTAATCAAGACTTAGTGATAAAGCATCTATCTCTTAACGGGGTTATCAACTGTTTGGCTGATTAGCCGTTCTTTTTTTGCATTCTAGATATATATCCATATGCTCACTATTATCCATTTCAGCCATTCTTACTCTCGATAGTTTATCCATGGACTTCATGTACTTAAATTGCTCGATTTTAGATTGATACCACTCTTTACGTTCTTTAGGCGAAAATTCATCTAATTTATACCCCGTATCTGGGTGAAAGTAAGGGCCTTTATATTCTTTAATTTCTTGTAAAACTTTACTTTTTTGCCTGATATATTTTAACCGCCAGATTTCAGCACTCAATTCAGCATCCAATTCTTTTGGAGTCATGCCACTAAAATTTTTTTCTGGTACCATCAGTCAGTTTCCTTTTAAGTTTAGGTATCTAAATAAGTACAATTCCTGTCCTACAACACTCCAATTCGGTACTACTGACTCCGTATCTCTGACTGGGGAGTAGTGACATCCCAACCCCACTCAGATATAGTTATTGCTCAACCAAGGGATGTGAAGAGCCCAATAGCCGCGAGGCTACTCCTTATACCTCTCCCCATCTCCTTTGTTGTTTCGGGTTTAGCCGGACTTCCCTTGGGAGGTTCCGGCTTTTTATTATGTGACAAGTATATGTATACACAGAGTAGAATTAAGTGTCAACAGTTCTGCTATAATTTATTTTATGTGTCATTTAAGTTTTTATGGGTAACAAAAAGTCTGAACTAAAGGATCGTATTAGGGCTGCTAGGAAGTACCGACTCCATAACCAAACGGAGTTGGGGGAGTTGCTTGGCCTTAGCAAGTCTGCTGTTGCTGCATGGGAGCATGGAAGAAATGTTCCTAGTATTCGTATAATTCAACAGCTAAGTGAAGTTCTTGATTGCCCCTTTGATTGGCTAGTCTCAGATGAAAGCGAAATAGATGCTCTGTGGTTAGAAAAAGTCACTAATGAACATCCAGACAAAGTTGATAATGAAAATCTAACTCGTAATCGTGTCATGGAAGATGTAACTACAATTTCAGTGAAACTTACTGAATTAGCATTAGATAGCAAACTTAAGCAGTCTGATGTAAAAATGTTTAAGGCACTTCTACAGATTATCGAAGAACGCATAGAAGTAGGTGAATAATCGCTACCCTTCCTTAACCCACTAGTAAACCATCTCCTTTACCTTCCTCAATCATCAATAAATTTTATTAATTAGCAAGAGATCTTTTATTAGTTATTTTGGGTTGATTTCATCGAAAATAATGACACTATAAATAGAAAAGATACTTAGAGTAGAGTTGTTGCTATGGACGGTAACGTAATATCAGAAGGACACTGGCAAGCGCACCTGAACAATCCGCATCTTGCCCCACGGGAAACGTTGTACTGCTTCGGTCTCCTAGCGGGTAAGTCTGACAAGCAGATCGCCCGCGATTGTGAAGTCTCACCGGGCACAGTGACGCAACGTATAAAAACTGTACATTACAAGCTACAGACCCATAACCGGGCACATTTAGTGGCTGAGTTAATTAGGCTAAAAGTGGTTACCCCACTAATGATGGTATTAGCTGCGATTACTCTACCGGAAGTACCACTCTTTGCCCAAGACGATGACCCGAATCAACCGCGCCAGGTACGCATTACTCAGCGACCTGTACGACGAGCTGATGATACAACGACATTACTAGTATAAGGAGCCACACAATGGCATCAATAAAGGAAGCAACAATTTATAGACTTAAAGTCCACTCAGATATGGTAGTGGAAAAAATAATGGGTGGGTTACAACAATATGCATTTCAGCCTTGTGGTAAAACTCAGGAATTAAGCCATGGCTTTACGCCAGTTGCTGACAATAACTTTGTTTTAATGGGTGATCACTTGGTTTTATTCCGTTACAAAATCGAAGAAAAAATATTGCCTAAAGCCGTGATTGAACATCATGCCGAAAAACGTATTGTAGAAGCCGAAGAAAAAAACGGTAAACCCTTATCTAAACAAGAAAAAGAACAAATAAAAGAGGCTGTCCGTATTGAATTACTCCCGCGTGCTTTTAGCCTTTATAAAACCATTGATGCTTATATTGATACACAAAACGGTTGGTTAGTGGTGGGTAGCTGTAATAATACAGTGCTTGATTATGTGTTGAGCGCTATTAGGCAAGTAGTGAGTGGTTTTTCTAGTGAGCTAATGGTGACAAGAGATGAACCTAGCGCCAAGATGACGGCTTGGATATTTCAAGAGGCTTTAGATTTTTCTGCATTTTGGTTAGGTGACAGTGCCAAAATAACCAACCATGATGGTGGTGCTATTAACTGTCGTAAAGAAGACTTACAAAACGACGATATTATCGAGCTTTGCCAATCACGCCAAGTCAAGCAATTAACGCTTGAAAGTATGCATTACACCTTTGACATCACCGAACACATGCAAATTAAACGACTCAAAATTGATGATGCTTACACCGAATCTCATATAAATTCAGACGAGGAAGAAGACAAGCTTCATTACCTCCGGGTTAATGCTTTTGTCACTCAACAAACCATCAGTGAAATTATGAATACCTTAATTAAGGCGTTTGGTGGATTGGTTGAGGAAAAAGCGCCTGAAGAGAAAGCGGCATGAAACCCATGGCCACCCAATTACCCGAACGAGAGCTAAAAGCAAACCAAGCATTAAGAAGGAGAAAAACTGAAGCCGAAATTATGTGGGAGAAAATCTCCAGGGAGTACCACGAATTATTAAAGATTAACAACAGCCTAAGAATACGATTACGTTATCAACTCGATAAAACGAAACATAGATTACTAAGAGAACCTGCCGGGTTCTAAACCGAATAAATAGCTGAAATTAAAAATGCTCAAATTAGAGCCACGGCACCTTATTGCCTGAAAAAAGGAGAAGGACATGACATTAATGCATCAACTGATCACTAATAATATTCAACGCTATTGTGCATGCGGTGAGGAAATTAAAACCAAAAAGTCTACTCACTGTGTGAAATGCTTGAAAAAGCAAAACGAAAAAGAGCTTAAAGAGAGGTTAAAAAAGCTAGAACAAGTAAAAGCTGAGGATTGCCTGACTAAGTTATTTGTGCCAGTGCTAGCAGGATTCAGTGTGTTAGCCAAGTTCTTTGATGGTAATGCAAAACAGCTAATCGAAAAATATAAGTCAGAAGGTAAGGAACCACCGTGGTATGCCTATCCCGCACTTGAAAAACGATGGGAAGGCTTGCCCATAGCGGAAATACTTGACTGTGAAATTGATTTTATACGACTCAAACCGGGTTCCAAGGTTATTGGTCGAGAAGAACTCATCAAGTTCGTGACTGAGTGGAACCAACAGCAAAAGATTATTTATTACGCAAAAGATAGAACGAAAATCGTCATTATCGATCAGGCCCGCTTTGATCAGTGGATGGCAGAAGAATAATTAATTGATTCCAACAAGGATGATTATCATGAGCTCAGAACTAACAGACGAAAAACTATTAGAAGCACCTCTAGAGATTTTAGTTAATGCAATGAAAGAGTGCAAAACACAATTCTATACCAGGACTATTTCAGACTCTGATAATTGCCCAATACCAGGCACAACACTTGTTTTGTATCGCGGACGATTACCCCATGCTTTTTCTGAAGGCGTCCGTAATCTATGCATACAACTAAACCAATTTTAATAACCTGAAATAACCAAGGAGTTAAACCATGCATGCAATCCAACAACCACAACCCGTTAATATGATTGATGAATTGGCTAATCAATGGGAGTTTGCCAAACAACAAGAAACAGAAGCAATAAAAAGTCGTCGTGCTATTGAAGATAAACTGATTGAATTAGTTGGCCGTAAACCTGAAGGTACTTGCAGTAAATCCACTCATTACTTCAAGCTAAAAACTAACGCTAAAGTTAATCGCAAAGTAGATGTCAATAAGTTAGCTGATGTCGCGCAGTCCATAAACCCCACCTTATTTAATAATCTGTTTCGGGTGAAATATGAGGTGAATACCACGGCTTTTAAAGAGTTAATGATAACCGATAGTCGGACCTACAATGTTGCAGCGCATGCAGTGATTTCCACCCCAGCCAGAACTAGCGTCAGCGTCGAACGCTTGGAGCAATAACCATGGCCATTTCATTAGCCAGCATATCAAAAACCAACGGGATTAAGGCCCCACGGATATTGATTTATGGCACCCACGGCATTGGTAAAACTACCTTTGCTGCTGGTGCGCCTAATCCTATCTTTTTATTTACCGAAGATGGAGCCGGTCAATTAGAGCTAAATTCCTTTCCATTGCTCACAAGCTATTTTGATGTCATACAGGCGTTAGCGGCTTTATATAATGAGGAACATAATTTTCAGACTGTCATTATTGATTCACTGGACCATTTAGAGCCCTTAATTTGGGCCCATACGGCTCAGCAATGTAATAAAGACAGTATCGAAGACTTTGGCTATGGCAAAGGCTATATGGAAGCCTTACGTTATTGGCGTGAAATATTAGGTTGGCTGGATGCCTTACGTAATCAAAAAGGCATGACCTATATTTTAACGGCTCATACCCATATTAAACGCTTTGATAGTCCTGAAACCGATTCTTATGACCGTTACCAAATTAAACTCAATGACAAGGCCAGTGGTTTGGTTCAAGAGTCAGTGGACTGTGTACTGTTCTGTAATTATCAAGTCAATATTAATAAAGCGGATGTTGGTTTTGGTAAAGAAAAAGCCCGAGGTATTTCCACTGGACAACGGCTGATTCATACCGTCGAAAAACCCGCTTATATCGCAAAAAACCGTTTTAATTTACCCGAAAAAATGCCCCTTTCATGGGAGGCATTTACCAATGCACTTAACCCACAACCCTCTGTATAAGGAGAGTAACCATGGCAAGTTTTGGATTTAACACGGGCGAATATGATCCTAATGCCGGTTTTGATGTATTACCTGCAGGTGATTATATAGCAATGCTGGTGGAAGCTGATATTAAAACCAACTCCAAAAATACAGGCCAATTTATTAACTGCAAATGGTTAATTACTGAAGGCGAGTTTGCTAACCGGAATATTTTTGATGTAGTGAATATTACCCATCAAAATACCATGGCTGAGAAATTAGGTCGGCAACGACTGTCGGCTATTGCCCATGCCATCGGTATTCCTGACGCGCAAGATACCGATCAACTGCTACAAAAGCCCTGTGTGTTAACTTTGGGTATAAAAAAAGATAAAGAGTATGGCGATAAAAATATTATTAAGCATTTTGCCGCTTATCAGTTTGGTATGCAACAACCGGCATCACCGGGCAGTTACCAACAAACAGCTGTGCCTACTATGCCGCCACAAGGTATCCAACAGCAGCCACCTGCACAACCACAAATAAACCAAGCGCCAATACAACAACCAGTAGCTCAGCCTCCACAACAACCAATGAATATTGGAGGTCCAAATGGTCAGCCGGTATTTAATACGCCATCGTCTGAGCAAGCAGCAAAAATAGCCGTTTAATTAAGTTCCACCTGCGGGTGGGAAATTACTTAATCAATAATAAGGAAGCAAAAATGGAATCATTATTAACAGCAAATATTGATACTTATATGGAGACCCAACTACAAGACATTTTGCAACATATGATGACTCAAAAAACAAGAAAAATAGAATTGAAGTTAATGGATGGTGATGGAAACCCTGAGATAGCTGTTGTTCTTATCACAGAAGACATTCAAACCTATCTAGATGCCATTGATAAAACAGAGAAAGAAATTAAACAAGCAGAACAATAGGCACTAAAAAAGCATTGCTTCGTAAACGCGGGCTTGGGTCATAAAGTACAACAACGAAGCAATGCCAAGGTACGCAGGGGTAACTATACACCCATTTACTAAGACTGCTATGGACGAAAAAAGTTTACTGCAACTGCCATAACTAATTTTATTAAAAACGACACTTTCAACACTCGGTTACCGGGAGTGAATACATGCAAATTCCTGACGCCAGCAATACAACAGTTAATGCCATTTACAAACATTATGAACAAAATGCCGATAGTGGTTTTCGGGCTCACTTAGGCGCTTCCATCATTGGTAAAGAATGCCAACGGGCGCTGTGGTATGACTTCCATTGGTGCACCCCTAGTAATCATTCAGGCCAAGTACTCCGGTTATTTGAAACTGGTCAATTAGCCGAAGCACGCTTTGCTGAAAATCTTAGAGCTATTGGCGTACAAATTCATACCGTCGACCCGAAGACCGGTTTGCAATATCGAGTGGTGGCTTGTGATGGCCACTTTGGTGGCAGTATGGATGGCATTGGTCAAGGGTTTCCAGAAGCCCCAAAGACACCGCATGTGGTGGAAATGAAAACCCATAGCGAGAAATCATTTAAAGACTTACAAAAGAAACAAGTCAAAGAATCCAAGCCTCAAAATTACACCCAAATGCAAGTGTATATGCATCTTGGCGGGTTTGAACGAGCCTTTTATATTGCCGTGAATAAAAACACTGACGAGCTTTATGGTGAACGGGTTGAGTATGATAAACCCCATGCCAGAGAAGCTATTGATAAAGCCTGTCATGTAATTTTTTCAACGGCACCACCAAACAAGCTTACCGAAGACCCAAGCTTTTTTAAGTGCAAGTTTTGTGATCACCAAGCCGTTTGCCATCAAGGGAAATTACCACCGGTTAACTGCCGTACCTGTATGCATTCTACCCCAGTGGAAAATGGTCAATGGCTATGTGAACGTTACCAACTTAACCCCACTGATGAACAGCAGCGCTGGGGCTGCCAGAGTCATATGTTTAACCCACACCTGTTGTATCCCTGGGCAGAGGTACTGGACAGCGGGGATTACTGGTATCAGTTTGTTATCAAAGCCACTGGTGAAATCATTACCACGGGTGAAGCACCTGAACACTACAAGAGTAGTGAATTAAGAGCCGTTTCTGATTTATCACTATTAAAAGATAAAAACGTTGAGGCTATTCGAGAATACTTTGATGCCAAGGTGGTGGCATGAAACTCCGACCTTATCAGCAGGAAGCGATTCAGGCATTAATTGACTATTTCCATCGTGCCACAGGAAACCCATTAATTTGTATCTCTACTGGTGGTGGTAAATCAGTCGTCATAGCGGCTTGGTGTCAGTTGGTGTTAAACCAATTTCCTAACCAGCGTATATTAATCCTTAGCCATGTTAAGGAAATTCTGGAGCAGAATTACAGCAAACTAAAAACCCTGGCCCCTGACGTGGATATGGGGATTTATTCGGCCAGCTTAAAACGCAAAGACAAAGACGCCAGTGTGTTATTTGCTGGCATCCAATCCGTGTATTCCAAGGCGTTTGATTTAGGGCCATTCAATTTAATCATTGTAGACGAATGCCACTTAATTAATGCCGATAAAGACACCACCATGTACAGCCAGTTTTTTACCGATGCCAAAAAGATGAATCCCAATATTAAAGTGATTGGGTTTTCAGCGACACCATATCGGATGAAATCGGGCTTACTGACTCATGGTGACAATGCCTTATTCGATGAAATTGTCTATGAAACCGATATTCAGCAATTAATTGATGATGGGTATTTATCTCCCTTGGTTACCAAAGGCGGTCGGCAGAAAATCGACCTCTCTGGCGTACGGACCCAGAACGGTGACTATGCCTCTAAGGATATGGAAAAGGCGGTTAATAAAGATGATTTAACTGATAAGGCTTTGGCTGAAATTATTGAGTTAGGCGCAGACCGAAAAAGCTGGTTGATCTTTGGAGTATCCGTTAATCACTGTTTGGAAATTGAAGAGAAATTAAAAAAATTGGGTGTCTCCGTAAGTGTTATTCATGGTAAGACACCCATTAAGTTTCGGGATGAAACTACTAAGTACTTTAAACAAGGTAGGTTACGTTGCTTAATTTCGCAAGGTGTTTTAACCACTGGCTTTGATGCACCTAGAACCGACCTGATTGCATTATTACGCTCCACTAAGTCCGCTGGGTTATATGTCCAAATACTAGGACGAGGACTGAGAATATCGCCCGAGACTGGCAAGGCTAACTGCTTAGTGTTGGATTATGGGGGTAACGTTGAACGCCATGGGCCAATTGATCAAATCAAAGTTAGGAATGCAGGCAAGAAAAAAGAGCCGGGCGAAATGCCTGTTAAGGAATGCCCGAAGTGCCAGTTATTTATTCCATGTTTTGCATCAGAGTGCCCAGATTGTGGTTATATTTTTCCACCTCAAGACCCTCACAAAGCGACAGCCAGCAATAAAGCAGTCTTATCTGCCATGCAGCAGGCCGAATGGTATCCAGTGGAAGCCGTGTTTTATCAACTGCATAGCAAGGCGTTTTCAAACAATTCGGTCAAAGTCACTTATCAATGTGGTACAGAGTTTTTTGATGAATGGGTTTGCTTTGAGCATACCGGTTTTCCCAAACATCGCGCATTAACCTGGTGGGTACAACGTGTCGGGTATCAACCACCCTGCCCGAATAATTGTGATAGCGCCTTAGATTATTTAAATAATAATAAAGTCAAAACCCCTTCAGCCATTCAGGTTAAACCGGAAGGCAAATATAAAAAAATAATTAATTATGAGTTTCTACCCGAGACAATAAAGGAGATGGCTTATGGAAATTAACCAGATGCATTTATCAAGAGAAAATAGAAAGGTTGTTGAGAGAATGAGGGAATATATTAGCTATTACAAACTAGCCAAGGCGGATGGACGAAAACCTGAGAGAATACAGTTAGAAGCTAAACAGTATGAAAAGCTGAGGAAAAATTTACTAACAAAGACTAACGGCAAATGTAAACCACCCTACACCCTCAACAATATACCTGTTGTACCGGTTAACCATTAAGGAATCACTATGCTAGCACTCACGCGAAAATACGGACAGTCCATTAATATTGGTAACGATATCAGAATTTCACTGGGTGGGTTTAATCGTAAGTCGGCCCGGCTAGGAGTGGTGATGTATAAACAATTAGCTATCAAGGAGGTACCTTACGAGCTTGATCAAAAGTTAGATGATGACATTACGTTTTTTATTCGTCTTATTGGTGGTCAGGTGCGTTTCTATTTTGATGCACCGAGAGAGATTAAAATATTACGAAGTGAGCTGGAAGCAAGGAAGAAAAAAATTAAGCCCAATAAAAAGTTAACGGCTGCTTAAGGAGATACCATGCGACTTATTAGCTTGGAAAATTACAGAAAAACCAAGTTTCCTTTTGGTGATGGACCTTCAATGGGGTCATTGCGACGACAGTGCCGAAGTGGTGATCTTGCTGGCGCTCGAAAGGAAGGTAAATTATGGTATGTAGATATAGATGTTGCCTCATCGACGAGTGGTGATCCATTAGTGGAGCAGGTATTAAGTGAGATAGGTTTTTATGACACCTAGACGTAGAATTAAACCGGGGCTCTGCCCCAACCTTTATGAGTCTGATGGGCTTTACCGTTATCGACACCCTTATAAGAAAACCTGGCATAATTTAGGGCGTGATAAGGCTAAAGCCGTTAAAGCAGCTAAAGAGCTGAATGCCATATTATTGCCCAATCATGAAACGTTAATTCGTGGTGTCATGGGTTTAGACAATAAAACCGTCAAAGATTTAATCCTTAAATTTAAAGAAGAAATATTACCCAAGAAAGAATTAAAGGAGCGTTCATTATACGAGATAAATTACCGCTTAAATAGAATTGAAAAAGATATCGGCCATTGGGCATTAACGAAATTATCCACACAAAAAATTGCTTATTATTTAGATATTAATTTTAAAGGGGATGCCTATAAACAACACCGCTCTGTATTAAATCAACTCTGTCGCACTGCTGTAGTTAAAGGCTGGATGAAAGAAAATCCCGTAGAAGCCACCCTGCCTACCCTGCAAGGTGAAAAAATAAAAAAACAAAGAAGTCGATTAACCGTAGAACAATACCAAGCCATCTATCAATTTGCAGAACCCTGGTTACAAATAGCAATGGACTTGGCTCTGACCACGCTACAAAGACGCTCAGACTTATTACAACTAAAATTCACCGATATTAAAGACGGCAGATTATACCTAGTTCAAAGTAAAACCGAAAAGCATGGTGATGCAGCCCGACTATCCATTCATGTTGGCCATGATTTACAAGCCATTATACAACGAGCAAGGTCTAGTGGTGTGCTCTCCCCTTTCATCATTCACCGAAAGCCGCTACAACGCCAGAGAAAGCAACTAGAGGCTAAGGCGCATTGGACAGCCATCACCCCACGATACTTGTCGGATGCCTTTGCTCAAGCCCGAGATAAAACGGATTTATTTACCAGCGTACCACAACAACAAAGACCCACTTTTCATGAAATCAGGGCTTTAGGTGGACACCTCTATGAACAGCACGGTAGAACTAAAGCCGAAGTACGGTCATTAATGGGCCATACTACTGACAAGATGACAGAGCATTACTTACAGGGGCATGTAGAAAGGTGGACGATGGTTGATGCTGATTTTAGGTTGGATTGGCTAAAAGAATAATATTATTTGTGTAAAAATAGTGTGATTTGCTAGTTTTTAAAGAGTTTAACTGTAAACTTGAAATAACCATACCTCCTCCCTTTTTTCGGATTAAGCGCTACTCTTCTGTGCTAAATTTTCTTGCATCGTATTTCATGCAAGAGATTATAGCACAAAAGTATTGATTATTCCCGACTGATTAGTATTTTTCCTGCATCCTACAACTTCCCTTATTATAAATACTATTATCGCTTTTTAAAATTTGATAATGGTAGGCATCTCTATATTTATCACAGGTAACTTCTTGATGATGAGATAAATCAAAAATATTCTCAAAAAACCTAGTGGAAGAACCTATGTAGTTTCCTGAATAGTCAAAAATTTTTATCGTGTAAGTATCGCTAGGGACGCCACCTACCGTATTCCTTAACTGATGAGGGCTACATCCAAATAGAAAAGCTCCCATTAAAATAACAAAACTAAGTTTTTTAAAATTCAACATAACTTATATTTACCGCTCAACAATATAGAGTTAATGTAAGTTTAAGTAGACTAGATTTAAAACCAAAAATAAATCAATACTTACAGCAGAGTCTACCTCTGAGGTATCTGATATTAATAAAATACTCTATCAGACTACTAAGACATGAAAATATAAAGCCATTAAATTATATATGGTCTATTAAGACAAACAACAATAAAAATGTAAATTTTGTAAAGATTATTAGATTTTATTAAACTAATAGTTTGATAGATAAAATGAAGCTAGGCAATATATAATTATCCCATTTTTTATGGGATAATTATTTATAATATATTCCACAAAACTTTAACATAAAACTTCTGCTGTTTAATATCCCTTTGCTAAGCAAAACGAAGCCACGCATTACCCTGGCATGCAATGAAGTGATAATTCAAACTTGAATACCAAAAGCAAACCTAAGGCAACTTACCAGAAAGAATACCTTCTTCTGATCGTTAAACTCAGTAATGATCAAACCATAAACAAACACCAACTTAAAACAAAACTTGCCCCATAAATAGAAGTCAGTTGTCGTTTAGTAGACTTTTGCTAAAAATTATATTGCAGGTTATTGCAGAATATTGCAGGACGAGAATGAGTCTCAATTTCAAAGACTTGTAAGTGATTGATCTAGAAAGAAAAAATGGTCGGAGTGAGAGGATTCGAACCTCCGACCCCCACAACCCCATTGTGGTGCGCTACCAGGCTGCGCTACACTCCGAATTGCTTCAAGGCTTTGAAGCAATGGTGATGATACAGGAAATCCGCTGAAGTTCAAGCGGATTTCCTGTCGTGATTTAACGAGACTTTAATACAGCAAGCACTTCTTCCAGCTCGGCGATCATCTGCCGTATAAGTTGTTTATATTGCGTGCGATCTGATTTTGAGTCTTCACCAGCAAGCTGATTTCTAGCCCCACCAATAGTAAAGCCTTTTTCATATAGCAAGCTTCTAATTTGCCGGATCATTAATACATCTTGACGCTGGTAATAGCGACGATTACCTCGCCGCTTTACGGGTTTGAGTTGTTCAAACTCTTGTTCCCAATAACGAAGCACATGGGGCTTCACCTGGCACAGCTCACTTACTTCACCAATAGTAAAGTAGCGTTTACCAGGTATCGCTGGTAGTTCTTCATTGATGATGCTTGGTTCCAGCATATGCCTCTACTCTTGCCTTGAGTTTTTGTCCTGGTCTGAAGGTAACCACTCTTCTTGCAGATATTGGAATCTCCTCCCCTGTTTTTGGGTTTCGACCTGGCCTTTCTCGTTTGTCTCTTAAGTCAAAGTTACCAAAGCCAGACAATTTAACTTGTTCATTAGATTCCAAGGCATGACGAATTTCTTCAAAGAACAACTCTACCATATCCTTGGCTTCTCGCTTGTTAAGGCCAAGCTCCTCAAAAAGACGCTCAGCCATTTCTGCTTTCGTCAGTGCCGCCATTGGCTACTTCCTCAAACTTGCCTGAAATTTTTGCTCCAGTTCTGTGACTACTTGATCAATAATTGAGTTCACCTCTTCATCATTAAGAGTGCGCGATGGATGTTGCAACGTCAAGCCTAAAGCCACACTTTTCTGACCTGGTTCAATTCCTTTCCCTTCATATAAGTCGAATAAAGTCAATGACTTAAGCCATTCACCCGCTTTTTCCGCAATTACTGACTTAAGCTCTTGGGCTAATACTGCTCTATTTACAATAAACGCCAGGTCTCGTCTAACTTCTGGGAATTTAGACAATGGGACAAAGCTTGTAACTTTGCCAACACTAATTGCCTTTAAGTCCAGCTCAAATAAATAGGCAGCATTCGGCAAATCCAACTTCGCTTGTAGTTCTGGATGCAATGTACCTAAGTGACCTGCAAGCTTTCCATTACAATAAACAGCAGCCGTTTGACCAGGGTGCATAGCGGTATGCTTACCAGGTTTAATTTCAACTTCAGCTTCATTACCTAAGGCAAGCAGTGCTTCTACATCTCCTTTCAGGTCATAGAAGTCTACTGACTGTTTTTGAGAGTGCCAGCTCTCTGGGAAGAGACTACCGTAAACAACACCCGCTATTTTTTGTTCTTGAGTCAAACCATTACCTGCTTCGATAAACACCTGCCCAGTTTCAAATAATCTGACTCTTGGCTGCTGTCTATTTAAGTTGTATTGCACATTGCTCAATAAACTTGGCAATAAGCTGGTTCTCATGACAGCCATGTCTGCCGAAATAGGATTAGCCAATGGTTGAGGCTTTAAATCTGGACTAAACAACTGCTGCAACTCTGAAGCAATAAAGCTGTAATTAATGACTTCTTGATAGCCTAAAGTTGTCAACAACTTACGCTGCTGATTTAGTGGTGTTTTAGTCTCTGGTATTTGTGCCATTACCTGCTGGCTTTGCGGTGTTGTTGTGGGCAGTTGGTTATAGCCAAACACACGCGCAAGCTCTTCAATCAGGTCTTCTTCCCGCTCAATATCAAAACGATAGCTCGGTACATCTACTATCCAACTGTTTTCTTCAGCAGCTGCCACTTGCATCCCAAGCCCACTTAGTATGGTTTCAACCTTTTCCTTCGCCATACCAAAGCCCAGCAGCCTTTCAATTATTGCTTCTCTCAATTTAACTTGTCGGCGTGGAGGTAGTTTTTCTTGTGCAACCGCCTCTGTTAATGGGCCAGGCTGACCACCACAAATTGCTAAAATTAATGCGGTAGCACGTTCTGCTGCTAGCCGTGGTAGCTCATAGTCTACCCCTCGTTCAAAGCGATGCGATGAGTCGGTATGCATACCATAACGACGTGCCTTACCAGCAATAGTGATCGGATTAAAAAAAGCACTTTCCAAGAAAATATCTTTGGTTTTTTCTGAAACCCCAGAGTGCTCTCCCCCCATAATTCCTGCCATTGCTAATGGCCCTTTTTCATCAGCAATCAGCAAAATATCATCTTGAAGGGTTATTTCCTGGCCATCTAATAATTTAAGTTTTTCCTCTGCCTTAGCTTTTCTCACAATTATTTGACCGTGTAATTCTGCCAAGTCAAAACCGTGCATTGGCTGTCCCAATTCCAACATCACATAGTTGGTCACATCAACCACAGGATCAATACTACGAATACCACTACGACGTAATTTTTCTTTTAGCCATAAAGGGGTAGGTTGTGATAAATCCACATCTTTTATTACTCGGCCAATATAACGAGGACAGTCATCGGGTGC